>CALUHC010000034.1 GCA_944320355.1 uncultured Prevotella sp. | reverse complement strand
GATGCGGGATTGTGGGAGGCACGTTTGTAACCTGGCTCTTGGCGTAAGCGTCGAAGTGCGACACAGCCCTGTCGTTCCAGCCAAGCACGTCGCCGAGGAATCCGGCGCGCCATCCGGCCAGCGGCATACGCCAGCCCACGCAGCCGTGCAGCCACGTCTGCCCGTCCCAGTCGCCGTCGGCGGCCATCACGAGCGCGCCGCCGAGGGTGTTGATGTACGGGTCGGGGGTGTTGAACTCTATGCGCGAGGCCATCCGGCGGTTGCGCTCCATCACACTGTCAAACATGACCGAAGCCTCGGCGGCGGCCACGGTGTCTATGGCCGAGCCGCGCATCACGAAGTAGCTCTCGCCCGAGGCATCCCACTCAGCTATCGCCAGACCGGCGTCACCGGCCGCCGGGGCAAAGCTGCCGGGGCGGTCGGCCCCCATGTCGCCGCCGCGGCGCAACTTGGTGTTGGCTATGTTGCACACCATGGCCTTGAGCCTCGGCCCGTCGGCGAAGCCCTCGGCGCGAAACCGCCACACCGCCCCCTCGCTCTCGGTGAGGGCAACGACATCCACGCGCAGGCAGGCATCGCCCCACGCCTCGTCCCTGACCACGTAGCGGCGCGAGCCGCCGGAATAGCGCGCCTCGCACCACGTGGTGCTCTCCAAGGCATATTCGCGGCCGCCCACTGTGGCGCGGAAGCGCACGTTGCGGTGGCCGCCCTTCTTGAATATGGCAAAGATGGGGCGGTCGCTCGTCTCCACCCGATACTCGGTGTAGCCGCCGTAGAGGGCGCGGGTATATTCGTTGTCACCGTTCACGCACACAAAGTCGCGCCCGTCGGGGCGGTACTGCAGGGTGCGCTCTGTGCCGCGCTTGCTGTCATTATACGACCGCGACTCTATGAAATCGCCTATGCGCTTCTGCGCCGAGGCCGACACTGCGACAAGCAACAGCGCCGCGATGGTTTTCATTTTCATTGTCCTGATGCAAAGTTTTAATTACTATGGTAGTCTGTCTTACATTGTTACATAAGATGGCAATGCCTCTGCCTGCCCCCGCCCAACGACAGGCCACAGCCCGGCATCGCGCCACCAGGCCACGCACTGCCACCGCCTGGCGGCAAAAGGCATTCATCTTGCAAAATTAAGCAATAAAATCCGCAACGGCAAACTATTGCCTACAAAAAACAAGACACGCCGACAAAACGGCCGCCCTGCTCCACCCTGCCCGCCATGCCGTGACGAACAGTACCCACAAAATCGGTCAATAGTCTCCAAAAACGCTTTGGCGCAAAGACTTTTGTCTGCACTCCCAAAACCTCTGACCCCCTGACTACTAAAGTAATGTCTGAACTCCTGCAACTCCTGAACTCCTGACTACCAAAGTAATGTCTGAACTCCCGCAACTCCTGAACTCCTGACTACTAAAGTAATGTCTGCACTCCTGCAACTCCTGAACTCCTGACTACCAAAGTAATGTCTGAACTCCTGCAACTCCTGAACTCCTGACTACTAAAGTAATGTCTGAACTCCCGCATCCTGTCTCCTGCCTCCCCAAGATACTTGCATATATGCAACTAAAAACAGCCCGCATCGCCCCGTTTTTCCGTATGTGCCGTTTGGGCTTACGATATTGCCGTTTCGCCTTCCAAAACGTACCGTTTCATTGTGCAAAACAGCGCGTTTCGGAAGGCAAAACGGCACGTTTTGCAATGCGTTGACAGTCAGATGGTTATACAGCATTACGCCGACGGCGGCCTTTAACATATATATGTTAAAGGCAAAGCGCTGCATGACGGTGCAGCCTTAGTGGCAGAATGGCTATAAGAAGCTGTTTTGATTTTATCAAATATGTCTTTTATCCCTGCCGCCTTGAGTGCATTTTGGTCATATTCGCCCGTTTGCTTCGTCACATAGCCCGCACGTGTTGTTGAGCGAAGCGAAAAATGCTCCTCTGCAAACGGGCGAATATGCTTCAAAAATCCAACCCAATCCGGCTGTTGATAAAATCAAAACAGCTTCTAAAAACCAGATGCCCGGCAAGACTGTTCAGCCTCGTGCCGGGCATCGCAATGGCGAATGCAGTGTGTGGCAAGGTGCGCTGCGGCTTGTATTCCGCCGCAACGCCGCTACCGCCTGTGCCTCAACAGCCGCTTGTGCAGGCCGCGAAGGCCCTGCGCACGGGTGGCTTTCGACAGCGCGGGCGCTGCGTCGAGCTGGCCTAAAGTGTCCGAATAGTAATATGTCTCCACGAGGCTTCCGTTCTCATAGAGAGCCGTGATGCGGCCCTGCCCGTCCTTGTCTACGCTGACAGTATACTCTCGCGGAGTGCTGTTGTGGGTAGTTGTTTCTGCCATGCTGACGGGAATGTGAGCCGTGGTGCGGCCAAACAGTCCGGCATACTGCATGAAGTCAAGGTCGATGACAAAGCCGGCATATACTATTCCGTTGTTTGTCTCCGGATTGGAGCCATACTCATAAGTAAGTTCCTGAACGAATTCATCCTCGATGTAGTCGCCCTCGCTCTCGAAATCGGTCACGACTATGCGCGTTATGTCGTTGCCATTCCATGTAAAGGCGAACGTGGTCCGATAGCTGTACACGATGCCCTCGTCCGTCTCTTCTTCCGTGGCGGTAAGTTCAAGCAAGCGGTTGCCGCTGTCATAACGCATTGTGAGGGTCTCCGTGCCGGAAAAATCATCCTGCGTGTCACGATATTCGCAGTTGCAGCTTGTCATGGCGCCGCTGCTGTTGGTCGTGATGTTGTAATAACGCTCGGTATAGCCTTCGCCGTCGGTCATCCTTACCTCCAATGGCGAACCGCCTATGGTGAAGTCCATATCGTCAACGGAAGTATGGCCGCTCGTCATCACCCCGTCCGTGTAATTGAACGTTGACAGACCGCCGTCGGCCTGTCTTATAAAGGCAAGCAAGGCAAAAACAAACACAAAAGACCGAATGTCATCCCGACATTCGGTCTCCAAAACAAACTACTTAAAAACTAATCTACTAAAACAAATCAAAAATATCTTTTGCCTTTTCATTGCTTTTGACACGGCAAAGATAGGAAGTTTGCCAATCACTTCAAAGAAAAACATGATAAAAAACACAACAGCCAATGCCAAAAAGCAAAAGGAGGAGCCGTTTTCTGCAACAGCCCCTCCCCTTTGATATGTACGGTTTGCAATTTTACATCATTCCGCCCATGCCTGCGCCGCCGCCCATCGGCATTGCCGGCTTCTCCTCGGGCTTGTCTACGATGAGGCACTCTGTGGTGAGGAACATACCTGCTATGGACGCAGCGTTCTCCAAAGCGACGCGCGAAACCTTGGCCGGGTCAATCACGCCTGCCTTGCGCATATCCTCGTAAACGCCTGTGCGGGCATTGTAACCATAATCGCCTTCGCCCTCGCGAACCTTCTGTACTACCACAGCTCCCTCGCCGCCGGCGTTGGCGACAATCTGGCGCAGAGGCTCCTCGATGGCGCGCTCCACGATGTTGATGCCGGTCTGCTCGTCGGCGTTGTCGCCCTTCAGGTCCTTGAGTGCCGAGAGCGCGCGGATGTATGTGGTGCCGCCGCCGGCCACAACGCCTTCCTCGATGGCGGCGCGGGTGGCGCAAAGGGCATCGTCAACGCGGTCTTTCTTTTCCTTCATCTCCACTTCGCTGTTGGCACCGACGTAGAGCACTGCCACGCCGCCCGATATCTTGGCCAGGCGCTCCTGCAGTTTCTCCTTGTCGTAAGAGCTTGTGGTGTTGGCAATCTCGTTCTTAATCTGAGCCACGCGGTCGGCAATGCACTGCTTGTCGCCGGCTCCGTTGACGATGGTCGTGTTGTCCTTGGTCACGGTAACCTTGTCGCAGGTGCCCAGCATCTCCAGAGTGGCCTGCTCAAGCTTCAGTCCTTTCTCCTCGCTGATGACCACTCCGCCTGTCAGTACGGCTATATCCTCAAGCATTGCCTTGCGACGGTCGCCGAAGCCCGGTGCCTTCACGGCGCAGATCTTGAGCCCGCCGCGCAGACGGTTGACCACAAGCGTGGTCAAAGCCTCGGAGTCCACGTCCTCGGCGATGACGAGCAGCGGGCGGCCGCTCTCCGCAGCAGGCTGCAGGATGGGCAGGAAGTCCTTGATGTTGCTTATCTTCTTGTCGTAGATGAGGATGTAGGGGTTCTCCATGACGCACTCCATCTTGTCGGCATCGGTGACGAAGTAGCCGCTCAGGTAGCCGCGGTCGAACTGCATTCCCTCAACAACGTTGATGTATGTGTCGCGGCTCTTGCTCTCCTCGATGGTGATAACGCCGTCCTTGCTCACCTTGCGCATGGCGTCGGCAACGAGCTTTCCTATCTCGGGATCGTTGTTGGCAGAAACCGTTGCCACCTGCTCTATCTTGTCATAGTTGTCGTCCACCTTCTCGGCGTGGTCCTTGATGTAGGCCACCACGGCGCTCACGGCCTTGTCGATGCCGCGCTTCAGGTCCATGGGGTTGGCGCCGGCGGTGACGTTCTTCAGCCCAACGTTGACGATGCTCTGGGCGAGTATGGTAGCGGTTGTGGTTCCGTCGCCGGCATCGTCGCCAGTCTTGCTGGCCACGCTCTTAACGAGCTGTGCGCCGGTGTTCTCGAAACGGTTCTCCAGCTCTACCTCCTTGGCCACGGTGACGCCGTCCTTGGTTATCTGCGGAGCGCCGAACTTTTTCTCGATGATCACGTTGCGACCCTTCGGGCCGAGTGTCACCTTAACTGCGTTAGCCAACTGGTCCACGCCCTTCTTCAGCATCTCGCGGGCCTCTACGTTGAATTTTATCTCTTTTGCCATGATATTCTGTGTTTTAAATTGTCTGTTGTCGATATGTTATTTCTCTATTATTGCGAGCACATCGCTCTGGCGCATCATCAGGTACTTGGTGCCGTCATACTCCAGCTCGGTGCCTGAGTACTTGCCGTAGAGCACCTCGTCGCCCTCCTTGAGCACCATCTCCTCGTCCTTGGTGCCCTTGCCTGCAGCGACAATCGTTCCGTGCAAAGGTTTCTCTTTTGCCGTATCAGGGATTATGATACCGCCAATCTTCTCTTCTGCCGGTGCAGGGAGCACCAGTACTCTGTCTGCTAATGGTTTGATGTTCATGATTGCTTATTTTTTAAATTGTTATGTCTTTATCGTGGCTCTGTGCCGCCCGGAGGGCTGCGCGGCCACCCCTGACACTGCCAAAACCGTGCCAAACCCGCCAGACTGACAATCTGTCAGCACAAAAAACATTCTTGACATTTTGCCCGTTTGGCGGAATTGTATAATTTTGCACACGCTTGACGCAATGGCACGACGGCGACCCCGGAACACGGCCGCGCACAGGCCGAAAGACAGCCCGCACGGGAACGATTTGCGAAACGGCTCGTTTCACCGCGCAAAACGGCACGTTTCGCAGCCTGAAACGGGCCGTTTCGCGAGCCAAAACGGCCCGTTTTGCAACGCACTGAGGGTCAAGTAGTTAGAAATACCGCCACATACGAGCTCATAAATATAATAATAAGGTATCAGGATAATGCAACAGACACCCGAACAAGACATCCACCAGAGGCTGAAAGAAGCCACGCTGTTTCTTGCCGAATATGCCGCCACGCTCATGGCCGTGGGAGCGCAGACATCGCGAATACAACTGAACACCGTGCGCATGGCGCGCTCGATGGGATTCCACGTCAACCTGCTCATATTCCCAAAGACGCTGAGCATCACCCTGCACGACAACGGGCGCAACCACTCTTACACCTACATCAAGAAGACGCCCCACATACCTCTCAACTTCAACGTGAACATGAAGCTGTCGCAACTGTCGTGGAACGCCTTCGACGACCGCCTGTCCCTGCGCGAGCTGTGGGCGCGGCTGAAGGAGATAGTGACCGAGCGGCGCGAGAGCCCGTGGCTCGTATTGCTGCTGGCATCGGTGGCCAACGCCTGCTTCTGCCGCCTCTTCGACGGCAACGCCACGTCCATGGCCATAGTGTTCGTGGCCACGCTCGTGGGCTTCATGCTCCGCCAGCAGCTCACGCGGCGCGGTGTCAACCAGCTGGCCGTGTTCGTGCTCTGCGCCTTCGTGTCCACGATGATCGGCGTGACAGACTTTCTCTTCTTCCATGGCGGCACGGAGGATATGTCGCTCGGCACGTCGATGCTCTACCTTGTGCCTGGCGTGCCGCTGATAAACGGCGTGATGGACATCGTGGACCACCACGTGCTCAACGGCATCGCGCGGCTGGCCAACGCCATGCTGCTCATCATCTGCATCGCGCTCGGCCTGTCGGCCACGGTGATAACGTTCGGCATAGACCCCACCACGTTCACATCTGTGACACGCTCCGACATTCTGGCAGCATCGGTGGCCGACGGACTGTTCGCCGCCGTGGCCGCCATCGGCTTCGCCATCATCAGCAACCCGCCGCGCAGGGCACTGCTCATCTGCGCCCTGCTGGCCTGCGTGGGCCACGGCGTGCGCTACTTCCTGATGCACAACGCCGCCATGCCGTTCGACCAAGTGACGGCCTCCACCATCGCCGGGCTCGTCATCGGCCTGCTGTCCGTGCCTTTCGCCATGCGCATACACTGCCCGGCGGAGTGCTTCGCCTTCCCCTCGCTGCTGCCCATGGTGCCGGGAATGTTTGCATACAAGGCCGTTCGCGACCTCATCAACATCGTGCGCCTGCCCGAAGACTACACCATGGAGTACGTCACCCGCTTCTTCCACAACGGCTCCCTGACACTGCTCGTCATGTTCGGCATGGTGGTCGGCTGCATCATCCCCATCTTCGTGTTCCACCGCCAGTCGTTCTCGGTGACGAGGAAGGGAAGGTAATTTTTATTGGAGTTATAAGGAGTTAGCGGGAGTTATCGCTCCACTGCGTTTCGCTCGGGAAGTTAAAAGACAATAGCTTTGTAAAAGACATGGTGTGTATTACGGCAGAATACCTGTCCAATATACGAAACACGTTCACTAAACAATTGTCTTTTAACTCCCAAAGCGAAACGCAGTGGAGCGATAACTTCCCCTAACTTCCTTAACTTCTTAAATCAATCATCCACAAAGCTATTGTCCGCTAACTCCACGAGCGTAGTGCAACGGAGCGATAACTCCCGCCAACTCCTTCTAACTCCCACCATAAATACTGCGATA
The DNA here is from genome assembly GCA_944320355.1 of uncultured Prevotella sp. Lineage (GTDB taxonomy): Bacteria > Bacteroidota > Bacteroidia > Bacteroidales > Bacteroidaceae > Prevotella. The sequence continues at coordinate 2,045 of CALUHC010000034.1, read as the reverse complement.
ACTCCCGCCAACTCCTTATAACTCCCATAAAATCTTCGAAACTTTTTCGACTTTTTCAAATTTAGCTTAAAAACATTTTTCAGTGCGGACAAACATATTTATATTTGCAAAAGCATACAGTCGGAAAACTCAACTTAATCATGAATAACAACAAACAGAACACCCACAGGAATCTGCTGTTGTCCGCACTGACCATAATGGGTGACACTTTTATTTGCATTGTACTCTATGTGTTGTTTTGCCGGGCCAGCGGACATTTCTGGTCTGAAAGCTTTCCGCAGTCGGCTGTGACCGTAACGCTGATATATTTCACGTGCGTACTCACAGGCGGAGTGATACTCTACAAGCGCAACGTGAAGGACTTCCAGGTGACAACCCTCGTGCTGCGCAACGTGCTCATGTTCATGGTGGCAAGCGTAGTGCTGCTCAATGTAGGCGGATTCTACCTGTTGCCCCTCGGCCTGTCAATGCTGTTCCTGCTCGCGCAGGTGCTGCTGGCATCGGCATTCCGCCTTTCCATAAGGAAAGCGGTAAAGGCATACCGCATCAAGGAGAGCCACAAGCACCACGCGATACTTGTGGGCAGCAAGGAAAACATACACGCGCTATATGACGAAATGACCAGCGTCCCCTACTTCGGATATGCCGTGGAGGGATATTTCGACTACACACCAAACCCCAAATTCCCGCCTTCGTGCCCCTATCTCGGCACACCGCAACAGGTAACAGACTTCCTGCACACCCACAGCGAGGTGCATGAGCTGTACTGCTGCCTCACGTCGCGCCACGCCGACGACATCCTGCCGATGATCAACTACTGCCAGAACAACCTCGTACACTTCTACAGCGTGCCTAACGTGAGCAACTACCTGCACCACCGTATGTACCTCAACATGATAGGCAACGTGCCATACCTGAGCATAATGCGAGACCCGCTGGAAAAAGCGGAGAACCGAATCCTGAAGCGAGTATTCGATGTTGCGTTCTCGCTTCTGTTCCTCTGCACCCTCTTCCCCGTCATTTTCATCATCGTGTTCGTCATCACCAAGCTGACCATGCCCGGCCCGGTGTTCTTCCGCCAGAAGCGAAACGGCATCAACGGCAAGGAGTTCTACTGCATAAAATTCCGCTCCATGCGCGTGAACGACGACGCAGACCGCGTGCAGGCGACCAAGGATGACCCGCGAAAGACCAAGTGGGGCAACATAATGCGCAAGACAAACATAGACGAGTTGCCGCAGTTCATCAACGTGCTGAAGGGCGAAATGAGCGTCGTGGGGCCGCGACCGCACATGCTCAAGCACACCGAAGAGTACTCAAAGCTGATAGACAAGTACATGGTGCGCCACTTCGTGAAGCCCGGCATCACGGGCTGGAGCCAGGTGACCGGCTTCCGCGGCGAGACAAAAGAGCTATCGCAGATGGAAGGCCGCGTGCGGGGCGACATATATTATATAGAGCATTGGACCATGGGACTCGACCTTTACATCATCTACAAGACCGTGGCCAACGCCCTGAAAGGCGACAAGGAAGCGTATTGAGAGTTAAAAGTTAAAAGGGAAAAGTTAAAAAACGGGCCGGATGAAAGGGAAAAGTTAAAAGGGAAAAGTTAAAAAATGGGCTGCGCTATGGGGCGCAGGATATGACAGGCGGCATGGGAAGCTCAGGCATCCCGTGCCGCCTGTTTGATTGATTATCGGCATCCAAACCTTCGCGCAGCCTTTTTTTACCTTTTTACCTCCTTATTTTTTTACCTCTTATCCGGCCTTTTGCTCTTCGCGCAGCCTATTTTTTAACTTTTCCCTTTTCCCTTTTAACTCTCTCCCTGCCTGCTTATCGCCTCGTATTTCCGCCCTTTCTCCATCGTCCAGCTTATGCTTATGCCAAGCAGGTTGCCGAGATTGCCGTTGCGCTCGGTGATGCTTTTGCTTACGAAACGGTTCATCAGTTCGGTGCTTTCGGAGGTTACCGTGCTGCGTAACGGATGCTGCCAATAGGCTGCAAGCGAGAAACGGCCGAGCCGGTAGGCCACCGTCATGTACACG
>CALUHC010000033.1 GCA_944320355.1 uncultured Prevotella sp. | reverse complement strand
GTCCACAGGGCAGCCTCATCGAGGGTGACAACGGCGGTGCCGGCCGAGCCGTTGAAACCGCTTATATACCCAAGGTAGTTCCAGTGTTCCGGAACAAACTCGCTGCAATGCGGGTCGGCGTGCGGGATGATGAACGCATCGAGGCGCTCGCGGCGCATCTTCTGACGCAGCCGCCACAATCTGTCTGATATTATTGTTCCCATATCTTTGATTTGTTAAATGGACTTTACAAAGGTATTGCTTTTCAGAATTAATAACAAATTAAAGATGAAATAAACACGCGCCATACGCTTTTTTTTCTTAACTTTGCCGTGGATTTGAGTAATCAGGAACGTTTAATTCTTATATAACGAACAACTATGGCATTTTTAACTAACGAGAAATTGACTATCGTCGGCGCAGCCGGCATGATAGGCTCAAACATGGTTCAGACAGCCCTCACCATGGGCCTGACAAACGATATCTGCCTCTACGACGTGTTCTCGCCCGAAGGCGTGGCCGAGGAAATGCGCCAGAGCGGCTTCGGCGACGTTAAAATCACAGCCACAACCGACCCGAAAGAGGCATTCACCAACGCCAAGTACATCATATCTTCAGGCGGCGCTCCCCGCAAGGCCGGCATGACCCGCGAGGACCTTTTGAAAGGAAACTGCGAGATAGCAGAGGGTCTTGGCAAGAACATCAAGGAGTACTGCCCCGACGTTAAGCACGTGGTCATCATCTTCAACCCGGCCGACCTGACCGGTCTCGTTACGCTGCTGTACTCCGGCCTGAAGCCCTCGCAGGTGACAACGCTGGCAGCCCTCGACTCAACCCGCCTGCAGAGCGCACTGGCAAAGAAGTTCAACGTGATGCAGAGCGAGGTCAAGGGATGCGCCACCTACGGCGGCCACGGCGAGCAGATGGCTGTGTTCGGCTCTCACGTGACCATCGATGGCCGCAAGCTGACCGACATAATCGGCACCGACGAGTTCCCCGAGGCTGAGTGGGAGCAGATGAAGAAGGACGTGACGCAGGGCGGCGCGAAGATCATAGAGCTGCGCGGCCGCTCTTCGTTCCAGAGCCCCGCTTACCTGTCTGTGGAGATGATACGTTCCGTCATGGGCGGCGAGCCGTTCAAGTATCCCGTAGGCACATACGTGAGCAACGACAAGTACAACCACATAATGATGGCCATGGCCACCACGCTCGACACCACCGGAGCCCACTATGAGGTTCCGCAGGGCACAGCCGAGGAGAACGCAAAGCTCGACGCAAGCTATGAGCACCTGTGCAAGATGCGCGACGAGCTGGTGACACTCAACATCGTGCCGCCCATCTCGGAGTGGAGCAAGGTGAACCCCAACCTCTAAGAGACAGCCATCAATCAACAAAAAGAGCGCAGGCAGGGCCTGCGCTCTTTTTGTTTGGCAGCGAGCCGGGATGAAAATGGTATAGGCTTCTTGGGCATCATAGGCTGCCTACGCTGCCCAAGAAGCCTAAGGAGCCTAAAAGCCCGCTCACAGCTTGGCCATGAACCGCTCGCGGTCCACAATGAAGCGCAGGTGGGTGCCCTCGCCTATCACCGCTTCGCCCTGCATGGCGATGACGTTGAAGTAGAGCTTGCGGCCGTCAACCTTTTCGAGAGTGGCCGTGGCCGACACCTCCGCGCCCACCGCTGTGGGCCTGAGGTGGTTCACATTGATGCTGCCACCCACGGTGGTGCTGCCCTCGGGCAGCTCGGCGGCCACGGCGAGCATGGCCGCGTTCTCCATAAGCGCCGTCATGGCCGGCGTGGCAAACACGGGCAGGTCGCCCGAGCCCAACGCCGCAGCAGTGTCGCTCTCCTTAACGACGACACTGCTTGTGTGTCTTAATCCTGATTCCAACATAAGTTTTTCTATCTTTCAAACACAAAGGGCAACGTGCCCTCCGCAGCGCAAAATTACATAAATCTTTCCAAAAAGAGAGGATGGCCCTGCCGGTTTTCTCAAGGAAATGTGCTAAATTTGCGTGCCAAAAACAAACATAACGCAAATTAAGAAGCTGTTTTGATTTCATCAACTGCCGATTTAAGCCGGATTTCCGAAACCGATTTGTCCGTTTGCCGAGGAGCATAGCGGGCCATGTGACGAGGCAAACAGGCGTGTCAGGCCGAAAAGACGCTAAAAGCGGCAGGAACAAAAGACAGCTTTGATAAAATTAAAACAGCTTCAAGTAACACACCAAAAAGACATGGCTCTGATAAAGACTATTAAAGGACTGACCCCGCGCTGGGGCAAGGACTGCTACTTCAGCGAGAACGCAACGATAGTGGGCGAGGTGACAATGGGCGACAACTGCTCCGTGTGGTTCAACGCCGTGGTGCGAGGCGACGTGGCTCCGATAACCATCGGCGACCGCACCAACGTGCAGGACGGCACGTGCATACACGTGACCAATACCACCGGACCCACCGTGATAGGCAACGACGTGACCCTGGGCCACAACGTCACGGTGCACGCCTGCACCATACACGACGGCGCACTGATAGGCATGGGCGCGACGCTGCTCGACAACTGCGAGGTGGGCGAGGGCGCGGTGGTGGCCGCCGGGGCGCTGGTGCTGCAGAACACAAAGATCGGCGCGCACGAGCTTTGGGGCGGAGTGCCGGCCAAGTTCATCAAGATGGCGCGCGAAGGGCAGGCAGAGAGCTTTGCCAAGCACTACGTGGAGTACTCAAAGTGGTATCTTGAGGAAGACGCGAAGGGCTGACCACGACCGCCGGCGGCGACTGCGCCGACAAGGAGAAACGTAAGCGAAACGCCCCAAAAGGTGACAAAACGCAAGCGGGAAAAACGCCGGAGAAAAAACCGAAACAGGCGCTGACAAGCACGGCCAAGGCCATGGCAACAGGCCGGACGCGCACCGCCACAGCCCGAAACAGCACATATCGCAACGCGAGACAGCACGTTATGGCACACCAAACAGCACGTTCCGGCTTGCCATACAGACCGTTTCGCACCGCAATATGTGCCGTTTCGGACTGCAAAACGGCCTGTCTCGCACAGCGACAGGCTTCATCTCATTGCACACAACAGCCCACTCGCAACGCAACTCTCTGGCTTTCAACACAATGCAACTGCACGCTCATTTTCGCCGTATTTGCGGCCAAGAGCTTTTTGACGCGCGGAAACGCCGTATCGCGACACCTTGCGGAATCAAAACGCAAGCAGAAGCCACGCGCAGGCTTGCATTGTGTCACACGGCCAGGCGCGGCAGCAACGGCGGCGCGACAACGCCGAACCAAGCCCCGCACAAACCGCCGCACAGCAAGCGCGACAGCAAATGGCACACAAACAAAGAAACAAACAAGGATGAACAAGCTGACAATGCTCGGCACCGGCAGCGCGGTGGTGACACGGTGCTACAACACCTGCTTCGCAATAAGCACGCCGGCCGGCACCTTTCTCACCGACGCGGGCGGCGGCAACGGCATACTGAGCCGCCTGGCCAAGGCCCGCATCCGCACAGATGACATAAACGACGTGTTCCTGACCCACGCCCACACCGACCACATACTGGGAGCGGTGTGGCTTGTGCGCACGGCCGCCATAGACTGGCGCGGCGGCCGGCGCAACGCACCGCTGCGCATACACAGCCACGACCGCGCGCTCGGCGTGCTGCAATCGGTATGCCGGCTCACGCTCGCGGCCAAGGACACAGCCCTCTTCGGCCATGCCGTGGAATTCTGCGAGGTGGCCGATGGCGATGCGATCACCGCGGGAGACATCAACCTGAGGTGCTTCGACATCGGCTCAACAAAAGAGAAGCAGTTCGGATACCGTGCCACACTGCCCGGCGGCACATCGGTGGTGTGCCTCGGCGACGAGCCGTTCAACGAGCGCAACAGGCAACTGGCATCACACGCCGACTGGCTGATGAGCGAGGCTTTCTGCCTGTACGCCGACCGCGAACGATACAAGCCATACGAAAAGCACCACAGCACAGCGCTCGAAGCAGGACGCACGGCAGCCACGCTCGGCGCTCGCAACCTGATACTATACCACACCGAAGACGACACCCTGGCCACCCGCCGCGAACGATATGCCGCCGAAGCCGCGCAAGCCTTCGGCGGAAGGATAATCGTACCGGACGACCTTGAGGTGATAGAGCTGTGAAGAAGGCTGGGAAAAGCTGCCCCGTCCTTGCAACATACACTTCGGGCGGACCGGCAACCGGTCCGCCCGAAGCTCAAGACACAGCCCGCCACAAGCGGTGGCTGCACAGGCATGACACCCGACAAAGCCTCACGACAGCAATACGCCCTGTCCGAAGTGCCACACCAAAGCCATTACCTTACTATTATCTTTCGCGTGGTTCCGTCATTATACCTAACGATATTAACGCCCTTGGACGGCGCGTCGAGCTTCCGCCCCGACAGGTCGTGGACAGAGACAACCACGCGCCCGCCCGCATTCAGAACGCTTTCCACTGCCGTGGGGTCAAACTCCACGATGTTCTTGAAGGCTTGCCACCCCCTCGCCTGCTCGTAGGCGGCCTTCGTTCCGTAAGGAACATAGAGCGTCCCGTTCAGCGTATTGTCGGTGAAAATTGCCATTTCCAAACCATAGCAATATGGCGGCGTGGGGGCAAGGCAATAAAGTTCGGACAGGTTATCACACCCTGCAAAAGCACTGTCAGCAACACTCACCAACGTCTCTGGTAGCGTCAGAGAGGTAAGGCTGGCACAATTCTTGAAAGCCAAATCATATATCTCAGTCACAGAGTCCGGGATATTTATATTTGACAACGCCGAGCAACCCTCAAAAGCACGCGATGGTATTTCCTTTATCGAGTTGGACAGCTTCACGTTCTCCAAACGAGCACAGTTCCGAAAGGCCCACCAACCTATATATGTTACAGACTCCGGGACGGCAATCTCCGTAAGGCCGGTACAGTCACCGAAGGCTTGGATGCCAATCCTCGTAACAGAACTGGGGATGGTTATGCTCGTAAGGCCGGTGACTCCGCGGAATGCATTGTTTCCGATCATCTCTACCGACTCCGGGATATCCACCTCCGTAAGCCCCGTGCAGAAAGCAAAACCGCTCAGATAAGTGACTGTCTCGGGGATGGTTATGGATGTAAGGCCGGAACATCCGTAGAAAGCATTGTCATCAATTGCCTCCACCGATTTGCCGAATTTCACTTCCTTAATCCCCAGACAACCATAAAACGCGCCGCCGCCAATCACCCTCACGCTGTCGGGAATGGTTATAGTCTGAAACTTATCGCAGTTGAAGAAGGCCAGATCTCCTATTACATTCAGGCTGTCGGGCAGCGTCAGCTCAGTAAGACCGGAGCAACCGTAAAAGGCATCTTCGCCCAATTCCCTTACAGACTGCGGGATGGTTATGGACGTAAGGCCGGTGCAGCCGGAGAAACCACTTAGGTATGTCAGCGTCTCGGGAAACTTAATGCTCGTGATTCCGGCGCAATTCAGGAAAGCGTCATGGCCTATATAAGTAATGGAGTCGCCGAGGGTGACTTCCGTCAGCCCCGTACATCCGGAAAAGGCCTGCTCGCCTATACGCTTAACCGAATTGGGAATGGCAAGGCCCGAAAGGCTTTGGCAACCTTCAAAAGCGGCATAACCTATCTCGGTCACAGCCTCCGGAATATTGATTTCCGCCAGATTGGCGCAACCATAGAACAAATTATCGGGAATATTCTCCATTGAACTGCCCAGCACCACTCTCCTCAAGCCACTGCATCCCATAAAAGCACCGGAAGAAACAGAAGCGACCGCGTCTAGGATGACAACGCCCTCAAGGCTTGCGCAGCCATTGAAAGCATTCACACCTATGTGGGTCACCGTCTCGGGAATGGTTATCTCGGCCAGACTCCCGCAACCATTGAAAGCATAGTCACCTATGGTCTTGACACCGCCTAATATCTCCACACGCTCCAAAGCCGAGCAACCCGAGAACGTATAGTCACATATTTCTGTCTGTTCGGCGGGGATTGTCATCTCCGTCAGTAATTCACAGTTGGCAAAAGCATAACTGCCAATATACGTAACCGATGCGGGAAGAGAGAAATCCGCAAGCTTATTGCAATCCATAAAGGCCGAATCGCAGATGCTCGTCACGCTCTCTCCCAGCGTGACAGAGGCTATTGTCAAGCCAGTGAACGGTCCTCCACCTTCTCCTTTTACATTCTTATTATATGGACAGATTGGCCAATGATCTACAACTATAGAAGGCTTCACTGCAAACAACCACTGTGTCTTCAGAAGCAGTGTCATCGGGACTGCCTATCGTTATGTCCGTAAGGTTACGGCAAGATTGAAAAGCATGAGAGTTTACCTTCCTCACAGAGCCGGGGATAACAACACTTGCGAGATAGCGACTTGAGGTGCGCAAACCGTTGAAAGCATTACGGGCAATCTCCGTCACGGTGTATGTCACCCCCTCGTATGTCACTTCTGACGGAATTGTCAGTGCCCCGTCTTCACCCACATAGCCGTCGGTCAGCTCCACCTCGTTGTCCGAAATGGGGGTGTACTCGATGCCGTCCACGGTGAATGCGCGGGCGGCCTGCGTGGCGCATTGCAGCGCAACGGCCAGCAAAATGATGTTAAGTTTCTTCATACTGATAACTGATATTGTTATAATTTTAAATCTATTACGCTACATTTTCCCAATCTTTGTCCATACCACACTGCTGTCTGCGCCATACAGTCAACCCGGGGCACGGTCTGCGACACATCCGCCAACAAACATTTTCAAGCCAACTCCATATTTATCATTGATGCCCACACCCTCGCACAGCACAATTATTGAGCCGCAAAAACAATACCCGCGTGTGGGGACAGGAGCCTGTTCACTTTTCTTAAATAACAGTTTGCTTGACTGCAAAGGTACACAAAAACCCTTGCTGCCGCCACTGCCATGCGTTAAATTAAGCAAAAGCACGAAGTCATTACACAACAATCGGTCTTTGCCTCCGAAACTATCCCATTCCATTGCCGAGCCGATTGGCAGTTGCCTTTGCTTACCACTCAGGAGGGAACAGCCCACACCGCCATACTTGCAAATACACAACTAAAAAACGCCCTGTCGCCTTTGTTTTTGCTTATGTGCCGTTTCGCCACGCAATACGTGCCGTTTTGGCGGGCAAAACGAGCCGTTTCGGAATGCAATACGCCCCGTTTCGCGTTCCGAAACGGGGCGTATTATAAGTCGCTGTGCACCAACAGATTATCCAAAACAACCGACGCAATTACCTTTAACATAAAAATGTTAACAACCGCCGACTGGAAATCTCCGTCTATGACGCGCCACCCTACACCACGGGCGCCATCCTGTCAGGCCTCCGTCAAAGGTCAACTGCCGCCCAAGGCCTTCCACAGTTGGTTGGCCTGCGCGTCGTCGGGATTGATGGCGAGAGCTTTCTGGCAGTACTCCCTGGCAAGGGGCAGCCTCACCTTCACCGTGGCGTAGTAGTAGGAAAGGTAGTCGTAGGCCAGCACGATGAACGAGTCCTCGCCCTTGCTGCGGTCGGGCTTGGCCTCAAGCATGGCTATCAGGCCGGTGGCGTGGGGTATGCCGAGGCCGTTCTTTGCCCCCGGGTCGAGGCTGTAAGAGAAGGCCAGACGGTAGTACAGGGCCACGGCGGCGTTGGCGGGGAAGCGCTCGCCCATGAGCGCATACACCGAGTCGGCCTGCGTGTAGGCCCGCATCTTGTCCTCGCCGTTGGATATCTCGGCCAGCTCGTTGTACATCATGCCCAGCTGGTTGTACTCCGTGGCGTCGAGCTTGCCTTCCTTGTCGAGCCGCGCCATGTAGTCCTTGTACATGGATATGGCCCGGTCATAATCGCCCATCTCACGATATGCGGTGACAATGCTCTGGAAAGCTCCATCCTTGTCCTTGTCGGTGGCCTTGCCGAAGGTGTAAACCTTCTCGAACATCTTCACCGCGTTGGCATATTGCTTCTTGCCCATATAGGCGCGGCCATACGACACATAGTCCTCCACCACAATCTCGGGGTTGTCCGACTGGTTGAAGAGCAGGTCGGCGTATGCCAGCGCCTCGTCGTAGTTCTTCAGCACAGTGTTGTTCCAGAACACCAGCCGGTTGAACACGGGGTTGCGCGGATAGCGCCCGTGGCCGTAGGAAGCCACGTCGAGACTTTGCCTGTAGTTGCCCATAACGTAGTGGTTCATGGCGTAGTGCACGAGGTCCTCCTCTGCCATGCTGTCGCGGTCGGCCTTGTCGAAGTATCCCAACGACGCCGCGACGTCGAGCCGCGTCTCGTACATACGCGCCAGAGCCAGCTCCACTGGGTAGTCCGGCACATAGTCGCGCACGCCCATCAGCGTCCTCACAGCGTCGGCCGAGTCGGTGTCCATTGCCAGCGCGGCGTAGGCGAGGTAGCCCTCGGGGTTGGCCTTGTCGGCGGCTATGGCGCGGCGATACCAGCTGAGCGCTCCCTCGCGATTGTCCATCGTCACCTGAATGTCGCCGCCGAGGATATATGCAGGCACGTAGGTGGGGTCGTTCTCTATGGCCAGTTCGATGTACTTGTATGCGTTCGCGCTGTCGCGTGTGACGAAGGTATAGTACGGTTGGCCGTGAGGCTTGCTGAAGGTATAGTATGCCTTGGCTATCCCGGTTATCACTTCTGGGTTCTTGCGGAACTTCCTGTACACCTCTTCCACGAACGGATCGAGCACGTCCTTGTAGTTGGAATACTTGCGCACCACGGTGTCTATGGCCGCGATGGTGGCCTTGGGGTCACTCTGCGCCCTCACACCGGCGGCTGCCACAAGGGCCAACACCGCCGCAATGGCATATCTCATGGTTGTCTTCATCGTCTTTGGTCTATATTGGTTGGTGGTGGGCTGTTTTGTCAAAGAGGCAGGAGGCGGGAGACAGGAGTACAGACAAATGCTTGTCAAGGAGGCAGGAGTTCAGGAGTTACGGGAGTTCAGACAAATGCTTCAGGCCTTCAGCCTACCCTCTTTTTCAACTTTTAACCTTTAACTTTTGACTTCCAGCCTTTAACTTCCAGCCTTTAATTTTTAACCTTTAACTTTTAACTCTCAACTTCTTCCTCAGAAGCTGTACTGCACTCCGAGGTTGAGCGTCTCAAGGTGGCGCACCTGCATGAACTCCACGCCGGGCAGGTCGAGGCCTCCCCAGGCATATATGGCTGGCGCGAGGTATAGCCCCCAGCGGTCGGTGATGCGCGCCGACAGCCTCACTCCGGCGTTCACGCCCACCACAGTCTTGCCTCCGGCCTTGCCGACCGGCTCGCACGCGTGGCCCTGCTGCACGCGCTCACTCGCGTCTATGGTGGCTTTCTCGCCGAATAGCATCACGAGCGCCGGCCCTGCAAAGGCCGTCAGCTCAAAGCGTCGGTAGTCGCTGCGGGCACTCATGGCCTCGCTCAGGTTGATGGCGTAGGCCAGCGACACGAGGCCGAGGCCGTAGCGGCGGTGCCACACGCCGCTGCGCGTGTAGCGCAGGTAGCCTTCGTCGGGGTATGCCAGGTTGTAGTCGTAGAACGAGGTCATGGCCTGCACACCCAAAGAAGCATATTCGAACGAGGCGCGCACCGACGACACACGGTCAAAGCTGTACTCCGCCCACACGTTGCCCACGTAGTCCATGCCTCCGCCGGTGAGCGCTGTGCGGGTGTACTTCAGGCTCGTGCCTCCGCCTATGCCCGCCTTCAGCCGCCCCGCAGACAGGTCGCGACGGTCGGGGCGGCGACGGTACTTGCGGTCGTATGTGCTCACCGTCAGGCCCAAGTTGATGCTCATGCCCGCGTCAGTGCACCTCAAGCTGCGATTGGCGTCAGCATAAGGGATGTCATAAACGTACCACGAGCCACGCGGTTCGACGAACAGCTGCAGGCCGTCGTCTATCCGCGCCCACAGGTGTGCGCCCGCCGAATAGGCCCAGGCATAGCAGTTCAGCCGCTCCGTGTCGCCGTAGCGCACTATGCGGCCCAGCTCCCCGCCAAGGAATACATAGAACCCGAATGGTTTGTCCCACTCAAAGTTGCGGGCAAAGCCCAGCGGATTGAACAGCGCGTCGAGACGCACGCCGCCGTAGGCCTTGTGCAGCCGGCGCGTGTATGACGTGGCGTATGAGGGCGACGGCGACGACTCGGTGCGCTCGCCCCACGTGGCCGAGCGCACCGAGGCCGTGAGCCGCGCCCCTATTACGGGCGAGAGCCACTTGCCGACAGACAGTGCCGTCTCGTGGCCAAGCGACGCGCCACGCCCCACCTCGGGAGCGTCCATGAAGTGAGGACCGGCGGCCAGCTCAACAAACCACGGCTGCTGCCACGACTGCAGCACCGAGTCCTCGCGCAGGCGGTCGGCCTCCGAGCGGCCGTCTATCAGCCTGCGGCGGCTGCGCGGGGTGAGGTTGCGGTCGAGATAATAGACATAACTCAAGCCCGCGCCGTAGAAGAAGTCGTACTTTCGCCAGTTTCTGTCCTCGCTGATGTCGCCCTGATCGGTGCCTATGCCTATGTAAGGCTCAAGCGTTATGCTGCCCTGCGGCCCGGTGTAGAACTTCAGCTGCAGGCCCACATGGCCCTCGCCGGAGAGCTTCCAGCCAGCATTGCGTCGCAGGTGAGAGCCCTGCCCTCCCACGCCGAGCACTGCCGAAGCCTCGAAGAGGCGCGTGGGGTCATAGCCGTCGAAGTAGGCCGAGAGGTTGAACAGATAGTCAAGACGCGCTCCCACCTTGCCCAACAGCAGGCTGGTGCCCTGCTGGTAGCCCAGTCCGGCGTGCAGGCCAAGGCGCACTGTGCTCAACCTTGACAACTGCTTGCCCACTCCAAGATGAACGTCGGTGAGCGTGTTGAAGCGGTAAGCGTCGCTCGGCGCCGACAGTTTCTCAGCCCCTATGCCTCCATATATGAATATGTGGTCGAACAGCGAACCGCTGAAGTCGTCGCCACGATTAAGGTAACGCCGTTCCAGGATGTAGTCAAGGGCATTGAATCCCTCTGCCTTGTTGAGCCGGGTCTTGGCCACCGTGTCGGCAGCCTCGCCGCGACCGGACGATGCCTGAGCCGCCGCGGAGACAGAAAGCGCGGCGGTGTCGGCGGCCACGGTGGCCGTGCTGTCCGCTGCCGGAGGCACTGCCACGGTGACGGCAGTGTCGGCCACCACCGCGGTGGCTGACTGCGGCAGCATGGCGACAGCCAGCACGGCCATTGCTGTGGTTATGGTTTTCGGTATCATTCTGTTTCGTTTCCGTTATTGTTCTCCTCAGACTTTGTTTCCTGCCCGGCGATGTCCTCGGCGGCAGGCTGCGGTGTGCCGGCGGGCTTGGCCTCCGGCGCTGTCGGCGCAGCGGCGGCCCGACGGCTGCGCTCCGCGGCATAGAGGAGGTCGAACTTGCGGCGGTAGTCGGCGGCCTTGGCTTCGTCGTAAGGATACTTCTCCCGTATGTCATCGCTCACGTTCCCTTCGTTGGCGTAGAGCTTCCGGTACTTTGGCTCAAGGTCGAAGCTGTGCTGGAAGTAGGCCAGGAAGAAGGGAGTCTTGTCGCCCCCGGCGGCAGCCATCATCTCGTTGCGCCGCTGCAACTGCTCTGTATAGCGCACCGCAGCGGCGGGGTCGGTGCGCTGAAGGTTGACGAACTCCGCGTCAGACAGCTCGCGGAAGCCGTCGTCGCCCATGCCTATGGGCGGCTCCTTGCCTGCCTCCTCGCTCCAGAGTATTCCCTTCAAGTACCACTTCTTGGCGTTGCTGTCGTCCATCTTGTCAACATACTGCTCGGCCTCGCGGCGCGTCTTGTCGAGCTGCGAGTGCAGCTCGGAGAAGATGATGGCCTTGTTCACGTCGCTCGACTCCACCACGTATGCGTAAGCGTCGGCGCAGAGCTCGGCCTCCTCGGGCGTGCACTGGCCGGAGATGTACTTGATGAAGTAGCGCTCGAAGTGTATGAACCGTTCGAGCCTGGCCGTGACAGAGTCCTTGGGAACCCAGTCAACGAGGTACTGGGCGGTGTCCAGATGCTGCTCCTGGAAGTATATTATGGCCTGGTTTATTATCATCTCCTTCAGGTTCCTGACCACGGGCACGCCGCCTTCCATCTTGCGTGCGGGCACGCGACGGTCGGTGAAGTCGATAAACGGGGCCAGCACCTTGGTGTCGGGCACGCCGCGGCGCATATTGAGCAGTGCCTTGCGGTTGGCCACGTAGGGCGAGAAGGTGAGCATCTCGTAGCCGGGCTGCGAGGTGATGTGGCGGTAGGCCAGGTCGGTTATGGTGTCGAGCTCGGCGCTGTCCTTCACGGTGGCGAAGAGGTTGTAGTAGTCGCCGTCAGAGAAGCGCTTCTTGCCCGAGATGTAGTCGGGCTTGAACTGGTAGTAGGCCGCCACGGCCTCGGTGGGCGTCATGACGTGGTCGCGCTCGTAGGAGTACGAGCACTTCATGATGCGCTGGCCCTCGAGCACGGGCTGTATGGTCGATTCGTAGAACGGAAGGTTGCGCAGCGCGGCGTTGACGGCGCGGCCGTCGGCTGTGGCAATGACGTTGGCCACTGTCGCCACTACGCTGGTGTCGGTGCCATTGTTGCGCAGTTGCGCCAGGACATCGTCCCAAGTGTAGACCTTCACCGTGGGTGCGGGCAGCTGCACGTCGGCTCCCGCGCCCAGTCCCTGCCTTATTATGGCCAGCGCGCGGGCGGCGCGGCGGGCGGCCAGGGCCTTGTTGCTCTCATAGTTGCCGTCGGGCGAGGCCGCTCCCTCCACGCGGACGCGGAACAGCTTGTCGCCATACGACTTGAGCTCGTCTATGAGCTTGCGGAACTCCAGGTCGTTGATGGAGTCGGAGGTGAGCTGGTCGGTGCCCACCTCGAACTTGAGCATGAGGTTGCGCGGCACGGTTGAGAACTGCGACTCGGCCTCAACCTTGAAGTCGTGCACGTCCATCTGGGCCGAGGCCACCGAGAAGTCGAGGAACTTGAACGGACGGAAGGCCAGGCACGAGCCGGTGCCCTCGCCGCCGTTGTTATAGTAGTCCTGGTGATAGTCCTCAAGGACGCAATAGTACATCCCCTTGTATGTCTTGTCCTTGTCGGGCTTGCGGAAGGTCACTATGGTGTCGAGCGTGAAAGGGGTGTCGTCGGCCAGCGTGACGCTGGTGCGGTAGGCTCGCGCCAGCGGGTCGTGCCTGAAGTAGTCGAAGCGCATCCGCCTGTCCTGCATCTCGTGATACTCGCCGCCCTCATAGACCATGGGCGGCAGGTAGGCTATGGTGTCCTCTGTCTGGCAGTCTATGGCCATGGGCTGTATGATGAGGCGCGAGTCGGCCTTGGTCCAGCCTTCCGGCAAGACGACGTTGACGCTGAATTGCGTCTCGTAGCCCGTGTCCATGCTCGGCACCTTCTTGAACGTGGGCTTGAAGAGCTTGCGGCGGCCGTCCACAACCACATCGCGCAGCGAGCGGCGCATACGCACCGTCACCTCGTAGGTGGTCTTGCCGTCCACTATCTCGAACACCTCGGCCTCCTCCTTGTCACAGAACACCACCACGGCCTGGCCCGACATGACCGAAATGTCGAACGTGCCGTTGGGACGGGAGTCTTTCCACGCGGCCCCGCTGGCGGCCATGGCCTTGTCTATCTCGTTGCCCATGGAGCCGAGGGCGTTCTCCGCCGCCACGGCCTGCACAAGCTCGTTCTTCACCCTTATGGCGCGCTTCACCGTCTTGAACGTGGCATACTGCACCTGCGAATAGGTCTTGCCGTTGGCCGTTATCTTGGCCACCTGGCACGACACACGCATGGGGGCATCCTGGCCTGCGGCCAGCGACGCCCTCATGCACATCGCCGCCACGGCGGCAACGATGGCCACGGTCCTCAAAGCCTTTGCTCTTAGTGTCATATATATTTGTGTCTTGTTCTGTATGCCAGTGCGGGGCTGTGCCCTGGCTGCGTCCGCCCTGCCCCGGCTTATCCTTCTTGCAGTCTTGCCTTTCATTGATGTCCGCAAGCAAAGCCCACGCCGTGCTACTGCCGGCTGCGCCATGTTGCGGTTAACATTTTTATGTTAAAAGCCCCGGCTCCGCCCCTCCTGCATAACCTTCTGATATCCAACGGGTTGCAAAACGTGCCGTTTTGCGTTCCGAAACGTGCCGTTTTGGAGGCCGGGACAGGCCATATCGCAGTGCGAAACGCCCCCTTTCGGAATGCGAAACGGCACATACGGAAAATCCGGTCGGCAAAGGCCGTTTTTAGTTGCATATTTGCAAGCACAAACGAAGCCCCTCCCCCGCCCTCCCCTGTGGGGAGGGTGCCGCCGCGCCAGATGTCCAAGCATATATGCGCCTGCCACCTGGCAGCCTCACACGTGGGGCAGAATGAGCTGCGCCCGACCGCCCAGTAGCCTCCCCACCGGTGGAGGCTGGTGGGGGCTTCTGCCCTTTTCACTTCAATATGTACGACACGGAGACACCTATCCTCGTGGGGAGTATGGCATATCCCTTGGCGTTGCTCTGCGCCGTCGCTCCGTAGTCGTAGTCGCTCTCATAGCTGTCGGCCTCGAAGTACTCCTTCTGGCGGTAGAAGATGAGACCGAGGCCGGCGTGCAGGTCGATGTTGAGACGCTTGGAGAGCGCAATGACGTATCCGAAGGTGAGACCCGCACCGACGGCCGACCCGTCGTAGACCTTGCCCTTCCACGTGATGTCGTACTGCGCGCCAACGGCCCCTATGCCCGCGAACCAGCTGTGCATGGGGCGGCCGGAGAAGTAGTAGCGCCACTCGGGCTGCAGCCCCATGATCTTCATCGTCTTGCCCCAGGGGTTATGGTTGCCGAAGAGGCTCAACCCTATCGACGAGCGTTCGCCCACCACCAGCTCGGCCCCCACGGAGGGTGTCTGCAGCGCGTCCATGAGCACATCGGTGCTCACGGCCACCATCTGCGCCCGCGCCGTGGCGCAGGCCGCGCCCAGCAAGGCGGCAAAGAGTAGTTTTCTCATCTGTTCGTTTGCGTTAACTGTTTTAGCCCAAGGGGACTGCCGCAACGCCTTCCGGGCTCTATTTGGCATCAGTCGGTATGCCCTGCGGCATCACGGCAGCCCCGCAATGGCTTTACTTGCGCCCGGCGGCGCGCACGGCTCTGCCGGGCATTGAGTGGCACGGGCTGCCCTCAACGTCAGAAGGTGAGGTCGCCCAGCGCGCCGTCCTCGCTCTCCCACTTGGAGAGCTTGGCCGACAGGCTTATCGCCTTAGGGCCGTTGATGGTCAGCTTGACGTTGTACGACTTGCCTGCCTCAAACTGCCGGCCCTCCTCCAGACGCAGCTCCTGCGGATACTCGCAAGGATAGAGTGTGCCGGCACGGTCGCGCAGCGTCACGGCCACGCGGTACTTGTAGTCGTCCCCGGCCTCGGGCACGGGCAGAAGCACGCCCTGGCCCACGGTTATCTCCACGGGGCCGCCCTCCTCCACCTGCATATAGTAGCTCTCAGGATTGAGCTTCTGGTCGTCAGAGTCGAGCAGCGTGAAGTCAGCCATGGCCTCAGTGTCATCCCAGCCGTATGTCACGGTGCCCTCATTCTCGGGGTGAGCCATGTCAGCTATGACAAGGCGCGCCTCGGCGGGAACGCCCAGCACCCTGATGCTCTCTATTGTCATGTTCTGCGCGTTGACGTAGGTAGAGCCGCCGTCGGTGTCGGGGCCGGCCACGGCAGAGAACGTGATGCGCATCAGCTTGTGCGAGAACTGCATCTCGGGCACCTTCTCCTCGTTGCCCGCCTGGCGGAAGTAGCGCGCGCTATAGGCATAAGGCTCATCGCTGGCGGCCTTGCCGTAAATCAGGTCTTCCTTGCCCGTGAGCGTCACCACGGCCACACGCTGCGAGTCGGTGGCCTCGATGTTGTCGGTGAACGGGTGGTAGCCGTAGAACGAATAGCAATACCAGTTGCCCGTGGGGTAATAGTGTTGCTGCCCGTCGGCAAAGGTAATATCCGTCCGCGTCTGCCCGCCGTCCTTGACGGCATTGGCCATCTCGTTGTCGAGCAGCACGGCATACGTGTGCGAGCCAGGCGCCTCGTCGCCCCACGTGATGTCAATCGGCGAGGGGTTGATTTCCATCACGCTCTTGGCAAGGGCAAAGATGCCGATGCTGTCGGTCTCGAAGAGGCCGTTGTCGTCAGACTCTATGCTGGCACGGGTGGCCCCGCCCGACGACAGGCGGATGGGAACGTCGCTGAAACCTACTGGCGCATCGGCCGCCGTGCCGACGCGCTCGTCGTCAGAACACGACGTGAGCATCGCCACGGCAGCCATTGCTATCAATATACTTTGTTTTCTCATGCTTGTAATTTAAACACACACTTCATCAATATGTGCAATCTTTCAAATACACATTCTATTGGTCTGTCACGGCTCCTCCATACCGCCTCAGGGCTGGTTCATGACACCATCGCTCGGATCAAGATTGATGTCGCCACCTTCTACCCACGGAGTAAGCGAGGCGTTGATGTCAATCTTCTGCAGACCGTAAACGTAAATGTTCACGTTGTAAGAGTGTCCTGCAAGGAACATACCGTCTGCAAGATCGACAACATCTTCCATGACGTACGTCTTGTCAGCGTAGTCAGCGACCGTGCCTTCCTCCGAAGTGTTTTCCGGAACCCTCTGCTTGAGCGTGATCTTGATCACATAGTTAGAGTCGGGAGCCACGAGCATGGCCTCTCCGGCCTGCACTACGTCGGCCTTAGACTCCTCGTCATTCCATGTGGGCAATACCTCATCCATGGCTACAAGATTCTGATTGGCATTGCTACCCTCACGCTGCATGAGAGTCAGGGAGTCTTTCTCATCTGTAAAGCGCAGAGCGCCCGTGGCAACGATGGTATCGTTATTCTCGTCCAATACCCTCTTGGCAATCACAAGCTCACCCGTTGTCTTGGAATAAATCTTGATCGAAGTCACCCTCACGCAGGTTTCCTCGCCCGGAGTTTCCACTCCGTCATAGCAAGCTGCCTGGTTTCCGCCTATAACCTGGAAGTTAAGGCGAGTCAGCAGGTGCTTGAACTCAAGGTCAGGATGGACGTTGCGGCGTGCGGAATAAGCCGAGAAATAGCGGTCAGGATATGTTCCGAGCTCCAAGATGTCTGCAGAAGTAGGCGTGGCAATGGCCGACATGATGTCTTGCGTACCGTCAATCTTAACACCAATGGTAAGACTGTCAAGGCCGTCTTCTGCCTCTCCAAGAACCGGCTCGCTCGGGCTGCCGGTGGCATCGTCGATGCGATAGCCCACAAAGTCGAACTCACCTGTGGTGGGATAATACTTGATAGAACCGTCTACGGCAGAAGCCAATGCGCTGTCCTTGCTAGTCGGAGCTACAAAATCAAAGTTGTCATAGATAGGCGTGACGCTTCCGTCACCCTCTGTGGCCGGTGTCACAGTCCCCTTGTTGAACATATAGACCTTGATACCCTGTCCTGCCCACTCGTTGTCGCCATCGAAGCCACCGACGGTTCCAGTTCCACGGGTTGTCACATTGCTCTGGGAGCTGACACCTATCTGGATAGGCACGAGGTCGGACACGCCACCGGGAGCACCGCCAGAGGCGATGTCGTCCTGAGAGCAGCTGCAAAGCACACCGGCGATTGCGGCTGCGAATAATACGGATTTCTTCATAACAAATTGTTTTTAAATTAATAATGAAACATATAGAGCTTTTATTTGCTGTCTGATTTTGCCAGCCTGCACACGCGGCAGTATGCGGAGCGGTCTGCCGCGTGTGCCATGCCACCCTGTGCAGGCGCCACGCCTGACTGTCAGTCTATCACGGAGTCATAGCCCTGGTCAGGGTCGAGAGGCACGTCACCGCCGTCTTTCCATCCCTCGATGTTTACCGATACCCTTATGTCTTGCAGCCCGTAGACCACAATCTTGACCGTATAGAGGTAGCCGGGCAGGAAGATATACTCACCGGTGGCCGTGTCACGGTAATACGAGTTGCGCTGCGCCTTGACGGCATAGCGCGAGCTGAGCTGCTTCACCTCGGTGTGTCCGTTGCCAACGTCTATCGTCTGGGTGTAGTAAAGTGTAAGAGTGTAAGTTGAATCGGGCGCGAGCATCAGGCTCTCGCCTATCTTCAGCGCCGGGCGGTCTTCCCAATTGGAGCCGGCCATGGAAGGATCGTAGTGCACCACATAGCCGTCTTCTGACAGCGGCGGGCACGGCTGCGCGCCGTCGGGCGACGCTTCGCGCAGCTCAAGCGGCTTGCGCTCGCCGGAGAACACGATGCGGCCGATGTCGTCTGTGGAACGCGATGCCACGGTAAACTCGCCCCGGTAGCGACTCTCGACGGTGATTCCGGTGATGGTGATGTTATCAGCCGACTCGTCGCCGGGATATGCCTCGAACTTCATCCTGGCAAGCCTGTGCCTGAGATCCATCACAGGGTTCACACCGCGGTGGGCGGCAAAGGTGCTGTAGTTGCCTATGTTGAGTATGCGGTTCTGGTCATCTTCCGAGATGCCGAGGCCGCTCGCTCCTATCTTCTCGTCGAGCACCTCGCGCGTAAGTTTGGGTGCATATCCGCTCAGGATGTCCTGCGAGCCGTCTATCTCGATGTCGTACCAAATCCGTTCGGCGTCGCGGTGAGTGTTGGCCGACGTGGGAGCGAAGTCGTCTATGTGGTATGCGAAGAAGTTGTAGCCCACATCCTGGTATGTGGCACTGTAGTAAAGACCGCGCTCGGTCTGCGGCTCAAGCGCGCCGGTACGGTCGGCACTGAACCTGGTGGGCATCCCCACGTTGTAGTCGGGGCCGTCGAGCAGGCAGTCGGCCTGCCCGGAGTCAAAGAAGGAATGGGTCTCGTCGAACATAGTGCGACGCAGGTCGGCGGGCGAGGAGAGCAGCCCCTGCTGGTCGAAACCGTCGCGGAAGGCGAACACATGTATCACCGCGGCGGCATACTTGCTGTCGTGCTCTTCGTCAAAAACGCCCGTTCCGCGCGTGGCCGTTATGGAAAAGTAGTTCTGCTCGTTGACGAACATCATGATTGGCGTACGATCGTATGTCTCGTCATTGCCTATCTGGCTTCCATCGTTATGTATGAGCGTCGGGTAAGAGTCAGTGCATGACACTGCGAGCAGCGTCGCCATGAAAGCCGCCACCATGCCGGCCTTAGTGCCGGAGGCAGTCTTTTTGCGTTTCTTTTGCATCAGTCTTTATGTTTATATGTCCACCACTATGTCGTCGCAGGGCAGCCAGCTGTCTATGCCCTGCTCGTTGTCGGCATTCTCTATAATGGTTTCACCGTCGATGACCAGCTCGGCATTGATGTCGAGCACGCCATGTTCGGCAGTGCGCCGCACGTGCATCCCGTCGTCGGTATAGTCGGTGAGACGCGCCTCGCGCAGCGTGTTGTAGAGGTTTATCTTGCCCTGTATCTTCTTGGTCAGCACAGCCGATGGGTCGGCGGGGTTGGCCGCGTGCACGAAAATTATCACCTGCATGATGCCGGGGCCGGTGCTTACGTCGGGCGCGGAGCCGGGAACGATGCCCGGCACGTCGATGTTGGCGTGGCATCTCACGGACTGCGCGGCATAAGAGTCGGCCAGCGGCTGCCCGTCGGCGGCCACCAGTCCGGTGCGGAACATCATCTTGCACGTGCGGCTGATGTCAAGGTCGCCACGGGCAAGGTTGATGCGCACAGGCAGGCCCGATATTTCGCCCATCACGGAGTCTACGACGAAAGGCTCGGCATCGGCTTTCTTGGTTATGGTGAAATAGATATCCACGTTCTGCGACATGGTCCCGGGTGCGAAACGGCAGGCGAGCCGCTGCCCTTGCGCCAGCGATGCGGCCACAGTGTCGACGAGGAGCGGGCGCATATCGGGCTGCATGAACCCGGCGTAGGGGTTGTAATCCTGCCATGCGGGCAGCGCCTTGCGCAGTTCGGGATCGTCTTTGGAGTATGTGCGGTAGTCAACACACAACTCACCCATGCCCATCGCGCCGTCGCCAGCAAGGTAAGCCATCACGTCGTCGTATATGAGTTCTGTCGTGTCCATGTTGAAAGCCATGAAGCGATAATCGCCCACGGGGAGGCGGAACGACGCCAACGACTGGTCGGCAGGCTCTTCGGCGGATGCATCCCCACCAGCGTCCGTGCCGCCGGAAGGGTCGCCTTCTCCGTCAAGGTCGTCGCCGGGAGAACTGTCAGGGAGGCCTGCCTGGCGCGAGGAGGCGGCACCGCCCACGCTGGCATCGCTGCCTCCGGGCTGCCCTTCACCGCCACCCTCGGTAGAAATCTCTATGTCTTCGGGCGGCGTATCCCCGCCGGAGCTATCGCCGGGAGCCGGTTCCTCCGGCTCGTTGATGCCCTCAATCGCGCCTTGCACAAAGTAACCGCGCCCCGTTGCAGAGCTTACGGTCATCGCACTGACGCGCCGCGCCACCACGCGGTTGGCTATTATGAACATGGAATCGGGCGCGGCTGTGCCGTCGGCGAAGCTGAAGCCATAGCTGACCTCGGCGGAATGGGGGTGGAACGGGTCGGTGCACAAGTCCACGTCAACGCTGCACGAAGCCGCCATGAGTGCCGTGCCCGCAGATGCCATCAGTGTGCGTAGGGTATCTTTAAGCCTCATCTCCGTCCTCCTTTCCTTCTGTCTCACTTGTTGCGGGGGCCGTCTCGCCCTCCTTTTCGTCATTTTCCTCTGCTGCGGTAGCCTCAGCCTGCTCTGGTTTCTCCCTCTCGCCCTCAGGCGATGGGGCTGCTTCGCCATTCTCCACTTCCTCTTTTTCTGATGCCGGTGCGCCTGTGTCGCCCTGTCCTTCCGAAGGTTTCCCCGCAGCAGGCTCTCCTGGCCTGCCTGCACCCGGAGCTGCCTGTGGCTCAGATTCGGCAGTGGTGCCCTCTGCCACAGTGGCCGTGTCAGCAGGCGCAGCAACCGGAGCGGTGACAGCCTTCGCGCTGTCGTCCCCGTATGCCGCACTATCCTTACGGGCGGTCAGACTGTCACTGAGAGTCTGCATAACGCTGTCCTCAGGCATGGCAGTACTGTCATTGCCAGCCTCGCGTTCCGCCTTGCGGGCAGCGGCCTCAGCCGTCTTCAGACTGTCCCGCCGCTCGCGCTCCTCACGCCGCGCCACCTTGCGCATACGCTCTGCCACTCTCTGCAGCGAGTCGGCCACCACCTTGTTCGAGTCGGCTACGGCATTGTACACCCGCCAGAACTCTTTCTCCATGTCGCCACGCAGGCTGTCGGCTGTCTGCTTGTTTATCTTGGCCGCCTCGCGCGCACTGTTTATGCTGTCCTGAAGCTGCGCGAAGGTGTAGTCGCAGTCGTAACGCCAGCGGTACTTGGACGTGGAGGGGTAGCGCCCGAGCCTGTAGACAAAGCCCACACGCACGTCGGTGAGCACGGGGAAAGGCACTATGTGCCAGTCTTCGTGCCCCGTGACGGGATAGCAGTCATCCTCGCGGTCGTGGCGGAAGGTGTCGTAATTGGCATAACACAAGCCTACGTTCAGCCCAAGCTCAAAGTCAAGGCTGTGGCCGTTGGCGAAAACAAAGAGCGGGCGCACCGCTCCCCAGCTTACGCCAAGGGTGACGGCACTGCCCTGCTTGCCCTCTGAACCAAACTTGAAGGAATAATCGGAATATGCCACGTACAGCCCGCGATAGAAAGCCACCGTAGGATGCTTCACCCGGTCGCGGCGGCAGGAAAACAGACGGTCGAGGAAACGCGTCTGCTTCTTCGCCCCGTAATTGTCCACCTGGCGCGGCCGCCAATAGTAACGCAGCTCGGCACGGGCCTCGGCAAGGTTGTACACCACGCCAGGCTTGAACGTATGGGATGTCTGCCAGTTGCCCCTCAGGTCTAGCCCCAGTGCCCACCGACTCCAGTTCTTGTTGCCGAGGTCGAACTCCATTCCTATGTTCGGCAGCAGCAAGAGCCAGTCGGCGGCGTTGGTGCGCAGCGACAGCCGGTCGGCTACGGACAGAGTGTCCGTGCGCGGGGTCTTGTCGACGACTTGCGCCCTGGCCGATGCCACAGCCAACAAAGCGCAAAGACACAACAATGGCCTTAGTCTCTGATATAGCAGTCTCACTTTCCTCTTGTTTCTTTCGGATTTCTTCTCTTGTCACGCCCTGCCCGCCGCCCTGCGGCGCGTGGCAGCCACGCTATTGTTCGCGCCGCCCGGAGAGGTGTTTCGGGCCTGCCGGCGCGTATATCGTTAATGGTAGACTCAATTAAAAGCACTGTCAGGCAACCGGAAAATACACTCCATTTGCCCCGGCGAAGACTTTGTTATTCGATGGCAAAGTTAAAAATAAATCTTAATGTTCACCCCCCCGATGTTAAAATAAGCAAAATTACAACATTCTTCAAATAAAATTGCGCCGTCAAAACGCCGAGACAATACTATAAAAAATGAATGTCCGCAAATTGCCAACCTCGACGCGCATTGTCACCTCCTTTTCCAAAGGAGGGGCGGGAGTGGTTTGTGCAACAATGTCACAGCCAATGATTAAACACATTATATATCAACTTATTTGACAAACCACCCCTGCCCCTCCTTTGGAAAAGGAGGGGACAAGTGGAAACCATTCCAAACCAATTTGGCAACTTGCGGACATTCATTTTATAAAAAGAACACTTGCATTATGCCGGTCCGCAGATACACGGCGTGACGCGCCCGATATGTTTGTGCCGCCAATGCCGCTTGCCAGTTGTGACGGATAGGAGACGCGGTGTGCCACGCATCTGCAGACTGGCATGATGCTGACATCCGGCACTACAAACAAGCAAAGCTGCTGGCAAGAAGCCACGGATAGCACAGACGTAGGCAAAGGAAAAGGAATGGCCGCAACCCATGGGCACACTGACAGACGGGCGCAAGCGATTTAACCCCAATCGGTCATTAGAAACCAAAACGATTCCGTTATATTGCCGTGCGGATTGGCGGCAGCCTTTGTAGAAGGCGTAGCGGGCCACGACGAGACGAAGCGGCAGACAAGATGCAGGCAAGAGGAAGGAAGCGCTTTGGAAGCCGAGCGCAGACAAAGAAGCAAGCATCCGACGGTCTAATGACCGATTGGGATTTAACACATACCGGGCGCAGAACGTTAAAAGACGCTAAGACGCAAAGGACAAAGGAATGGATTATCTGGATACAAAGCCGCCCGTGGCCGGTGTTTTCGCAGAAAAGAAAGGAAACGACAGCAAATACGGCCAAAATGAGTGTGCAAGCACAACACGCTGACACTGTGCCACCTTCAAGCGTAACACGGCGGAGTGTGCAACGATTTCGCCCACGACACCACGCAAAACGTGCCGTTTCATCGGGCAAGACGGCACGTTTCGGCCTGCGATATGTGCCGTCACAGAATGCGGCAAGGCTCGTTTGGCAATGCCACGAGGCGGTATTTTTGCCATTTTCCGCGCCTTTTCAAGCAAAAACACGCGGATACATCGCAAAAGGCAAAGGCCGCATCGCGCCGCCGGAAGGCATCCGGCACTCTGTTTCGCGGTGTTTTCCCACACATTTTTCGCGGGAGGACGAGGCGCAAGAGGACAGCCATTTCATTACAACTATTAACTATAATGAAAATCCGACGGAGCTCAGCTCTGCGCATCACACCGGGCTGCGCTGAGCCAGCACTTCATCTTTGCAACCACAGATTGTACCGATTGACGCCGAAAAAGCAAGAGTGGAAAGCTGATTACGCGGATTTTTGAGTAACTTTGCGGTCGACAGCACACTCATACACTGACCATGACATACGCCGACATCATACTCCCCGTGCCTCTCGAAGGGCTGTTCACCTACTCCGTGCCTGCCGCTATGGAGGCCGGGGTGAGGTTTGGCGTGAGGGTGGCGGTGCCGTTCGGCACCAAGACCACCCACGTGGGCATTGTCATCCGCACGCACGGCGACAAGCCCGAGGGCATCAGCGTGCGCGACATACAGAAGGTGCTCGACCGCGAGCCGGTGCTCACGGAGACGCAATACAGGCTGTGGCAGTGGATAGCCGACTACTACATGTCGCCCATAGGCGAGGTTTACAAGGCCGCGCTACCCTCGGGGCTGAAGGCAGAGGAGGGCTACCGCCCGCGCACGGAGACGTATGTGCGCCTGCGGCCGGAGCTGCGCAGCAGCCGCGCCCTGCGCGTGGCTATGGACATACTGGCGCGGGCCGACCGCCAGAGGGCCGCCCTCGCGGCCTACCTACAGCTGTCGGGCTGGGCGGCGGTGGCCGACGGCGGCAGCGAGGAGAACGTCACGGAGGTGTCGCGCGACGAGCTTATGAACTCGTCGCACGCCAACATTTCGGCCATAAAAGCCCTCGAAACACGCGGTTTCATCGAGACATACCGCCGCGAGGTGGGCAGGCTGAACACCGGTGGCGAGCCTGACTACGCCAAGATGAAGCAACTCGGCGAGGCGCAGCAGCAGGCCTACAACGCAGTGCTGTTCTCGCTCCTGAAGAAGAACGTGACGCTGCTGCACGGCGTTACGTCGAGCGGCAAGACCGAAATATACATACACCTGATAAAGCAGGCCATAGACAGCGGCCGACAGGTGCTCTACCTGCTGCCGGAGATAGCCCTGACGGTGCAGATAATGGAGCGGCTACGCCGCGTGTTCGGCGGCAGGCTGGGCATATACCACTCCAAGTACTCTGACGCGGAGCGTGTGGAGATATGGCGCAAGCAACTGTCGGCGGCGCCGTTCGACGTGATACTGGGCGCAAGGTCGGCCGTGCTGCTGCCTTTCACGCGACTGGGGCTGGTCATTGTCGATGAGGAGCACGAGCAGTCGTTCAAGCAACAAGACCCCGCCCCGCGCTACCACGCCCGCAGCACGGCCATAGTGCTGGCGCAGATGGCAGGGGCAAAGGTGCTGCTGGGCACGGCCACGCCATGCCTGGAGACGTATCACAACGCCCGCACGGGCAAGTACGGGCTGGTGGAGCTGACCTCGCGCTACAAGGGAATAGAGCTGCCGGAATTCCAGGTAGTGGACATCAAGGACCTGCAGCGGCGCAAGATGATGAACGGCCCCTTCTCCCCGCTGCTGCTGGCACGTATGCGCGAGGCCGTGGAGGGAGGCCGGCAGGTCATCCTCTTCCAGAACCGCAGGGGCTTCGCGCCCATGATTGAGTGCAAGCAATGCGGCTGGGTGCCGCGCTGCCAGCACTGCGACGTGAGCCTGACGCTGCACCGCAGCATGAACCAACTGACGTGCCACTACTGCGGGGCGGTGTATGACGTGCCGCAAGTGTGCCCCGCCTGCGGCGGCAAGGAGCTGCGGGCCAAGGGCTACGGCACGGAGAAGATAGAGGACCGGGTGCGCGACCTGCTGCCCGAGGCGCGCGTGGCGCGCATGGATCTCGACACAACGCGCACCAACGGGGCCTACGAGCGGCTGATAGGCGACTTTGCCGCCGGGCGCACCAACGTGCTCATAGGCACGCAGATGATAGGCAAGGGGCTTGACTTCGACCGCGTGAGCGTGGTCGGAATCCTGAACGCCGACACCATGATGAACTATCCCGACTTCCGGGCCTACGAGCAGGCGTTCATGATGATGGCCCAGGTGGGGGGCCGCGCAGGGCGCAAGGGCAGCCGCGGACTGGTGATTCTGCAGACCAAAAGCCCCGACGCGCCGCTCATAGGACAGGTGGTGCGTGGCGACTACAAGGCGTTCTACCGCGACATCATAGCCGAGCGGCAGGCCTTCGGCTACCCTCCCTACACACATCTCATATACATCTACCTGAAGCACCGCGACGACTCGGTGGTGAGCCACGCCGCCGATGACATGGGCGCGCTGCTGCGCAGCTGGTTCGGCGGGCGCGTGCTCGGGCCCGACAAGCCCGCCGTGGCCCGCGTGAAGGCCCTCTGCATACGCAAGATAGTGCTGAAGCTCGAACTCGGCATCGACCTCGCCAAGGCGCGCCGCTATCTCCGCATGGCCCGCAAGCAGACCAACGACGACGCACGCTACAAGTCCGTCACGATATACTTCGACGTTGACCCGATGTAGATTCGTCGATTCCATGGCGGGCAGGCGTGTCGTCTGCCGTGCGGATTGCGGGTTGTTAGGGTGTTGGTTTGGCGAGTGGCTATTGTGAAAGAGGGCGTGTGTGGAATCTGTTTGCAACTGTCGAAAAGTTAAATAAACCAAAAGCGCAAGGTGCAAACGACTCTTTTTGTGTGTTTTGACTATCTTTGCAAAAAATAAGCTGTGCTCGGTCGTTCGCGGACTTGTTCGCTTTCGAGCTTATTTGCATCAGCTTTCCTAAAGGCATAAGTGCCGTAATATAAATTAAAAGAAATGGGACACAATTCGCTTCTGAAGAAAAAGCCGACAGACGGACGCTGTCCGCGCCCGCAGGAGAACTTCGCTTTGTCTGACGTGTCGAAAGAAGAGCTGGAGAGGCGGCGCATTTCTGTTTACCCGTACTTACTGTAATGTTAAAAGACGCTTACCCTTTTCGCTTTGTAATGAACGAGGTGGAAAAGTATGCAAACGGAAAAAACATATCCTTAAAACTATATTCTTTTAAGTCAACGAAGTCGAACTTGGCCTATATAGTGCGTATAGAACTATATGCGCACAATGTTTATGCCGTGAAGTTTATCCCAAGTGCTTCAGCAATTCGCCCAACAGATACAGGTTGGTGACCAATACTTTCGAGCCGAGGAGGATTATAAATACCTGCATAAACATCATGCTTTCAATCTATAACGATGATGACATGGCCTCTTTCGGTTTCATCGGGGCTAACGGTTTAGATGAAGAGAGCACCTACTGTACCAAGCGTTATCGCGTATATTCAACCTTGATGGCAACCTATTTCAGTGACAACGACTTCTATCACAAAGAGAATAAAGGCAAGAGTTCGTATATGCTGATAAACCGGAAAATGCTCTTAAAAGAGCCAAACCTCATAAGCGATATCGAGAACTTTTTCGTTTCTGAGTACGAACACTTCGGATAGCCGTTGTCGCTTCATGGATTTTGTCTCTTGTTTTCTTTCGTTTGGCATTCGAGATATATCTTGAAGTCATACCGTATAACCACAAAATAACCTGCAAAGTGGCAGGTGGTTAATTCCTTTCTGATTGTGTCAAAAATCAAGGCCTGCCGTATCGTCTTGCGAAACGTGTCGTTTCGCGTTCCAAAACAGCCCGTTTCAGACGCTAAAACGTGCCGTTTCGCACGGCAAAACGGCACGTTCTGCAACCCCACTGATTATCAACGACTTACATAGACGTTGCGAAACGTGTCCCGGCGTGGCAAAAATCAAAGGCTACAAGGCTTGTGTTCGGTTTTTACGCAGTGCTGCAATACCACGGGCGGCAGCCCGGCTTGCCGCTTTGTTTTGTTCACTTAGAAGCTGTTTTGATTTTATAAAACTTGTCTTTTATACCTGCCGTCTTGAGTGTCTTTTCGGTTATATTCGCCCGTTTTCTTCGTCACATAGCCCGCTATGCTCCTCAGCAACCGGGCAAACATACCTCGAAAATCCATCTCAATTCGGCAGTTCATTGTGCTTCCCAATCGTAATAAATTGCCTGTAAAGGGTTTATTATTACGATTTTTTAGTACTTTTGTAGGAGAATTGAGGAATCTCGGTTCAAGACATATGAAAAAAGAAGAAGCGTTATGCTCATCAAGTATTTGGAAACGTAGGAAATTTTCAAATTGCATACTCAGATGGCATAGTG
>CALUHC010000032.1 GCA_944320355.1 uncultured Prevotella sp. | reverse complement strand
CTTCAATTCCACAATGACGTGGCATTTCAAGATGCGGTGATAGAAAACGAGGTCAGCAAAGAAATAATCCCCGTCTATCAGGATGCGCTTTTGCCGAGCTTCAAAGCAGAAGCCATGTCCCATTTCCAACAGGAAGCGTTGCAGGTTGTCCAAAATGGATTGCTCCAAGTCGCTCTCCGTTACCAAGGCACGGTCGTTCAGCCCAAGAAATTCCAGCGTGACGGGCGTGTTGATAACGTCTTTGGGTTGCAACGGTGTGGCTTGCTGCTGCACCAAGGCAGACAAGGCTTCCTTGTTTTTCGACAATCCGCTGCGCTCGTAATAGAGGGAATTGATTTGCCGCTCCAACTCCTTTACTGACCAACAGCCCCGAATGGCTTCCATTTCGTAGAAAGCACGTTTAATGGGGTTGTCAATGGGAGAAATCGCATTCAAATGAGTGGACGATAGACGACTAAATAACTTTTCAGGTGGGGTTATCCATCTGTTTTGAGCAGATTGAATATATTGAGAAGATTCGGCGGTTATTGACCGCCGAATTTCATCATCGGATTTGGCGGTCAATAACCGCCGAATTGGTTCTGCAAATTCGGCGGACAGTGTGTGCCGAATTTCGCTTCCTGCCAATAGGTATTGTGCGATAGGCTCTTTCAGTTGTGGATAAACGAGGTACAACCGACGGAACTCGCGAAACCTGCGCTCGTTCAGCCCTTTGACATTCAACCGCTGTTCCAGTTTCTTCAACAGTTGTTCGCCGTATGCGGCACGGTCTTCACCGTTTTGCTCAAACTCCACGATATAGCAGCCCATGAGCCAATTGCAAGCCTGTCTTATCTATATTTATAAGACCTGTTATCTGAGCATTTGTGGTAATAACAGACACAACGAATGCTATCAATATGAATATTAATCGTTTCATGGCATGAGTTTTAAAGTTTCACTTGTTCCATCGGCGAAGTTCACCCGTGCAATTGATACGGGTGCCAAGAGAGTGTTTCGAGGTATCTCTTTTTTTAGAGAACAGGTCGTGATAGAAGAAAGCAATCGTCCTGTTGCATCGTACAATATTACTTTTATTATATTCTTATCAGCTTGTAGTATATATGCATCCGCGTTTTCTGTCACCGTTATTGATGGATTTCCTGCCTGTACTCCTTTTATTCCTGCCGGTCTTGATACACTCAATCCCAATATGGATTTGTCTTTCCATCCTTCTGTTGACTTATACAGATCCACACTTTCGTCTGGAACATAAATCTCGCGAGGTCCCTTCCTCTTTTCGTCAAGAAAGACATCCTTGCCCAATTTTGGTGGTGTCGTGGCACGGCAAAGCAAATACGGTATAGGACCTGCACCTGCAGTATATCCCATCTGCATATTGGCAAATGCCATATCCCCTATTGAATCAACAGTAGCGGGAATGCTTACCGATCCAACTATCATGCAATTCTCGAAAGCATTGGCATATATAGTATGTGCATGATCCGGAATCGTGTCCATATAGAAATTGTTATTGCGGTATATTATGTCCCCTTCCGCAGAAATCAGAATGCCCAGATCCATCTTATAATCGTCATTGCTTTCTGAAGGCATGATGCTGCATCCCGTATCATTAAATTCGTTGAATACATTACGCCCAAGCGTGGGGTATGCACCCGTTAGTTCTGCAGAGCAATAGCCAACTATGGACAAGGAGTAGTTTGAAAGATGCTTCAATCCTACAGGAAGCACGATCGTGTGCTCGAAATCAGGAATGTTACCTTTTAGGGTGCAATGGAACGCATGCTCTGGGATGGTGTCAATATCGGCATCGCGCAGGTTGAGTTCTTTGAGTTGGTTGAGCAATCCCGCGCGCAAGTAAGCATAATCAGCCTCTTGTAGCGTGCCGGTGACGGTGAGGTGTGTCACCGATTGCTTCTGCTCGTCGGTGAGCAGGCTTTCGAGCCGCTCCGCGCCCACGTTAACGGTGACGTGCGTCGGGTCGGCGTTGTCTTGTGCCGATGCGCGTGGCAACAGTGCGGCGAGCATTGTAGCCAGCAATAATGTTCTCATCATAATCTTTATTTTTAGCAGGTGGTACTTGGTCTATTTTGCAATGATCATCCGCCGTGTGCCAATGAGGCTGCCGTCGACGATGAGGCTGTAGAGGTACATTCCGGAGTCAAGGCCTTCGTTGGTCATGGCAATGGAGAAGTCGCCGCGGTCGGCGATGGAGATCTGTCGGAGCTGCTTCCCGCCCATGTCGTAGATGCAGAGCTGCGCCGACTGTGCCGAGGCAGGCACGGAGAGGCGGATGGTTGTGGAGACGGCGAAGGGGTTTGGCGTGTTCTGTCCGATGGCTGCTCCCGCATCGCTGTCCGCGCTGGCGATGCCTGTGGCCTGCGCAGCCATGGCGCGTGTCTTGCCGCCGCCTTCGAGAGCCGCTACCTTGGCGTTGAGTTCGCCGATGGCCTGCACCAGCAGCGGCACCAGCTCCATGTAGTTGATGGCCTTTGTGCCGTCTTCAAGCTCATAGACAAGGTCGGGATAGACAGCCGCGAGCTGCTCGGCGGACAGGCCGTAGTGCATCTTAGCGAGGCTCTGCGTTTCGATGGCACTCCGGCTGTCTGTGCCTTCCTCCACGATGCCTGCTGTCTGCGCGTCCTTGTAGTAGGCCACGGCCTTCATGCCCGACAGCTTGTCGTGGGCGGTCTGCGAGGCAATGCCTGCCGACGAGGCGGCACTGCCGGCCTCATTGCCGAGGATGGCTCCGCTGATTGTTCCGGCCACACTGATGTTGCCTGTCACTTCGACGTTGCGGTTGATGGTAACGTCGCCATTGTTGTTCACCCGGAGTTGCGCGTTGGCTGTCGCGAACAGACAACTCACCGTAATGGATATAAATAAATGCTTTTTCATGTTTCTTGTTTTTAGTTTTGGTTAGACATAGGGATTGTTAACTATGGGCAGCATTCAATTCTTGTCGAATTACTGTTACTTTTTCGCTATTAATTTAGCGAATTATTATATATGTTACACTTTCTTTATCTTGAAATTAAACAATATTATACAAATAGACGGTTGGTTAGGTTTATTTAACCTCATTGTTGTTGCGGACTTTCGTTTAATCGTATTCAATAGCCTGTTTGATATGGAATGGTTCTTTCCGCAAGGGCAATGCTGTTTTGCTTTCCCGGCTTTGCGCTTTGGCGTTTTGGGCTGTCCTTTTGTTGATTTTGGGCAAGCAAAGCCTCTTGGTTATGTTTTATTAACACTGTGCTGCCCATGGAAATCGGCTTAAAACCACTAATTTTGTGACACTTTGCATTGGATATGAATTCAAGTAACGTAGAATAATAAAATTATTGAGCAATGAGTCTGAACATCGAGAAAGGTGACAAGAAGCGCGTGGTCATTGTCGGAGGCGGTTTCAGTGGCCTCAATGTGGCCAAGCGGCTGAAGAACTCCGGGTTTCAAATAGTGCTGATAGACAAGAACAACTATCACCAGTTTCCTCCCCTCATCTATCAGGTGGCGTCGGCGGGCATGGAGCCCAGTTCCATTTCCTTCCCCTTCCGCAAGCTGTTCTCGCGCCGCCGCGACGTGTATTTCCGCATGGCCGAGCTGCGCGCCATATTCCCCGAGAAGAAGCTGATACAGACATCCATAGGCAAGGTGGACTACGACTACCTTGTGCTGGCTGCCGGCAGCACCACCAACTTCTACGGCAACAAGAATGTGGAGGAAGAGGCCATGCCCATGAAGACGGTCAGCGAGGCCATGGGGCTGCAGAACGCCATCCTGGCAAACCTTGAGCGTTCCATCACCTGCGCCAACAAGGTGGAGCAGCAGGAACTGCTCAACGTGGTCATAGTGGGCGGCGGGGCCACTGGCGTTGAGGTGGCCGGGGTGCTCTCCGAGATGAAGCGCACCGTCCTGCCGCACGACTATCCCGACCTCGATTCCAGTCTGATGAACATATATCTCATAGAGGCGGGCAATCGCCTGCTGTCCGGGCTCTCGCCCGAGTCGTCGGAGGCCGTGGAGCGTTTCCTCCGCAAGATGGGTGTAAACGTGCTGCTCAACAAGATGGTGACCGACTACCGCGACCACAAGGTGATGCTGGCCGACGGCAGCTCCATAGCCACGCGCACCTTCATCTGGGTGAGCGGCGTGGCCGGCAGCGAGGTGGGCAACCTCGGCAAGGAGCATCTGGGCCGCGGACGGCGCGTGCTCGTTGACGAGTTCAACCGCGTCAAGGGCCTCGACGGCGTGTTCTGCATCGGCGACCAGTGCCTCATGGAGGGCGGCGACAAGGACTATCCCCACGGCCACCCGCAGCTGGCGCAGGTGGCCATACAGCAGGGGCGCAACCTCGCCGCCAACCTGCGCCGCCTCGAAAAGGGCAAGAAGCTGCATCCGTTCCGCTACCGCAACCTCGGCTCCATGGCCACCGTGGGGCGCAACAAGGCCGTGTGCGAGTTCTCCAGCGTCAAGATGGCGGGCTTCGTGGCGTGGGTGATGTGGCTCGTTGTCCACTTGCGTTCCATACTCGGCGTCAGGAACAAGGTCTTTGTCATGCTCAACTGGGTGTGGAACTACTTCAACTACAACCAGTCGCTCCGCATGATTTTCTATCCGCGCAAGGCCAAGGAGATTCTTGAGCGCGAGGCTCGCGAGGCCACAGCCCACTGGGGTGAGGACCTGAAGTGGGACGAGTAGCCCGTCCGCCGGGCAGGCGCGCCTGCCGCTCCTTTAGCGTTCTTTAACGCTGATATGCGCCGCCCTCACCCGCAGTATCTCGCGTAAATTGCTTAACTTTGCATAAGTTAAGCTGCACTCGGGCAACTGCGGGCAAGCTCTCCTGCCGCCCGTTTGCACATACTTTGCACCGATGGAAAAGTTCAGAGACATAAAGGCGGTGGTCTTTGACGCCGACGATACGCTGTGGGACTGCCAGACTTATTTTGATGACGTGGAGCGCGAGTACTGCCGCCTGCTGGCTCCGTGGGCGCGTGCCGAGGACGTCTCGGCCTCGCTCTTCCGCACAGAGGAGGCCAACATGCCGCTGCTCGGCTACGGCTGCAAGGCTTTCGTGCTGTCGCTCATAGAGAACGCCGTGACCCTGAGCGGCGGGCAGATAGGCGGCGAGGCCGTAGGCGAGCTGCTGCGCCTGGGCAAGCGGCTGCTCGAACTGCCCGCCACGCCGCTGCCGGGGGTTGAGGACACGCTGTCGCGGCTCTACGAGGAGGGCCGCTACCGCCTCGCCGTGTTCACCAAGGGCGAGCTGCTCGACCAGCAGAACAAGTTGCGCCGCTCGCGCTTGGAGAAGTATTTCCAGCACGTGGAGATTGTCTCCGACAAGACCGAACGCGCCTTCCTCAACCTCTGCCGCCGCCTCAGGCTCGCCCCGGGCAGTGTGCTCATGGTGGGCAACTCGCTGAAGAGCGATGTGGCGCCGGCTCTGGCTGCCGGTGCGGCGGCTGTCCACATACCCTTCCACGCCACGTGGCAGCTGGAGCGCACGGCCGACTTCGAGCACAAGCGCCTTGTCAAGATAAGCCGCTTTGCCGACCTTCTCAATTACATCTGACATATTATTGAACACATGGCAAACCTTACAGACCGACTTTATGCACGCCTTGCCCGCGCGGCGGCAGTGGTGCTGGCCGTGGCCTTGTGCATGGCCGTGGCCTCGTGTTCTGACGATGACGAACCCGAAACGCCTGAGCGGCCTTCCGTTCCCGTGGAGCGCACGCTGCTGATGTATCTGCCGTGGTCAACCAACCTCACTTCCTTTTTCTACAACAACATCTCAGACATGGAGCAGGCCATAGCCTCCGAGGGGCTGGCCGACGAGCGCGTGCTCGTCTTCATGTGTACCACAGCCACTGAGGCCACGCTCTTTGAGCTTGTGCCGGGCAGCTCGGGCTGCAGTCGCGTCACGCTCAAGGAATACACGTCGCCCGCCTACACCACCGCCGAGGGCATTGCCTCGATACTGGCCGACGTGAAGGCCGCCGCTCCGGCCGACCATTACGCCATGACCATAGGCTGCCACGGCATGGGCTGGGTGCCCGTCACGCGCAGCCGCTCGCGCGGCCTTGCGCCCGAGTTCCGTTTTCACTGGGAGGCGGAGGGCGATCCGCTGACGCGCTTCTTCGGCGGAACCACCTCCGACGTGCAGACCGACATCACCACCCTGGCCGAGGGGATAGAGGCCGCCGGGATGCACATGGACTTCATACTCTTCGACGACTGCTTCATGTCGTCTGTCGAGGCGGCCTACGACCTGCGCCATGTCACCGACTGCCTCATAGGCTGCCCCACCGAGATAATGGCCTACGGGATGCCATACGCCGACATAGGTCCGCACCTGCTCGGCACGCCCGACTACGCGGCGGTGTGCTCGGCGTTCCTCAGTTTCTACTCCTCGTATGTCGATCCTTACAGCGGCGTGCCTTACCCATACGGCACCATCGGCGTGACCTGCACCGCCGAGCTTGACAGTCTGGCTCGCGTGGTGCGCAAGATAAACGCCGCCTACACCTTCGACACCTCGTTGCTGCCCTACCTGCAGCGCATGGACGGCTATTCGCCCCACATCTTCTACGACTTTGGCGACTATATGGCGGCCCTCTGTCCCGACTCTGCGCTGCTCTCGGAGTTTGAGGCACAGCTGCAGAAAGCCGTTCCACACAAGGCCAACACCCCGCAATACTATTCGGCCATTACGGGCGTAGAGCCCATCCGCGCCTACTCCGGCATCACCACCTCGGCGCCAACAGTGAGCCAATATGCCGAGGCATGGACCCAGACTGAGTGGTATGCCGACACGCATCAGTGACATTTCTTATAATGATTATCCGCATTCTGCCAAATGCTTGGAGTTAGCAGGAGTTACCGGAAGTTATCACTCGCTGCGCTCGTTCATGGAGTTAGCGGACGAATGCTTTGCAAAGGAGACAGGAGGCAGGAGACGGGAGTACAGACAAAAGCCGCTGACTTTCCAACTGCCAACTCCTTTTAATTTTTAACCTTTAGCTTTTAATTTTCGCCTGCTCCGGGCGACCGCGGGGAAGCCTAACTTCCGTTAACTCCATATAATTACTTTGCAACTTGCGGACATTCATATTTCCTCTTTCTATTATCAACGGTTATGAAAAAGATCATAGTTAAAACCGCGATGGCGTTGCTTATGCTTGTGTGTCTCGGTGCGCCCGTTTGCGCAACCGTCGACGAGAGGTCGCGCGTCATCGTCACCACCGACGGCGAGGCCGACGACAAGGCTTCGATGGTGAGATTCCTGCTCACGTGCAACGAGTTCGACGTTGAGGCCATCGTCAACAGCAGTTCCGAGTTCCACTGGCAGGGCGGGCGCGGCTGGAATGCGCTTCAGCCCGTAGACTGGGTGTGCGACTATATCGGCCTTTATGCCAAGGTTTACGCCAATCTGAAGAAGCATTCGCCGCTCTATCCCGAGCCCGACAGTCTGCTGGCCCGCTGGCGTGTGGGCAACGTCGGCGGCGTGGGCGAAGACAGCGCGCGCACCCCCGGGGCCGAGCTTATAGCTCGGATACTGCTCGACGGCTCCGATCCGCGCCCCGTGTGGGTGCAGGCGTGGGGCGGCTGCAACACCTTATCGCGCGCGCTGCGCATCATCGAGGAAGAGCATCCCGACCGCATGGGCGAGGTGGCCGCGCGCACGCGGCTGTTCTTAATATGGGAACAAGATGACACATACCAGCGGTACATTCGCCCGCACTGGGAGAAGTTCAACATCACTACGATAATTTCAGACCAGTTTGACTGCATGGCCTACATCTGGCCGAAGGTGCTGCCGGCAGACGTGAAGCCATATTTCGAGGCTCCGTGGATGACGGCCAACATCATCGACGGCCACGGGCCGTTATGCGCCGCCTACGAGAACAAGGACGGAGCGTTCAACGGCGAGGGCGACACCCCGGCCTTCCTGCACTCGGTGCCAAACGGGCTGCGCAGCATGGAGTGCCCCGCCTACGGCGGATGGGGCGGTCGCTACGAGCACGTAAGGGCAGGGGTGTGGATGGACATACCGCCCGCCGGAGGCTACAGCCATCCCGACGGCAAATGGGGAGTCTCCAATAGCTGGTCTAAAATGATGGAGCGGTGGACGGAACCGGGGCGGGTGGCGGTGCGCACGGCCTACTTCAAGCCTATATGGCGGTGGATGAAGGATGTGCAGAACGACTTCGCTGCCCGTGCCGACTGGTGCGTGGCTGACTATGCCGACGCCAACCACCACCCCGTGGTGAGGCTCGCAGGCACTCCGGCCGATATCACCGCCACGCCCGGACAGACTGTGACGCTCGATGCCTCGGCCACCACCGACCCCGACGGCGACCGCCTCGCTTTCCGCTGGTGGCACTATGCCGAGGCCGGTACGTACCGGGGGCGGGCTGTTGAAGGCGGCAATGAGGCCAAGGTGAGCGTTGTCGTTC
Organism: uncultured Prevotella sp.; assembly: GCA_944320355.1. Taxonomy (GTDB): domain Bacteria; phylum Bacteroidota; class Bacteroidia; order Bacteroidales; family Bacteroidaceae; genus Prevotella. The sequence goes on along the minus strand of CALUHC010000032.1, from coordinate 119,383 downwards.
CTGCAGACGCAAGGCCCGGCGAAACAATCCACTTTGTCTGCACCGTCACCGACAGCGGCACGCCTACGCTCACCCGCTATGCCCGCGTGGTGATAACGGTGGAATGATTGTCCCGGTTTGAGGCTTTGGCCTCTGATGCCGGTTTGGGTAAAAAATCAAAGCCTGCCGCTTCGGTTTGCGAAACGCGCCGTTTTGTGTTCCAAAACGTGCCGTTTCGGACGCTAAAACGCGCCGTTTTGCACTGCAAAACGGCACGTTTTGCAATACCGCTGATTGCCAATGGGTTACAGAGACGGCTCGCATGAGGTTGCGGCTGGTCAAAAATTTAAGTTTGTATCCGCTTCGGCCAGATTGTCATTGGTGGTTAACGGGAGTCAAGTCTCCCTTTGGTTGCCCGTGGGTTATGGGCGATAGCCTTGGCGGGCCGTGTCCGCAAACTCCATGAACAGGCGCAGCAGGCAATGTTCCCCGCCAACTCACAACTTAGCGAAATGCAGATGTTCATTTAATTTTAATGCGAAACGGTTTGTCATGTCGATAACTTTCAGTATATTTGCAAATAGAAAAGTTGTTGTGTTTAATTTAAAGATTAAAATTATGTTGGTACGAATCAGAGTCATTTTCGTTGCAGTGGCATTGCTGTGGGTCGGCACAGCGGGTGCCCAAAGTTTCTTGGAGAGTGTGTTGGCCGGCGTTGTTGAGGGCCTGACAGAGGCAGGCAGGTCTGTCACGCAATCACAATCACAGTCACAGTCGCAAAGAGGGGTGGTCACAAAGGACAACCTTCCGCAGAACTCTATGGTTTGCTCCATTTGCAAAGGTACACGCAAGTGTCCGTGCGGAGACGGAACAATATCTGTTCCTTCGTTGTATGGCGGCCGCAGGTCCATACAATGCCCCAACTGCCATGGCACGTTGGTGTGTGCCGGTTGCCATGGGCAGGGCTGGGTTCCGTTGGGCACCGGTGGTACTTCGGGCAGTTCGTCAAGCTATTCCTCAGGCAGCAGCCGTGGCAGTTCAGGGGGTAAGATATGCCGCCTGTGCAACGGTACGGGCAAGAAAATAAAGGAATACTATTCTTCCGGGCAGCACAAGTGGTGCGAGACGTGCAAGAAAGAGGTCGTCGTGGCCCACTATCATGTGGTGTGCGACCTGTGTGGCGGCGATGGTATAGAGTGATTTTTTTTGTGTAAAAGGCAGTCTTGGCCTTACTCCAAAACCGTATCAAAATCATAGCCGTGCCGTTTCGGACGCTAAAACGTGCCGTTTTGCACTGCAAAACGGCACGTTTTGTAATTCCGCTGATTGTCAATGTGTTACAGAGACGGTTCGCATGATGTTGCGGCGGGTCAAAATTCCAAATCTTGAAAAATGCTTTTCCTGTAAACGGTGATGGTGTTCCGGCCGTAAATGGCGTGGCTCTTCTCCTCTATGTTGGAGGGAAGCGAGGCGGCATGAGTGCCATGGCCGAGAGCTATGGGGGCTGTCTCCACGCGTATCTCGTCCCACAGGCCGCGATGGATGAAGGCTTGGTGGGTGAGTGCTCCGCCCTCCACGAGCAGCGTCTGCAGGTTGTCGCGGCGGCATTCGTATATCACCGCGTCTATGACGTGGTTGTGGCTGAGCACCATGCGGCGCGGCGCGGGGCCGCTCCAGCAGCGCACGTCGAGGCGCGGGCGGTCGCGCTCGGCGGTGACGCGGCCCACGAGGATGGCCTGGCACTCCGACCGGAGCTTGTGGGCGAGCATCTGCGTGTAGGGCGTTGACAGCATGAAGGGTTGGTGCTTGTGGTCTATGTAGCCGTCGGCCGACTGCGCCCACTTCAGTATGATGTACGGGCGGCACTGCTCGTGGAACGTGATGAAGCGGCGGTTCAGCTCGCGGCACGCCTCCTCAAGCACGCCCACGGTGACGCTGATGCCCGCCTCGCGCAGCTTCTTTATGCCCGCCCCGCGCACCTTGGCAAACGGGTCCTCGCACCCTACGACCACTCTACGCACACCTTTCTCTATTATAAGGTCGGCGCAGGGCGGCGTCTTGCCGTAGTGGGAGCACGGCTCAAGGCTCACGTAGAGCGTAGACTGCGGCAGCAGAGGCTCGTCAGCCGGGCGCACCGAGGCAAAGGCGTTAACCTCGGCGTGGGCCTCGCCGTACTTCGCGTGGTATCCCTCGCCTATTATCCTGCCTCCCGGGGCCACTATGACCGCGCCCACCATGGGGTTGGGTCGCGCCCCGTAGATGCCGCAGGCGGCCAGTTGCAGGCAGCGGCTCATGTACAATGTGTCTTCCTGCAGTTGCTTATCGATTTCAAATATTTGGCTCATATCGTTTATTTTGTTACTTTTGCACCATGACTTACGACGACCTGTGGCGGCCCCTTTCCGCCGTATGTGGCGAGGGCGAGGCCCGCGCCATTGTGCGCTATGTGCTCGATGTGCGCTTCGGGCTGAGTGCCGCCGACGTTTATTGCGGCAAAGTTACACAATTATCCGCAGACCGGCAGCACGAATTGGGCGAAATAATGCGGCGGCTGATGCAGGCCGAGCCGGTGCAGTATGTGCTGGGCGAGGCCGACTTCTGCGGCCGCGCGTTCGCCGTGGAGCCGGGAGTGCTCATACCGCGCCCCGAGACCGAGGACCTGTGCCGCTGGGTTTGCGCCGACGCGGCGGCTCGGGGCGGCCTGTCTGCCGACATACTCGACATCGGCACGGGCAGTGGTTGCATTGCCGTGACGCTGGCATTGGACATTGACGGGGCGCGGGTGGAGGCGTGGGATGTGGCCGACGTGCCGCTGCGCGTGGCCGCTGCCAACGCCGAGCGGCTGGGGGCAAGGGTCTGCGTGGCGCGGCACGACGCGCTGCGGCCGCCCCGCGACGAGGCGCGGTGGGACATGGTGGTGAGCAACCCGCCATACGTCTGCCAGTGTGAGCGTAGCGGCATGGAGCGCAACGTGCTCGACTACGAGCCGGCCGAGGCTCTCTTCGTGCCCGACGACGACCCGCTGCGCTTCTACCGCGCCATTGCCTGCTATGCTGCCAAGGCCCTGCGGCGGGGCGGCGCGCTCTATTTCGAGATTAACCCAGCCTTCGCCGACGATATGCGCGGCCTGCTCTTTGACGCCGGATTCTCCTCCGCCGAGGAGCAGGCCGACAGATTCGGCCGCCGCAGGTTCACCAAAGCCACATTATGAAAGCAATGAAAGAAATGACCGAAAAGGAAGCCCTGCTGCGCCTCTCCGCGCTCTGCTCGCAGGCCGAGCACTGCTCTTACGAGATGGCGGAGAAGATGCGCCGCTGGGGACTGGGCGACGAGGCCGCGGCCCGGGTGATGGAATACCTCACGGAACACAAGTTCGTGGACGACGAGCGGTATGCACGCGCCCTGGTGAGGGACAAGATAAAGTACAACAAGTGGGGCCGCCGCAAGGTGGAGCAGGCACTGTGGGCCAAGCGGATAGGCGAGGACGTGCGCCGCCGCGTGCTCAGTGAGGTGGCCGACGACGACTACCTGGACGTGCTCCGCCCGCTGCTCAAGGCGCGGGCGCGCTCGCTGAAGGCCGCCGACGGCTACGAGCTGAACCGCAAGCTGGTGCGTTTCGCCCTGAGCCGCGGCTTCGACTACGCTCTGATACGCCGTTGCATAGACGTGCCCGGCGACATGGAGGACGCTGATGGCGACGCTCTTGCTGACTAAGCTGCTCGACCTCGTGTCGCCGCGCCTGTGCGCCGTGTGCGGCGGCCGGCTCGCCGCCACCGAGCACGGCTTGTGCTCGGCCTGTCTGTTGCGCCTGCCCCGCACCGGCACGTGGCTCTCGCCGGCAGACAACGAGGTGGCGCAGATGTTCTGGGGGCTGATGCCGGTGGAGCGCGCCGCGTCGTTCTTCTATTACGAGCCCCGCTCTGAGGCCGCCCGCATCATTTATATGATGAAGTATCTCGGCCGTCCCGACGTTGCCTTCGACCTCGGGCGGCTGGCCGCCACGGAGTTTGCCGCCGCCGGATTCTTTGCCGGCATCGATGTCTTGGTGCCTGTGCCGCTGTCGCGCAAGCGGCTGCGGCAGCGCGGCTACAACCAGAGCGAGGCCATTGCCCGGGGCGTGGCCTCGGTCACGGGGATGCCGGTGGAGGTGCGGGCGGTGGTCCGCACCGGCTTCAGGGCAAGCCAGACGGGGCTGAACCGCCTCGGCCGTCAGGACAATGTGAGCGGGCTCTTCTGCCTGAAAGCTCCCGAGAGGCTGCGCGGCCGTCACGTGCTGCTCGTCGACGACGTGGTGACCACGGGCGCAACCGTCATGGCCTGCGCCGGGGCGATGGCCGCAGTGGAGGGCATAAGGCTCAGCGTGATGACCCTCGGAAGGACGAAATAATTGGAAATTGAGGATTGGGAATGGAGAGAGCCGTGCCGCCATGGGTGATGAATAAGGGCTGAGCATAGGCTTCTTAGGTCGCCCAAGATGCCTAAGAAGCCTAAAAACCAACATTCCCACCAGCCCCGCCTCGCGGCCATCTCCATTCTCAATTTTCAATTCTTAATTACTTTTAACTGCCGGCAGCGCACGCTTTGCCAAATGTTCTGTATCTTTGCAAGCTAATATAACCATCAATCAATGCAAAAAATGGACTCGATAAAGAAAACATTTGCAGCCAAGTTGCTCGACGTGAGGGCGATAAAGCTGCAGCCCAACAGCCCGTTCACATGGGCTTCGGGATGGAAGTCGCCGTTTTATTGCGACAATCGCAAGACATTGTCTTATCCCGACCTGCGCAGTTTCGTGAAGGTGGAGCTGGCTCATGCCGTGCTGGAGAACTTTCCGGAGGTGACAGCCATTGCCGGTGTCGCTACCGGGGCGATAGCACAGGGGGCGCTCGTGGCTGACGAACTGTGCCTGCCTTTTGCCTACGTGCGCAGCAAACCAAAGGACCACGGGCTGGAAAACCTCATAGAGGGCAACCTTGAGCCGGGCTCTAAGGTGGTCGTTGTCGAGGATCTTGTGTCCACAGGAGGCAGCAGTCTGAAGGCTGTCGAGGCCATACGCAACAACGGTTGCGAGGTGATAGGCATGGTTGCGTCATACACTTACGGATTCCCCGTGGCCGAACAGGCATTCAAGGAGGCCGGCGTGAAGCTCGTGACGCTCACCGACTATGACCATGTGGTGGCCCATGCCCTTGAGACCGGTTACATAAAGCACGAGGATGTGAGTGTCATAAACGAGTGGCGCAAGGATCCGGCCAACTGGAAATGAACGATGGAAATTAAGAATTAAGAATTAAAAATAAAAAAAGGCCGAGGGGATAGGGTGGCTGGCGGTGGCTGTGCGTGCGCGTCTCTTTATGCCGTCTGTGCCGCCCGCAGGTTAGGCAGGCCGTCTGCCACACCTCGTCAACAGGCCTTTTTCACTTTTAACCTTTCATTTTTAACTTTTCACTCTTACCGATGAGCAAATTTGAAAGCAGCATAAGGCAGATTCCTTACAGCCAGCAGGCCGTTTACGCCATGCTTAGCGACCTGTCGAACATAGAGCGTGTGCGCGACAGGATGCCCGACGACCGCATAAAGGACTTCAGCTTTGACAGCGACACCATAGCCATGAGCGTGCCCCCGGTGGGCGAGCTGAGGCTGCGCATTGTGGAGCGTGAGGAGCCCAAGTGCATAAAGTTCGAGACGGAACAGTCGCCACTGCCGTTCAACCTGTGGATTCAGGTACTGCCGGTCACCGAGGCTTCGAGCAAGATGAAGCTCACTATCAAGGCCGAGCTGAACCCGCTGATAAAGGGGATGGTGGCCAAGCCTCTGCAGGAAGGCCTCGAAAAGATAGCCGACGTGCTGGCTGCCATAAGGTATGAATAGGGAGGCCGTGGTCGGCCTTTTGCCTTCTTAGGCTTCTTAGGCGGCCTACGCAGCCTAAGAAGCCTATAAAACTCCATCCTGTCTCACCAAAAAACACCAACCAATGTCCAACAAACTCTGGGAAAAAAACTTTGAGATAAACAAGGAGATAGAGCGGTTCACTGTGGGTCGTGACCGCGAGCTGGACCTCTATCTCGCCAAGTATGACGTGCTGGGCAGCATGGCTCACATCACCATGCTGGAGAGCATAGGCCTGCTCACGGCCTCCGAGCTGGGCGCGCTGCTGGCCGAGCTGAAGCAGATATACGCCCTGTGCGAGAGCGGCGGGTTCGAGATTGAAGACGGGGTGGAGGATGTCCACTCGCAGGTGGAGCTGATGCTGACGCGCCGCCTGGGCGACGTTGGCAAGAAGATACACAGCGGGCGCTCGCGCAACGACCAGGTGCTGGTGGACCTGAAGCTCTTCACGCGCCACGAGCTGATGGACATCGCCAACGCCGTGAAGGCTCTCTTCGACGAGCTTCAGGGCAAGAGCGAGGAGTGCAAGGACGTGCTCATGCCCGGATATACCCACCTGCAGGTGGCCATGCCCAGCTCTTTCGGCCTGTGGTTCGGCGCTTACGCCGAGAGCCTGGCCGACGATATGCTTTTCCTCCGCGCCGCCTACGCCATGACCAACCGCAATCCGCTCGGCTCGGCCGCGGGCTACGGCTCGTCGTTCCCGCTCAACCGCTCCCTGACCACGAGTCTGCTCGGCTTCGACTCCATGGACTACAACGTGGTGTATGCCCAGATGGGGCGCGGCAAGATGGAGCGCAACGTGGCCTTCGCCATGGCCTCCGTGGCCGGCACGCTGGCCAAGATGGCCTTCGACGCGTGCCTGTTCAACAGCCAGAACTTCGCTTTCGTGCGCCTGCCCAAGGAATGCACCACAGGCAGTTCCATCATGCCGCACAAGAAGAACCCCGACGTGTTCGAGCTGATACGCGCCAAGTGCAACAAGCTGCAGGCCCTGCCGCAGCAGATAACGCTCATCATGAACAACCTGCCCGTGGGCTACTTCCGCGACCTGCAGATAATAAAGGAGGTGTTCCTGCCTGCCTTCGCCGAGCTGAAAGACTGCCTCGGCATGGCGGCCTACATAATAAACCGCATGGAGGTGAGCCGCGACATACTCGACAACCCCATGTACGACGCGATGTTCTCTGTGGAGGAGGTCAACCGCCTGGCCGCCTCGGGCGTGCCTTTCCGCGACGCTTACAAGAAGGTGGGGCTGGAGATAGAGGCCGGCACGTTTGTGCCCGACAAGAATATCCGCCACACGCACGAGGGCAGCATGGGCAACCTGATGAACGCCGAGATAAAGGCGATGATGGAAGAGACCATGGCCGGCTTCCACTTCGAGCGAATGTTGGAGGCAGAAAGACAGTTGCTTGCATGACCCGGCGCACGCTTTTCCACATACTTGCGGCCGCATTGGCGATGTCGGCCTGCGCGAAAGCCGACGAGCAGTACAGCAACGAGCCGTGCTATCTCGTGTTCGACAACTCCACGCACCAGAACACCACGCTCGCCACGGCCATGGACCCGATGTCTCCCGGCGTGTTCTGCCACATCTCGACAACCGTCCGCTCGGGTGCCACCTACTTTGTGTTCGCCAACAACCATGGGCTTTCGTCAGAGAGCATAGCCAACGCCATAGACCAGCAGCGCACGCGCCGGCTCGGCCGCCGCAACGGACTCATAGTGGGCTATGGCAACGCCGACATAGTGAACCCCGTGTTCTACGCTTACGACGCGCAGTGCCCGGCCTGCTATTCGGGCACGGGGCTGATAGACCGCACGCTGTCCATAGGCAACGACGGGCAGGCCACGTGCTCCAACTGCAACCGCTCTTACGACTTGAACAACGGCGGAATAATCAGCAGCGGCTCGCAGGATGGCGACAACTCCAGCCGCCTTGTGCGCTACCGGGCCACCACCACCGGGACATACGGCGTGCTGACCGTGAGCAATTGACGGGCATTGATATTGCCACCTGCTCGTCTCCTCCTACTTGCAAATGTTCAGTTAGAGACATACGGCGCGGCCTTGCTCTTTTGCCAGTGCCGTTCCGCATTCCGAAACGGGCCGTTTTGAAGTCCCAAACGCGCCGTTTTGCAGTTCGAAACGGCACGTTTCGCGTTGCAAAACGGTGCGTTTTGTAACCCATTGGCTGTCAGTTGGTTGCCTGCTTCGTGCCGTCCGCCGGACATTAACATAAAAGTGTTAATGTCAAATCAGCCGTTAGGGCGTTTGTAGAGCATAATATATATAATGTGCAAAACAGCTGCTCTGTCTTGTGTGGTGGGTGTGTCGTTTTGAGGCCACAGCCGCTTTGTGGTCTGTTTGATGCCGGGGCTTGGTGTTAAATAAATATAAATATCGCATCGGCCGAAGCCAACACCTCTATATAATCACTTGAAAATATGTACCTTTGCAGACCGATTATTAGGGGATGCTCCTTAGAGTCCCCGCGGGCGGAGTGTTAATAGCCGTGTCTTTGGCCGGACACGTCGGTTAGTGAATCGCCGTCCAACCCCGCAGCAAATGCGGGCATACAACAAGGTAAAATGTTTTTTAGTAGTTAATTAAAATTCAAAATGAACACTTTAAGTTACAAGACTATTTCCGCCAACAAGGAAACGGCCAAGAAAGAGTGGGTCGTTATCGATGCCAGCGATCAGGTAGTGGGCCGTCTTTGCTCGAAGGTGGCCAAGCTGCTGCGCGGAAAGTACAAGCCCAATTTCACTCCCCACGTGGACTGTGGAGACAACGTCATCATCATCAACGCCAAGAAAGTGGTGTTCACGGGCAAGAAAGAGACGGACAAGGTTTACACCCGCTACACGGGCTATCCCGGTGGCCAGCGCTTCACTTCGCCTGCGCAGCTCCGCACAAAGAAGGACGGCGTGGAGAAGATGCTGCGCCATGCAGTGAAGGGAATGCTGCCCAAGGGCCCGCTGGGACGCAGCCTGATGGGCAACCTTTACATCTATGAGGGAACAGAGCACAAGCACGAGGCACAGAAGCCCAAGGCAATAGATATCAACCAGTACAAATAAACTAAGGAACAATGGAAGTAATTAATGCAATAGGTCGTCGTAAGACTTCCGTGGCCCGTGTGTATCTTTGTGAGGGTACAGGCAAGATTACGATCAACAAGAAAGACATTACAGAATATTTCCCCTCTGCCATACTGCAGTATGTGGTGAAGCAGCCCCTGATGCTGCTCGGAGTTGAGGGCAACTATGACATAAAGGCCAACCTCGACGGCGGCGGTTTCACCGGCCAGAGCCAGGCTCTGCGCCTGGGCATCGCCCGCGCTCTCGTCAAGGTAAACGAGGAAGACAAGAAGGCTTTGAAGGATCAGGGATTCCTGACACGCGACTCACGCGAGGTGGAGCGCAAGAAGCCGGGTCGCCCCAAGGCTCGTCGCCGCTTCCAGTTCAGCAAGCGTTAACATTCCCGAGGCTGCATCCTGCCCGGATGCGGGCCGCACGGCGGACGGCGTTGCCAGCCGCGCCGCATGAGGCTCAGGGGCAGGGCAGTGCATGGGTGTGTGCTGGACAGTGTTTAGTATCTAAACCTGCGCGACTCCTCTTCGTCCGCGCGGTGCCGCCCGCGGCCTGAACGCGGCGGCGCGGTGGCAGGCCGGGCAGCCCCACAGGGCGCTCGCAGGATTACCCGCAGGCTGATTCTAACAATTAGAATAAAAAAGAAAGTAAACCAATTTTTAAAGTATCAAGAGACAATGTCAAGAACAAATTTTGATATGTTGCTGCAGGCCGGATGCCACTTTGGCCACCTGCACCGCAAGTGGAACCCCGCGATGGCTCCCTATATATACACCGAGCGCAACGGAATCCACATCATAGACCTCCACAAGACTGTGGCCAAGATTGACGAGGCCGCAGAGGCACTGAAGCAGATAGCCCGCTCGGGCAAGAAGATTCTCTTCGTAGCTACTAAAAAACAGATAAAGGAAGTGGTTGCCGAGAAGGCTGCCGCTGTCAATATGCCTTACGTGATAGAGCGCTGGCCGGGCGGAATGCTCACCAACTTCCCCACCATCCGCAAGGCAGTGAAGAAGATGGCCAACATCGACAAGCTGATGAACGACGGCACGTATGCCAACCTTTCCAAGCGCGAGCTGCTGCAGATATCGCGCCAGCGCGCAAAGCTTGAGAAGAACCTCGGCTCCATCGCCGACCTTACGCGCCTGCCTTCGGCCATTTTCGTGGTTGATGTGCTCAAGGAGAACATCGCCGTGCGCGAGGCCAACCGTCTGGGAATCCCCGTGTTCGGAATCGTGGACACCAACTCCAATCCCAAGAACATCGACTTCGTGATTCCCGCAAACGACGATGCCAAGGACAGCGTTGAGGCCATTCTCAACGCTTGCTGCACCGCCATTGCCGAGGGCTTGGAGGAGCGCAAGGCCGAGAAGGCCGACGAGGCCGCCGCACAGGCACAGGCCGAGGGCGGAGAGGACAAGCCGAAGCGCGCCCGCAAGGCCCGCAAGGACGCTCCCAAGGCCGTAGAGGCTGCCGCAGAGGAGACCGCTCCCGTGGCTGAGGCTCCTGCCGCCGACGAGGCTCCCGCAGAGGCATAAATACAAAGTATGGCCGTCGGCTGCGGATGCCTGTCAGTGCCTGCGCCGCGGAGCGCAAGTGCGGGAGGCCGCTGCCGATGGCCATGTTCATTTTCATATTCCATCAAACACATTCATTAAATAAGATACAATTATGGCTATTTCAATAGCAGATATACAGAAGCTCCGCAAGATGACCGGCGCGGGCTTGTCTGATTGCAAGAAAGCCTTGACCGACTCTGAGGGCGATTTCAACAAGGCAATGGAAATAATCCGTGAGAAGGGCCAGGCCATCGCTGCCAAGCGCAGCGACCGTGAGACCTCAAACGGGTGCGTTCTCGTGAAGGCCGAAGGCGACTTTGCCGCAATCGTTGCCTTGAAGTGCGAGACGGACTTCGTGGCCAACGGTGCCGATTACATCAAGTTGACACAGGACATCCTTGATGCCGCCGTGGCTGTGAAGGCCAAGTCGCTCGACGAGGTGAAGGAGCTTACCCTCGCAGACGGCACAAAGGTGCAGGACGCAGTGATAGCACGCTCGGGCATCACCGGTGAGAAGATGGAGCTTGACGGCTACAACTATCTTGAGGGCGGCAACGTTTCGGTTTACGACCACATGGGCAAGCACACCCTCTGCACGATGGTTCAGACCAACAAGCCGGCCGAGGAGCAGGCTCACGCCGTTGCCATGCAGGTGGCCGCGATGAATCCCGTGGCTCTCGACGAGGCCAGCGTGCCCCAGGAAGTGAAGGACAGCGAGTTCAAGGTTGCCGTGGAGAAGACCAAGGAGGAGCAGGTGCAGAAGGCCGTTGAGGCCGCTCTGAAGAAGGCCGGATTCAACCTTTACATCGCCGAGAACGAGGAGCACATCAACGAAGGCATAATGAAGGGCAACATCACCGAGGCTCAGGCCGAGGAGATACGCCAGCTGAAGAAGACCGTCGCTGAGGAGAAGGCTGCCAATCTGCCCGAGCAGATGGTGCAGAACATCGCCAAGGGCCGTATGAACAAGTTCTACAAGGACTCTTGCCTGCTCAATCAGGAGTTCATACAGGACAGCAAGCTCACCGTGGCCGACTATCTGAAGTCTGCCGACAAGGACCTTACGGTGGTTGCCTTCAAGCGTTTCACGCTTCGCGCCGAGTAAGTTTCCTACAGAAACTCCATAATAATTGTTATACAGAATCCGGGGAGCCGAGTTGCAGTGCAATTCGTGCTTCCCGGATTTTTTGTGCCGGTAGGCCGGCTGCAGCGTGGCCGTGGCAGTGCGTCGCCACTCTCCATGCGCCGGAGGTTGCTCTCCGGCAGCCGCCTTGGCGCGGGCAAACCTAATGGAGGTGTTGCCGGATGGAGTCGGCCACGAGCGGGCATTAGAGCGTCGGGAGATATGTTCAGCTGCTTTTTCCGGCAGCCTGTTTGTGTTAATGTATGCAAACGCGCAGTGCTTTCCTGCCATGCCCCCGCGCCAGACAACTTGTCCGTGGCTGGCGTTTTCGCGGCGAAAAGTAACTTGGTCGGCAAATACGGGCAAAATGGGTGTGCATCCGCAAGTTGTTGGCAATCAGGTTTTTCGCGGCAGTATGGCTCGTTTCGTGCAATAAAACTACGCGCCCTGCGATGCAATACGGGTCGTTTCGTCGCCTGAAACGTGCCGTTTTGCAGCGCAAAACGGCACGTTTTGTAACCCCGCTGATTATCAATGACTTACGGAAATGGCGAAGACGGCTGCCCGAATGTCAAAAACACGGTTGCGCTCCGTGCGCCGCCGCCACTGTGTCCGGCTTCTGCGGCGGCGGAAAGTAGCCCGCTGTCGGTAGGATTTCGGTGATGCCCATCCCGTGGACTTTGCCGCTGTTTCGGCCGGAGGCCGTGAGTCGTGCCGGTTGCCTAAGGCGGGTTTGGGGTTGCCGGCGGTGCTTTTGCGGCCTTGCGCGTATTATAATAAATGAATGTACGCAAGTTGTCAAACCCGTTTGAAAGGCGTTCCGCTTGTCCCCTCCTTTTTTAAAGGAGGGGCATGGGTGGTTTGTCTAACCGCGTGAGATACAATATATTAAATGCTAAGTTTGGGTATTTGTAATATGCAAACTACCCCCGCCCCTCCTTTGGAAAAGGAGGGGACAAGCCAATGAGCATTGCTGATAGGAGGGTATGTTACCCATATAACCCAAATCGTTCATTAGAGTCCAAAGTGATTTCGTCTTGCCGGCGTGCAGATTGGCAGTCGCCTTTGTTGAAGGCGTAGCGGGCTACGTCGAGACGAAGCGGCAGACAAGATGCCGCTGGCAGGGCGAAAGCACTTGGAAAGCCTGAAAAGGAACAAAAAATATATTCCTGGCGGTCTAATGACCGATTTGGGTATAACCGAGTTGTGTATAAAGGGTAGCTTTGGAAAGGGAGGGAAGATGTGTGCATCGAGTTGGTAATGTGCGGACAGTCATATTATAATATGTCATAAAAGTGGGCGTAATGTTTTGCCAATCGGCAGAAAAGGAGTAACTTTGCATGGTATAGGGCCTTGGGGCGGGGCGCGCTGCGAGGCCGTGAGGGGCGCGTGCGCGCCCGCCGCAACCTACGACTATTAAAACAACGACAAACAAAATACCGGAGATTATGAAAACAAATTATGAGATTCGCTATGCGGCCCATCCCGAGGACGCTAAGAGTTATGACACCAAGCGCATTCGTCGCGACTTCCTGATAGAGAAGGTTTTCGCCTCCGACGAGGTGAACATGGTTTACTCAATGTACGACCGCATGGTGGTGGGCGGGGCGATGCCCGTGGCCGAGGAGCTGAAGCTGGAGGCCATAGACCCGCTGAGAGCCGACTACTTCACCACGCGCCGCGAGGTGGGCGTGTTCAACGTGGGCCTGGGCGAGGGCATAGTGAAAGTGGGCGACGAGACGTTCACCCTCGGATATAAGGAGGCTCTCTACATAGGCCGCGGCGACCGCGACGTGTATTTCGCCAGCAAGGACCCGCAGCAGCCCGCCAAGTTCTACTTCAACAGCGTGACCGCGCACAAGGAGTATCCCTGCAAGAAGGTGACCAAGGCCGACGCCGTGGTGGCCCACATGGGCGCGCTGGAGACCAGTAACGAGCGCGACATCAACAAGATGCTGGTGAGCCAGGTGCTGCCCACGTGCCAGTTGCAGATGGGAATGACCGAGCTGGCTCCCGGAAGCGTGTGGAACACTATGCCGGCCCACGTGCACAGCCGCCGCATGGAGGCCTACTTCTACTTCGAGGTGCCCAAAGGGCAGGCCGTTTGCCACTTCATGGGCCAGGTGGACGAGACGCGCCACATCTGGATGGAGGGCGACCAGGCTGTGCTCTCGCCCGAGTGGAGCATACACAGCGCCGCCGCCACACACAACTACACCTTCATCTGGGGCATGGGAGGCGAGAACCTCGACTACGGCGACCAGGACTTCTCGGAGATAACAGACTTGAAATAACCCACAACAACAATAAGGAGAAACAGCTGAATGGACTCGATACTTAACAAATTCTCGCTCGAAGGCAAGGTGGCCCTCGTGACGGGAGCCGCCTACGGCATTGGCTTCGCCATAGCAGAGGCTTATGCCAAGGCCGGCGCAAGGATAGCTTTCAACTGCCGCAGCCGCGAGCATCTGGACAAGGCGCTGGCAGACTACAAGGCGCTGGGCATTGACGCAAGGGGATATATCTGCGACGTGACCAAGGAAGACGATGTGAAGGCCATGGTGGCCGACATTGAGAAAGAGCTCGGGGTGATAGACATACTGGTGAACAACGCCGGAATCATAAAACGCATACCCATGACCGAGATGTCGGTCGAGGAGTTCCGCCAGGTCGTTGACATAGACCTCAACGCGCCGTTCATCGTGTCGAAGGCCGTGATACCCGGCATGATAAAGAAGGGCCACGGCAAGATTATCAACGTGTGCTCGATGATGAGCGAGCTGGGCCGCGAGACGGTGTCGGCCTACGCCGCCGCCAAGGGCGGACTGAAGATGCTCACGCGCAACATCTGCTCGGAGTTCGGCGAGCACAACATACAGTGCAACGGCATAGGCCCGGGCTATATCGCCACGCCGCAGACGGCTCCGCTGCGCGAGCGCCAGGCCGACGGCAGCCGCCATCCGTTCGACAGCTTCATCGTGTCCAAGACCCCGGCGGCCCGCTGGGGCACGCCCGAAGACCTGATGGGCCCGGCCATCTTCCTCGCGTCGGACGCGTCGGACTTCGTCAACGGCCATATACTATATGTGGACGGAGGCATACTGGCCTACATAGGCAAGCAGCCCTGACCGCAGTCGCGTTGGGCGGCGCGGCGCAAGGTTGTGGCCACCGCCGCGCCGCCGCCAGCAAACAAAACGGGCAGGCTCTCCGCGGAGAGCCTGCCCGAAGTTTATTTCGTGACACCGGATTTAGCCAATAGAATCGGCAAGGCCTGCGCCCGGCTTGAACTTTACAGCCTTCTTAGCGGCTATCTGTATCTTCTCCTTTGTGCGGGGGTTGATGCCTTCGTGAGCGGGGCGCTCCACAACGCTGAATGTTCCGAAGCCGATGAGGGCCACGCTGTCGCCGGCTGCAAGGGCGTTCTTGATGGCATCGATGGTGGCGTCAAGGGCTTTCTTGGAGTCAACTTTGGTCAGCTTTGTGCTTTCGGCAATCTTTTCGATTAAATCTGTCCTGTTCATAAACTTCTTTTTTATTAATGATATGATTTGAAATGATGCTTGGAATGTTTGCTATCGCAAATTTAGGGGAAACAATTCAGAAAACAAACAAAAAATAAAAAAAAGTGAGTTTTTTGCTGAAAAATAATCCCAAAGGACATCATATACTGCGGTTTGACGGATATTTTTAGTAATTTTGCCCCTCGAAATGCCTTTGCGGCAATGATAACAAACGGACGATAGGATTTATGTTCAATACACCGACAATCACCAAGAACCTGCTGATAATAAACCTGCTGGCATACGTCGCCACGCTGGTGTACCCGAGCCTCTCCGACATTGGCGGGCTTCATTTCTTCATGGCGAGCGACTTCAGCGTGCTGCAGCTGTTCACATATATGTTCCTGCACGGCGGTCTGACCCACATCCTGTTCAATATGCTTGCCTTGTGGATGTTCGGCCGTGTGGTGGAGAGCGTGTGGGGAGCCAAGAAGTTCCTTTTCTACTACATATCGTGCGGGGTCGGCGCGGGCCTGATGCAGGAGCTGGCGCAGTTCATACAGTTCTATCCCATCATCAGCGGCGACAGCCCCATGGTGATGGTTGACGGCATGATGATGTCGCGTGAGCAGGTGCCGGAGTTCCTCAACCTGTTCACCACGGTCGGCGCGTCGGGCGCGATATACGCCATACTGCTGGCGTTCGGGATGCTGTTCCCCAACGAGCGCATATTCATCTTCCCCTTGCCTGTGCCCATCAAGGCCAAGTGGTTCGTGATGTTCTACGCCGCCATAGAGCTGATGTCGGCCATAGGGTCGTCGGGCGACGGCGTGGCCCACATGGCGCACCTTGGCGGAATGCTCTTCGGATTCCTAATGATACGCTACTGGAGCAGGCATCCCGGCGTGGGATACAACCGCAGCAACGGCACGCAGTTCTTCGACAGCCTGAAGAACAGCTTTGACAACTACCGGCGGAAATACGGCAAGGACAGTCCGGACGGCAAGCCGCGCGACGGTTACGAAGACCGCGCACGGACCGAGACCGACTGGGAGTACAACGCACGCAAGAAGGCCGAGCAGGACGAGATAGACCGCATTCTGGACAAGATTCGCAAGAGCGGCTACGACAGCCTGACCAAAGAGGAGAAGAAAAAGCTCTTTGACAACAGTAATAATTGACGGGGCAAAACGATGGTAAAGCAGTTGAAGGCATTCACAATCAACATGGTGGCTGGAGCCAATGTGGCCACGGGCATCGTGATGTGGCTGGTGGGATTTTCAGACTATGCCTATCCTGCCGACCATCCATACTTGGCCACCGCCGGGCTGCTGTTCCCCGTGTTCCTCGTCATCAATCTCGGCTTCCTCTTCTTTTGGCTCCTCTTCAAGCGTAGGATGGTCATAATCCCCGTCCTGGCATACGCCGCCGCCATAGTGCCGATACGCATCTATATGCCGATAAACCACAGGCCGGACCCGCCGGCGGGTGCCATAAAGGTGCTGTCGTACAATGTCAAGGGCTTTGCCTCGACGCCCGGGCATGGCAACGCCGTAGGCGAGATAATGGATTACATCAGGGAGAGCGGCGCCGACATAGTGTGCCTGCAGGAGGATATGTACGGCGGGCGCAATCTGAAGGAGCGGTTCGACAGCCTGTATGCTTACTCTGACACCACCATAATCTCTGACGGCATGAAGACAACCAACGTGCTCGGCATCTACAGCCGTTACCCGATAGTGCGCGAGGATCGGATTGAATACGCCTCGACGGGCAACGGCAGCGTGGCGTATTACCTGAAGATGGGGCGCGACACGGTGCTCGTCATCAACAACCACTTTGAGAGCACGCACCTGTCGCCCGACGAACGCCAGAGCTACAAGGACATACTGAAAGGCGAAGTGGAGCAACACAAGGCCCGGGCCGAGTCGAAGAAACTCGTCAACAGGCTCTGCGCGAGCGCCAAGACACGTGCGCCGCAGGTCGATTCGGTATATAAGTACATACAGGAGCACAGCCGCTATCCTATAATATTGTGCGGCGACTTCAATGACAATCCCATTTCGTACACGCGGCGAATGATGGCAAAGGGGCTTACCGACTGCTACGTGGCCACCGGAAGGGGCATCGGGCTGTCGTATAACCAGAAAGGCTTTTTCGTGAGGATAGACAACATAATGTGTTCCAAGCACTTCAAGCCTTACCAATGCACAGTGGACAGCAAAATAGCCGCTTCCGACCATTATCCCATTTATTGTTGGCTGAAAATGCAATAAAAGACGTGAAAAGTGGCAATAAATTTTCAACAATGTAAAAAAAATGCTATATTTGCAGGCTAAATTTTGTATGGGAAGAAAATAATAATAAAAAAAACAATCATAACACAGACATGCAAAACAAAGGAATTGTAAAGTTTATCACACTTCTGCTTGTGCTTGTGTGCATATTCTACCTCTCCTTTTCGTTCGTGACGCGCCACTATGAGAGCAAGGCTGCGGCCATGGGTGAAGAGGCCGGGCAGGAATATCTTGACTCAATCATGAACGAGAAGGTGTATCTCGGCATTTACTCTCTGAAGCAGTGCCGTGAGATGGAGATTGGTCTCGGCCTCGACTTGAAGGGCGGAATGAACGTCGTCCTGGAGGTTTCTGTGCCCGATGTGATCGCTGTTCTGGCCGACCACAAGACAGACCCTGCTTTCGTGAAGTCGATGGAGGAAGCCAAGAAGGAAGAAGAGACCAGCCAGGATGACTTCATCTCGCTGTTCATCAAGAGCTATCGCAAGAACGCTCCGGGCCACCGCCTGGCCGAAATATTCGCCACGCAGCAGCTCAAGGGCAAGGTGAGCACGCAGAGCACCGATGCCGAGGTGGAGCGCGCGCTGCGCGCCGAGGTGCAGTCGGCCGTTGACAACTCGTTCAACGTGGTGCGCAACCGTATCGACAAGTTCGGCGTGGTGCAGCCCAACATACAGAAGCTCGAAGGGCAGACGGGCCGAATAATGGTCGAGATGCCTGGCATCAAGGAGCCGGAGCGCGTGCGCAAGCTGTTGCAGGGAAGCGCAAACCTGGAGTTCTGGGAGACTTACAACAGCCAGGAGATCGTGCCGCTGCTCGCTCAGCTCAACCAGCGTTACGCCGCGTTGGACAGCAGCGCCACCGCAGCAGCCCCGGCTGACACGGCAAAGGCCGACACCGCCGTTGCCGCCGCAGACTCTGCCAAGACCGGGCTTGCCGCCGCGATAGCCGCAAAGACGGCCACCAAGGTTGCCGACTCGAAGTCGGCATCGGCGCAGGCCGAGCAGCTGAAGAGGCAGAACCCGCTCTTCTCCGTGTTCCAGCCCATGCAGGGACAGGGGCTCAGCGTGGTGGGATATGCCTCGGCGCGCGACACAGCCGACGTGAACCGCATAATCTATTCCGACATTGCGCGGCAGATATTGCCGTCAGACCTCAAACTGCTTTGGAGCGCAAAGGCCGTTGAGTTCGACAAGACAGGAACCATATATGAGTTGCACGCGCTCAAGGTGACCGAGCCTTCTGGCCGCGCTCCGCTCGAAGGCAATGTCATCGTTTCTTCGCGCGACGGCTTCACGCAGATGGGCGCACCCTGTGTCACCATGCAGATGAACAGCGACGGAGCGCGCCGCTGGGCGCAGATGACTAAGGCCAACATAGGCCGCGCCATAGCCATCGTGCTCGACAACACAGTCTACAGCGCACCGAGAGTGAACGGAGAGATTCCCGGAGGAAACTCTGAGATAACCGGAAACTTCACCATCGAGGAGACCAAGGACCTGGCCAACACGCTCAACTCGGGCAAGATGCCCGCCCCGACCCGCATCGTGCAGGAAGAGGTGGTTGGCCCGACACTTGGCTTGGAGTCCATACAGCAGGGCTTTGTCTCGTTTGTCATTGCCTTCATAATCCTCATGGCATACCTCATAGTGCTCTACAACTTCATACCGGGTATGCTGGCCAACATGGCCCTTCTGTTCAACCTGTTCTTCACTCTCGGCATCATGACCTCGTTCCAGTCGGTGCTCACCATGCCTGGCATTGCCGGATTGCTGCTCTCGCTGGGTATGGCCGTCGACGCCAATGTGCTTGTCTATGAGCGCGCCAAGGAGGAACTGGCCACTGGAGTCAACGTGAAGGAAGCCATAAACCGTGGATACACCAACGCATTCTCGGCCATATTCGACTCCAACCTCACGTCAATCATCACCGGCGTGATACTCTTCGTGTTCGGCACAGGCCCCATCCGCGGCTTCGCCACCACGTTCATCATCGGTCTGTGCTGCTCGTTCTTCACGGCTGTCTACATGACCCGCATCGTGTATGACCACCAGCTGAAGCGCGACAAGTGGCTCAACCTCACGTTCACCACTCCCATCTCGCGCAATATGCTGCAGGAGACCAAGATAAACTTCATGGCCAAGCACAAGGCCTCGTTCGCCATCTGGGGCATCATCTCGCTCGTGTTCATCGGCAGCTTCGCCGTGCGCGGCTTCAGCGAGGGCATCGACTTCACCGGCGGCCGCAACTATGTGCTGCAGTTCGAGAAGCCCGTCGAGCCTGAGAGTGTGCGCGAGGTGCTGCAGGGCGCCTTCGGAGAGGCTACGTGCAGTGCGATTGCGCTCGGCACCGACAAGCATACCATCCGCGTGACCACCAACTACAAGATTGAGTCCAACAGCCCCGACGTGGACAACGAGATTGAGAACATCCTCTACGAGAAGCTCCATGCCGCCGGACTTGTCACACAGGATGACGTCAACGCGTTCAAGAACCCCGACATACGCGCCGGAGGCTCCATCATCAGCAGCTCGAAGGTGGGCCCGGCCATAGCCAAGGACATCACCTACGGAGCCATCGTCAGCGTGGTGATAGCCATCATAGCCATATTCCTCTACATACTGCTGCGCTTCCGCAACGTGGCCTTCTCGCTCGGTTCCACTGTGGCCCTGGCGCTCGACACGCTCTTCGTGCTCGGTGTCTACTCGCTGCTTTGGGGTGTGCTGCCTATGTCGCTGGAAATCGACCAGACGTTCATCGGAGCCATACTGACCGTCATCGGTTATTCGATAAACGACAAGGTGGTGGTGTTCGACCGCATACGCGAGAATATGCACCTGTATGCCAAGCGCAATTTGTGGGACCTCATCAACGACTCGCTCAACCAGACGCTGGCCCGTACCATCAACACCGGATCGGCCACGTTGCTCGTGCTGCTCGTCATCATCTTCTTCGGAGGTGAGAGCATACGCAGTTTCTCGCTGGCCATGATTCTTGGTATCGTCTTCGGTACGTTCTCGTCGATATTCATCGCAGCCCCCGTGGCCTACTATACCATGGGCCGCCGCGAGCGCGAGGCGCGCAAGGATGGCCTTGCAGCCAAGCAGGCAAACTGATAACTAATACGATTTATATATATGTGTGGCGGTCGCTCTATGTGAATAGGGCGGCCGTTTTTTTTCGTGCTTCGCCATCGGTTCCGGCCTTTGGCCCGCCTCGCTCTGCGCTGTTTCCTGTCTCGCGGGCGGCAATGGTGGGGCGTGGGCACGCCTCGCTCGCGGCCTTGGCGGTGGCATTGGGGCTTGTGTGGGGTGGCCTGCGCGCCTGGAGAAGCGCAATTATCGGTGCCGGATGGCAAAAACATAACCGAAAATTTGGTGGAAAGGGCAAAAAGCATTACCTTTGCACCCGTCATTGTCCAATGGTGTAATGGTAGCACAACAGGTTTTGGTTCTGTTTGTGGTGGTTCGAATCCGCCTTGGACAACTTCCCTGTGATGCCTTTCCGTTGTAGAAAGGCATTTTCCTTAATGTATAGCCAGTGTTTTCATGGTTTGCGTGGGCGCGTGTTTCGCCGCCCGGGCTTGGCCGTGCCGTTTTCCGTCTGCGGGCCATGGCGGGGTGGGGCGGCGCGTGTCCGCCGGCCTTACAGCTTGCGTATCAGCGTCAGCCCGTCGCGCAGTGGCAGCAGCACCCGCTCCACGCGCGGGTCGGTGGCCACGAGGTCGTTGAATGCCTCTATGCCCCGCGTCTGCCGGTCGTGGTCGTAGGCGTGGTCGGTCACGTGGCCGTCCCACAGCGTGTTGTCGGCTATGATGAAGCCTCCGGGCCTCACCACGCCCATGGCCATCTCGTAGGCCTCGGTGTAGGTGCGCTTGTCGCCGTCTATGAACGCCATGTCGAAGGTGATGCCGAGACGCGGCGCTTCGGCGATGGCGTCGCCTATGATGAACTCTATCCTGTCTGCCACTGGCGAGCCTTCTATCCACGGCCGCGTGAAGTCCTCCATCTCGTCGTTTATCTCGTATGTTATCACCTTGCCGCCCGGCTCCAGTCCCTCGGCCATGCATATCGCG
The DNA here is from genome assembly GCA_944320355.1 of uncultured Prevotella sp. GTDB lineage: Bacteria > Bacteroidota > Bacteroidia > Bacteroidales > Bacteroidaceae > Prevotella. Next base: position 97,863 of record CALUHC010000032.1, on the reverse strand, counting down.
CTGTATCCGCTGAAGGTGCCCACTTCGAGCACATAGCGCGGCCTGGCCATCCTGACGAGCATCCTCAGCAGGCGCCCCTGCAGGTGGCCGCTGGCCATGCGGCCGTGGAGCGTGTGCAGGTTGGTGGCGCGGTAGAGGCGGTACAGGTAGTCGCCCTCGGGGTCGCTGTGCGACAGCACATAGTCTTCCAATTCACGATTGGCTTGCGTCGAACTCTGTTTCATTATTCAAAATCGGCTTTGTGCCTGGCTTTGTTTCACAATGGGGCGCGCCGTGTGGCGCAAAGTTCCGTTAACATATATATGTTAAAAGGCACGGTTCGGTCGGTCTCGTCCAACCCTCTGGCGTCCAGCGAGTTGTCGCGCGTGGCGTTTCGGCTCGCAAAACGTGCCGTTTCGGCCGCCGAAACGGGCCATATCGGGGAGCAAAACGGCACGTTCCGCATCGCGAAATGGCATATAGGCAAATACGACCCCCGCCTGCCCGTTTTTAGTTGCATATTTGCAAGCAGCCAAGGAGGCATGGTGTCGGAGGCAGGAGATCGTGAGGCGGCTCCCTGGGTGTGGGCAGGTGGTGGCGCCGTGGCGTCTGCCCGTCCGGCAGCCTCGCCCGCGGGGACGGTGTGCGGGGGCTTGCGCCTTTCCGCCCTTCAGACCTTTTCGCTTTTGGCAGCGCCCGTCATGCATTGCGCATCATGCGTTGTGTATCAGGAAGTCCGTGGCCAGCCGGTAGGAGTCGAGCCCCAATCCGCATATCACTCCCGCGCACGCGCACGATATGTATGAGTGGTGGCGGAACTCCTCGCGCTTGTGCACGTTCGATATGTGCACCTCTATCACCGGGCACCTGAGCGAGCGTATGCAGTCCTGCAGGGCTATGCTTGTGTGCGTGTAGGCCCCCGCGTTGAGCACTATGCCGTCGTACGTGAATCCCACCTCCTGCATCTTGTCTATCAGCTCGCCCTCGATGTTGCTCTGGTAGTAGTCTATCTGCGCCTCGGGATAAGCCGCGCGCAGCTTCGGCAGGTAGCTCTCGAACGAGCTGTCGCCGTATATGCCTGGCTCGCGCCTGCCCAGCAGGTTGAGGTTCGGGCCGTTGATGATTTGTATTTTCATTTTTCGCATATTTTTGTTACCTTTGCACTGCCTGCCGCCATGCGCGCCGCCGGGCGGCGCCTCCGGGCGCGCGGCACTGCCTGCCGCAGGGCAAAGGTAACAAAAATATCCGACAACGTGGCCGCACGGCCCCGTTTATTCTTAAAAATATGCACCGCAGATGAAGCATGGGACAAACTCCGAAGCCGACTTGATGCGCGGCTATATGCGCTACCTGAAGCTGGAGCGCAACTGTTCGGCCAACACAATCGAGGCCTACGGGCGCGATGTGGGCAAGCTGCTCGACCACCTGCGCCCCGCGGGCGGCAGCGTCGTCACCGTAGGCGCGGACGACTTGCACGCCTTCCTCGCCGGGCTTCGAGACGCGGGCATGGGCACCGTCTCGCAGTGCCGCGTGCTCAGCAGCCTGCGCTCCTTCTTCAGATACCTCGTCACCGACGGCTACCGTGCCGACGACCCCACTGAGAACATCACCTCGCCGCAGACAGGCGAGCACCTGCCCGAGGTGCTCACGCCCGAGGAGGTAGACCGCCTCGAAGACTCCATCGACCTGTCCAAGCCCGAGGGCCACCGCAACCGCGCCATCATCGAGGTGCTCTTCTCCTGCGGCCTGCGCGTCAGCGAGCTGGTGGGTCTCCGTCTCTCCGACCTCTTCCTGCCCGAACGCTACGTCCGCGTCACGGGCAAGGGCTCCAAGGAGCGCCTCGTGCCAATCTCGGAGCGCGCCGTCCGCGAGCTTGGCAACTGGTTCTACGACCGCTCCCATCTCAACATCCAGCGCGGCGAGGAGGACTACGTGTTCCTCAACCGCCGCGGACACCACCTCACACGCACCATGGTTCTCATCATGATAAAGCGGCAGGCCCTGGCCGCCGGCATCGCCAAGACCATCAGCCCGCACACACTGCGCCACTCCTTCGCCACAGCACTGCTCAACGGCGGCGCCGACCTGCGCGTCATCCAGACCCTGCTCGGCCACGAGCGCATAGCCACCACCGAGATATACACCCACCTCGACGACAACACCCTGCGCCGCGAGGTGCTCGAACACCATCCGCGCAACCTGCCGCGCGGGGATGGTGGGGCGGCCGATTAGGCCTACAGCTCTGTGCCGTACCCCTGCTCGTGCACTCCGCTGACGGCGCGGCCGCTGGGGTCGTTGCGGCCGGCGAAGGAGGCATCCCATGCCAGTGCCTCGGCGGTGCTGCAGGCGACGCTGGGCACGGAGGGCACGGAGCGGGCGGCGGAGTCGCTCGGGAAGTGCTCGGCGAAGATGGAGCGGTAGTAGTATTCCTCCTTGTTGCGGGGCGGGTTGATGGGGAATCGCTCGGCGGCTGCGGCCATCTGGGCGTCGCTCACCATGTCGGTGGTTATCCGCTTCAGCGTGTCTATCCATGAGTATCCCACGCCGTCGCTGAACTGTTCCTTCTGCCGCCACGCCACTTCGGCGGGCAGCATGTCGGCGAAGGCCTCGCGCAGTATCTTCTTCTCAATCGTCTGGCCCGGGCACATCTTCGCTTCGGGGTTCAGGCGCATGGCCACGTCGAGGAATTCCTTGTCGAGGAAGGGCACGCGCCCCTCCACTCCCCAGGCCGCGAGGCTCTTGTTGGCGCGCAGGCAGTCGTAGAGGTGGAGCTTGGAGAGCTTGCGCAGGGTCTCTTCGTGGAACGCCCTTGCGTCGGGTGCCTTGTGGAAGTATAGGTAGCCGCCGAATATCTCGTCGGCCCCTTCGCCCGAGAGCACCATCTTGATGCCCATCGACTTGATGACGCGGGCCAGCAGGTACATGGGCGTTGAGGCGCGGACGGTGGTCACGTCGTAGGTCTCGGTGAAGTAGATCACGTCGCTGATGGCGTCGAGTCCTTCCTGTATGGTATAGTTGATTTCGTGGTGCACGGTGCCGATGTGGTCGGCCACGAGCCGTGCCTTGGCCAGGTCGGGGGCGCCCTTGAGGCCCACCGCGAACGAGTGTAGTCGCGGCCACCAGGCCTCGTCGGTGCCTTCGCTCTCCACGCGGCGGCCGGAGTACTTGCGTGCCACGGCGCTGACGATGGACGAGTCGAGCCCGCCCGAGAGCAGCACGCCGTAGGGCACGTCGCTCATGAGCTGGCGGCGCACGGCGGCTTCGAGCGCTCGGCGCACGTCGGCTGGGTCGGCCGTGTTGTCTTTCACCGCGTCGTAGTCCATCCAGTCGCGGCGGTAGTAGCGTTGCATCTTGCCTTCGCGGCTGTGGTAGTAGTGTCCGGGGAGGAATGGCTCGTAGCTCTCGCACTGCCCTTCGAGTGCCTTCAGCTCTGAGGCCACGTAGATGCGGCCGTCGCTGTCGCGGCCGATGTAGAGCGGAATGACGCCTATCGGGTCGCGGGCGATGAGGAACTCGTCGCGCTCGGCGTCGTAGAGGGCGAAGGCGAAGATGCCGTTGAGGTCTTCGAGGAAGTGGATGCCCTTGTCGCGATAGAGGGCGAGGATCACCTCGCAGTCGCTCCCGGTCTGGAAGTCGTACTGCCCGGCGTAGCGTTGGCGCAGCTCGCGGTGGTTGTATATCTCGCCGTTGACGGCCAGCACCTGCTTCTTGTCGGGGCTGAACAGCGGTTGCCGTCCCGACTCGGGGTCAACTATCGAGAGCCTTTCGTGGGCCATTATTGCAGAGCCTCCGCAGTATATGCCGCTCCAGTCGGGGCCGCGGTGGCGTATTTTCCTGCTCATCAGCAGGGCTTTCTGCCGCAGTTCGGCAGTCTGTTCGGTGATGTTGAATATTGAAACGATTCCGCACATAGTTTTTTTATTTAGGAGTTAAATGGAGTTATCGGGAGTTAGCTCCTTATCGGTCGCGGGAGTTATCGGACGATAGCTTCGCATCTGGTTTGTTTCTTTTTTGGGTTTGAACGTAATTACCGGGAGTTGTCTCCCTCTTGGTCGCCGTTGTCAGCGGACAGTGGTTTGGTGGTTGTTCGGCGGGGGGGTGGGGCGTTAGCGGAGAAAGCCTTCCCGCCGGATGCGGGAGTCGGCGGACAAGGGCTGTGCTCAGAGGCAAAGCTATTGTCCGTTAACTCCCGCTAACTCCGGCGCGAAGCGCCTGACTCCGGTCAACTACCGTACATAAGATAATCAGTTATAGCATGACTCGCCGTGCTCGTAGACGTCGAGGCCCTCTTCCTCGACGCGCTTGTCGGCGCGGATGCCTACGAGGGCGTCAACAATCTTGTAGAGGACGAAGGTGAGCACCGCGCTGAACACCACCGTGAAGACCGTGGCCACGACCTGCACCCACAGCTGGTGCCAGTCGCCGTAGAGCGCGCCCTCTACGCCGCCTTCGCCTGTCACGGCCTGCGTGGCGAACACTCCGGTGAGTATTGAGCCCACGATGCCGCCTATGCCATGCACGCCGAAGGCGTCGAGAGCGTCGTCATACTTGAACTTGGGCTTGACTACGGCCACCATGAAGAAGCACACTATCGGCGTGATGATGCCTATGGCAAAGGCTCCGAGCAGGCCCACCGAGCCGGCGGCGGGCGTTATGGCCACCAGTCCGGCCACGGCTCCGGTGCATGCTCCCACGGTGGTGAACTTCTTGTTTATCGCTCCGTCGAGCGCCATCCACGTCACTGCGGCCATGGCCGTGGCCACGTGGGTCACCAGGAAGGCGTTGGCAGCCAGCCCGTCGGCGGCCAGTCCGCTGCCGGCGTTGAAGCCGAACCAGCCCAGCCAGAGGAACGACGTGCCCATGAAAACGAACGTGATGTTGTGTGGCAGGATGGGGTGCCCCAGGCGGTAGTCCTCGCGCTTGCCTATCAAGAGCGCCATGACGAAGGCCGATATGCCGGCGTTGATGTGCACCACGGTGCCTCCGGCAAAGTCGATGGCTCCCATCTCCTGCAGGAATCCGCCGCCCCACACCCAGTGGGCCATGGGGAAGTAGGCCAGGATGACCCACAGCACGATGAACACCACGTAGCCGCGGAACCTGATGCGCTCGGCGAACGCGCCGAGGATGAGCGCGGGTGTTATCAGCGCGAACATGCACTGGAACATGACGAAGGTCAGCTCTGGTATGCCCGTGGCTGAGATTGTCGATGTGGTGATGCCGCAGAGGAAGGCCTTGTCAAAGCCACCTATTATGGCCCACAGCGGGTTGCCGCTGTCCTGGAAGCCCGTCCCGAAGGCCCACGAGTAGCCGAAGGCCACCCACAGTATGCTCACCACGCCCACTATGAAGAGCGTCTGCATGATGACGCTCAGCATGTTCTTCTGCCTCACCAGGCCGCCGTAGAAGAGGGCTATGCCCGGTATGCTCATCAGCAGCACCAGTATGGTGGCCACAATCATCCACGCGGTGTTGCCCGTGTCGAGCGCGGGCGCGCCGGCGGTCTCCTGTGCGGCTGCGCCGAGCGCGGGTGTTAGCGACATGGCCGCGGCTGCCAGCGCGCGGCCTGTTGTCAGGTATTTCTTGATCAGCTTTTTCATAACAGTCTTTGTTTTTTGTCGTCTTTTCCTGCCGTTGCGGCCTCCTGTTCCTGCCTTTCGGCAGTGGCTCCGCCGGGCTTGTTGCCGGGCTGCTTTGCCAAACGTGCCGTTTTGGCTTCCGAAACGAGCCGTTTCAGGCGGCCAAACGTGCCGTTTCGGAGGGCGAAACGTGCCGTTTTGCAACGCCCTGACAGTCAGTTTGTTGCGCGCCTCCTTGCGGTCTGTGCCCTGGGGTGGCCTCTGTGGCGTCTTGCCGGGTGGCGTTGGCGGCAGGGTCTGTTGTTTGTGTTGGTTGGTTTTGTGTTGGTTTTGTGGTCGGTCGTGTTTCGTTCCGGCCTATTGTTCCTGCTCGGCGTTATACAAGGCTATGTCTCCGTGCTCGCCCGTGCGTATGCGCACGGCGTCCTCTATCGGTATGACGAATATGCGCCCGTCGCCTATCTCCCCTGTCTGCGCCGCGCCGAGTATGGCTCGCACGGCCTTGTCCACGTTCTTGTCTCTCACCACGAGCGACACCATCGTGCGCTCGATGGAGCTTGTGTCGTAGGCCACTCCGCGATAGATGCGCTCCTGCCGCGACTTGCCCACGCCGCGGACATCGTAGTACGACATCCACTCTATGTCGGCGGCAAGCAGGGCGGCCTTCACGTCCTCGAACTTGGACTTGCGTATTACAGCCTCAATCTTTCTCATGTTTACCTCTCTTCTTTTTTAGTTAATACCTGTTTTGAATTGCTTTTTGCAATGTTTTCGCTGCAAAATTACATCAAAATGTCAGTAAATACAATAAAAACATGGCAAAAAGAAAACATAAATCGCTGTTTGCTTACATATATGCTGCCTTGCTGTTTGTTTGCTTTCAATTTGCAATGCGAGCGAGCTTTGCTGCTTTCGCTTTGTAATTTTGTTTACAAAAGTTGATAAAAAACGTCATCTTTTACATCCGTTTTGCTTCACAACATAGTAACTTTGCACCGTGAAAGGTCACACCCCGCGGCTCTCCGGAGGCCATAGCCTCCGGCGCTTTTGGCAGTCAGGGTCGCATATAATAAAGGTGTAAGAGGCCGGAAACGTAAAGTAGGACAAACATATCAAGGCAAGAGATTATGGCACGGATCGTAAAGTTCACAAAGATGCACGGCGCGGGCAACGACTACATATACGTTGACACGCTCTACAACACCATCCCCGACCCCGCGGAGGCCGCCCGCCGCTGGAGCGACCGCCACCGGGGCATAGGCTCCGACGGGCTGGTGCTCATAGGCCGCTCGGGCGTGCCCGAGGCCGACTTCACCATGCGCATCTTCAACGCCGACGGCTCGGAGGCCATGATGTGCGGCAACGCCTCGCGCTGCATCGGCAAGTACCTCTACGAGAAGGGCATCACCGACCGCACAGTCATCCGCCTGCTCACGCTCTCGGGCGTGAAGACGCTGCGCCTGCACCTGGCCGAGGGCAACACCGTGGGCAGCGTCACGGTCGATATGCTCGCCCCCGTGCTTGCCGACGAGAGCCAGCTCGCCCTGCCCGGCGGCAGCCTCACAGACGGCTGGATAGAGGCAGGCGGCGGCCGCTACCGCGGCACCTTCGTGTCGATGGGCAACCCCCACTTCGTCACGTTCACCGACGACATATCGACAGAGGCCGTGGCCGCCCGTGGCTCGCAGCTCGAAGTGGCCCCCGCCTTCCCCCAGCGCTGCAACATAGAGTTCGCCCGCGTCGAGCCCGACGGCAGCATCCGCACCCGCGTCTGGGAGCGGGGCAGCGGCATAACCATGGCCTGCGGCACCGGAGCCTGTGCCACCGCGGTGGCCGCCGCGCTCACAGGCCGCGCCGGCCGCGCCTCGGCCGTGGTCATGGACGGCGGCCGGCTCGACATAGAGTGGGGCGAGGCCGACGGCCACGTCTACATGACCGGCCCGGCGGAGTTCGCCTTCGAGGGCGAAGTGCAGCTCGACTGAGCGCACCTGCGCCCCCTAATCACCCTGCGACACCTGCGCCGCAGGCCACACACTCACCCACAGACAACAAACTTCAACAACCATACAACAAAAAGAAAGGAACAAGAAATTATGGCATTAGTAAACGAACACTTCCTCAAATTGCCGAACAACTACCTGTTCGCCGACATCTCAAAGAAAGTGAACGCCTTCAAGGTGCAGCACCCGGGCGCGGGAGTCATCAGCCTCGGCATAGGCGACGTGACGCGCCCCCTGTGCCCGGCGGTGACCGAGGCCATGCACAAGGCCGTGGATGAGATGGGCAGCCAGGCCGGATTCCGCGGCTACGGGCCCGAGCAGGGCTACCAGTTCCTGCGCGAGGCCATCGTGAAGAACGACTTCCTGCCGCGCGGAATACACATCGACCCAAGCGAGGTCTTCGTGAACGACGGCGCGAAGAGCGACACGGGCAACATCCAGGAGCTGGTGCGCTGGGACAACAGCATCGGCGTGACCGACCCCATTTATCCCGTTTACATAGACTCCAACGTGATGATTGGACGCGCCGGCGTGGTGCAGGACGGCAAGTGGAGCAATGTCATATATATGCCATGCACGGCCCAGAACAACTTCGTGCCGCAGCTGCCCGACCGCCGCGTGGACATCATATACCTCTGCTACCCCAACAATCCCACCGGCACGGTCATCACAAAGGACGAGCTGCGCAAGTGGGTCAACTACGCCCTGCACAACGACACGCTCATATTCTACGACGCGGCCTACGAGGCTTACATCCAGAACCCCGACATACCGCACTCCATCTACGAGATAAAGGGAGCGCGCAAGGTGGCCATAGAGTTCCACAGCTACTCCAAGACGGCAGGCTTCACGGGCGTGAGGTGCGGCTACACCGTGGTGCCCAAGGAGGTCACTGCCGCCACGCTCGAGGGCGAGCGCGTGCCGCTCAACCACCTGTGGTACCGCCGCCAGTGCACCAAGTTCAACGGGACGAGCTACATCAGCCAGCGCGCCGCAGAGGCAACCTACTCGCCCGAGGGCAAGCAGCAGGTGCGCGAGACCATCCGTTACTACATGGACAACGCCGCGCTGATGCACTCCGCCCTCACCAGGCTGGGCCTTACGGTATATGGCGGGCAGGACGCGCCGTACCTCTGGGTTAAGACTCCCGAGGGCGAAGGCAGCTGGCGGTTCTTCGAGCAGATGCTCTACAACGCCCACGTGGTGTGCACCCCGGGCGTGGGCTTCGGCCCAAGCGGAGAGGGCTACGTGCGACTGACGGCCTTCGGCAACCGCGAAGACTGCGAGGAGGCGCTCGACCGCATAGCCAAGTGGATAGGCTGAGAAGGGCCGCACGCTGACTGCCGACAACCAACACAACACAAAATAACCAACACATCAAACAAGACTATTATGAGAAAGCTAAGAACATTGGGCATCATGGCGGCCATGCTTGTCGCCGGTGCCACAGCAGTGACAGCGCAAGACAAAGTGGAAGCAACGGCCTCGGCCGACTTCGTGAGCCAGTATGTCTGGCGTGGGCAAGACCTAGGCAACATCAGCGTGCAGCCGTCTCTCGGCGTTTCGTGGAAAGGCTTGTCGCTCTCGGCGTGGGGAAGCGTGGGCTTCAATTCGGACGACACCAAGGAGCTCGACCTCACATTGGCCTATTCCACAGGCGGATTCAACATCGGCGTGACCGACTACTGGTTCAACGCGGGAGCCGATCCGCGCTACTTCTACTATAATTCGAGCGCCAGCTCCGACCTGCCCACCGCCCATGTGTTCGAGGCCAACATCGGTTACGACTTCGGTCCGGTGGCTGTGCAGTGGTACACCAACTTCGCCGGAAACGACTTCAAGGTCAACGACGAGGGTGAAAACAAGCACGCCTACTCGTCATACGTGGAGGTCTCGGCTCCGTTCCGCCTCGGCGGACTCGACTGGCTGGCTGCGGTGGGCGCCGTGCCGTACGAGAGTTCCGCGATATACAGCAGCACCAACGGCTTCGCCGTGACCAACGTGGCTCTGAAGGCGACCAAAGACATAAAGGTGACCGATACGTTCGACATTCCCGTCTTCGCCTCGGTGAGCGCCAATCCGCACACTCAGAAGGCCTATTTCGTTTGCGGCTTCACACTGAGGCCGTAGGGAGTGGAAGGGAAGCCCTCTCCAAGGGGTGAGTCAAAATGGAGTTAATAAGGAGTTGACGGAAGTTAGACGGTCTATCGACCGTCCGTAGTTAACGGGCAATAGCTTAAAAATCAATGACAAGACATTCGCCCGTTAACTTCCAAGCGGAACGAAGTGGAGCGATAACTCCCGTTAACTTCTTTAACTCCAAAGATGAAACGGAACGCAAGTCCAAAAGGAAACAGAAGCAAAGCATTTGTCCGTTAACTTCCAAGCGGAGTGAAACGGAGCGATAACTTCCGTTAACTTCTTTAACTCCTAAAAAGAAAACAAACCATCAAAACCATAAAAGCAATGACCAACTTACGATTCCAAGTTGTGGCAGAGGCGTTCAAGAAGAAGCCTCTGGAAGTGAAAGCGCCGGCTGAACGCCCCTATGAGTACTTCGGAAAGTACGTGTTCAACCGCGAGAAGATGTACAAGTACCTGTCCAAGGATGTTTACGAGAAACTCGTGGACGTGATAGACAACGGCGCAAGGCTCGACCGCTCGATAGCCGACGCGGTGGCCGCCGGCATCAAGCAGTGGGCCACGGAGATGGGCGTGACGCACTATACGCACTGGTTCCAGCCGCTGACCGAAGGCACGGCCGAGAAGCACGACTCGTTCATTGAGCACGACTTCAAGGGCGGGATGGTCGAGGAGTTCAGCGGCAAGCTGCTCGTGCAGCAGGAGCCCGACGCCAGCTCGTTCCCCAGCGGGGGCATACGCAACACGTTCGAGGCGCGCGGATACTCCGCCTGGGACCCCACCTCGCCAGTCTTCATCATAGACGACACGCTGTGCATCCCCACGATTTTCATATCTTACACGGGCGAAGCGCTCGACTACAAGGCCCCGCTGCTGCGCACGCTCCGCGCCGTGAGCAGCGCCGCCACCGACGTTTGCCGCTACTTCTACCCCGACGTGAAGAAGGTGCAGAGCAACCTTGGCTGGGAGCAGGAGTACTTCCTCGTAGACGAGGGGCTCTACTCGGCTCGCCCCGACCTGCTGCTCACGGGCCGAACCCTCATGGGTCACGACTCGGCAAAGAACCAACAGATGGAGGACCACTACTTCGGCGCAATACCGGACCGCGTGCAGGCCTTCATGAAAGACCTCGAGATACAGGCGCTGGAGCTGGGCATACCCTGCAAGACGCGCCACAACGAGGTGGCGCCAAACCAGTTTGAGGTGGCTCCGATATTCGAAGAGACCAACCTCGCCGTCGACCACAACATGCTCCTGATGGCGCTCATGCGCAAGGTGGCGCGCAAGCACGGCTTCCGTGTGCTGCTGCACGAGAAGCCATTCGCCGGCATCAACGGCTCGGGCAAGCACAACAACTGGAGCCTGTCGACAGACACCGGCGTGCTGCTTCACGCCCCCGGCAAGACGCCGATGGACAACCTGCGCTTTGTCACCTTCATAGTGGAGACGCTCATGGGCGTGTACAGGCACAACGGACTCATCAAGGCGAGCATCATGAGCGCGGGCAACGCCCACCGCCTGGGCGCCAACGAGGCACCGCCAGCCATCATCTCGTCGTTCCTCGGCACGCAGCTCAGCGAGCTGCTCGACCACATAGAGCACTCCGACAAGGATGACCTGTTCGCCATGGCGGGCAAGCAGGGCATGAAGCTCGACATTCCCGAGATACCCGAGCTGCTCATCGACAACACCGACCGCAACCGAACCAGCCCCTTCGCCTTCACGGGCAACCGCTTCGAGTTCCGCGCCGTGGGCTCCGAAGCCAACTGCGCCAGCGCGATGATTGCGCTCAACTCGGCCGTGGCCGAGGCTCTCATAGACTTCAAGAGGCGCGTTGACGAGCTGATTGCCGCAGGCGAAGACCAGACGAGCGCCATCATCGACGTGGTGCGCCAGGACATAAAGACCTGCAAGCCAATACGCTTTGACGGCAACGGATACTCAGATGAGTGGGTGGAGGAGGCTGCCCGCCGCGGCCTCGACACCGAGAGCAGCTGCCCGGTCATCTTCGACCGCTACCTCGACCAGTCGAGCATAGAGATGTTCGAGACGCTCGGCGTGATGACAAAGAAGGAGCTTGAGGCGCGCAACGAGGTGAAGTGGGAGACCTACACCAAGAAGATACAGATCGAGGCGCGCGTGATGGGCGACCTGTCCATGAACCACATCATCCCCGTGGCCACCCACTACCAGAGCCAGCTGCTCAAGAACGTGGCCAATATGCGCGGCGTGTTCACCGCCGACAAGGCCGACAGCCTGTCCGTGCGCAACGTGAAGCTGATAGAGGAGATAGCAGAGCGCACGCAGATAATAGAGCGGGGAGTGGACGAACTGGTCAATGCGCGCAAGGTGGCCAACAAGATTGAGGACGTGCGCGAGAAGGCCGTGGCCTACCACGATACCGTGGCGCCCAAGATGGAGGCCATACGCTACCAGATAGACAAGCTCGAACTGCTTGTGGAGGACGACCTCTGGACGCTGCCGAAATACCGCGAACTGTTGTTCATTAGGTAGAGATGCCCGCATGGGCATTAGTTTCCGATTGATGATAATGGCAGCCGGCCGCCAGCCGCGGCCTGTCCGTGGAGGCGCGGCGGCTGTCCGCAAGCAATCTATTTCTTTTTTGGTTGTTTGAAGTTTGTGACGGGAGACCATAGTGATATGGCCTCCCGTTTTTAGCCCCAATCGGTCATTGGAAAGCCGAACACAGACAAAGAATGAGCATCCGGCGGTCTAATGACCGATTGGGGTTTAAGTTAAAAGTTAAAGATCAAGAAGCTGTTTTGATAAAATCAGAGCAACTTCTAAAATATAGAAAGCCCTGTGGGCGGGCTGTTGTGTTCATGCGCAATGGCCATTGGCTGCACTCCAGCCTCCTGTCTCCTGCCTCCTTGCTCTGCTTGCAAATATGCAACTACAGGCGGCCATTTCCGCATCGCTTTCGGGGACGTGCCGTTTCATGTTGCGAAATGGCACGTCTTGCATTGCGAAACGGCACGTTTTGGAGCGCAAAACGGCACATTTCGCGGCGTGAAACGGCACGTCTTGCAACACGTTGACATACAGATGGTTATGCGGGACGCTCCCCGTCGCGGTCTTTAACATATATATGTTAAGGCTTGAAAGGGCAAAAGGGCTGCGCAGAGTGCATTCAGACGATGGGCGGCTTGCCGTCTTGTTATGCGCGGAGGGGCAGGGCTGAGGGCGCCCGGATGCCAAGAGTGATGGGAGGAATGTTTGCGGATGTGCGTTGGTCTTGTACGTTTTTTGTACTAATCAGTACGATTTTGAACACCCCCGCTGCTCCCTGTGGCTTAACTTTGCAGGCAAAAACGACAGCAACCATGAGGCATATAGGACTTGCGCTTCTGGCCGCCGCGCTGCTGGCGGCCATGGGCTTGGAAGGAAAGACGGTGAAGACGGCGGGGCAGGAGGTAGCGCTCGGCCCCGGCAGGGGGCGTATGTATGTGTCGCTGCCCGCCGACAGTGTCAATACGGGTCGCGCCGTGGTGCTCTGCCCCGGCGGGCGTTACGGTTACAAGGAGATGGTGAGCGAGGGCTTTGCGTGGATGCCCTACCTCAACGGGTTGGGCTATGCCGCCATAGTGGTGGACTACACCCTGCCTGCGGGCAACCCCGCCCTGCCCGTCGGCGATGTGGAGGAGGCCTTGCGCACGGTGAGGCGCCGAGCCGCCGAGTGGGGCATAAAGCCTGGCGAGGTGGGCATATTCGGATTCTCGGCAGGCGGCCATCTGGCCTCATACGTGGCCACCAACTCGCGTGGCGACGCGCGCCCCGACTTCCAGTGCCTGTTCTATCCCGTGGTGACCATGGACTCCGCCTACACCCACCTGCCCTCGCGCGAGAACCTGATAGGGCGCGGCGCCTCGCCTGCCGACGTGCGCCGCTACAGCAACGAGCTGAACGTGGACTCCACTTCGCCGCGTGCCTTCATCGGGGCCAACGCGAACGACGTGAAGGTGCCGCCGCAGAACTCCATCAACTACTATCTCGCGCTGATAGGGCACGGCGTTCCCGCCTCGCTGCACGTCTACCCCGACGGCGGTCACGGATGGGGGCTGAGCAAGCAAATCACCTTCCGCCGCCAGATAATGGACGAGCTTGAGGCCTGGCTGCGCAGCTTCTGAGCCTGCGGCCTGCGCCGCGATGGGCGGCGGCAGCAGCGCCTTTTCGCCGGAAGCAGGCGGCAGTCGGACAAGTTTATAACAATCCGTATGATTCCGTAAGGCGGCCCCGCATTGTTTTGCATACCTTTGCCGGAGACACGCCGACGCGGCATCCGGTGACGGCCGGACGGACAGGAAGGCGCAGGGGCACGGCCGCGAGGGCGGAACGGCGTGCCGGACAGACTTGAATATTAGGTAAGGTTATTGGTATATATAGCAAGCTATGCTTTGTTAATGTGTAGTAATTGGTTAGTAGATAAAAAGTTAATGACAGCAGGCGGGGCGGCGCAGTGATTGCCGCTGCCCTGTTTCCACTTCCTGAAAGCGCGGCCGGCGGGCGCAACCTGCCGCAGAAAGCCCGCAAAGACGGAAAGAACCAAAATGCCAAACTATTAAACCCAAATATAAATAAGTATTATGACAAAAAACAGACTAAGCAAATTTGTGCCGGCACTGCTGGCGTTTGCACTTTTGGGCCTCCCCATATCGGTTCTTGCCGACGAAGGGCTGAAAGAGTGCTATGACTATCAGACGTGGGCGAAAGAGAGCGGAGCTACATTCGATGGGAGCGTGCGCAGTGCGGAGACGTTCACCATCGACGGACTTGACGGCGTGGAGTTCTCTTATCTCACAGACATCTTTTGCGGCCATCAGCTAAACTATCGATGGGCTGCCGACGGCGATTTCAATCCCGGCAATAACAAAGGGCTGTCGTTCTATGGCAAGTACAGATATTATGCTCTGTGCGGATTGCAGGCCGGAGACAGCTTTGTGATGACCTTCGAGAACAACTCCGACCGCCCGGCGTTGTATCTTTATTCGGGCAACTTGAAAGATGCCGCGGGCAACAGCGTGCCGCAAGGCAACCTGACCTCCGGCGTTATGTACACCATGGGAGACAGCAATCCGCTGGTTTTCTATAATTCGCACAGCAAGACTCCTACCGTTTGGACTCTCTCTGTCACCTCCGCCAAGTCGCTGGAGATAGGCAGCGAGGGTTGCGCCACGTTCTCTTCGCCCGTGCCTGTGGATATTTCCGGCACGGGGCTCACGGCGTATGCCGCCACTGCGGGTGCCGTTGCCGATGAGGTGAAGCTGCAGAATGTGGGCGACATCATCCCCGGTGCCACCGGCGTGGTGGTATACGGGCAGCCCGGATCGTACAGTGCGCCCACCGTGGCCGAGGCCGACGGCGGCGCGGAGGGCAACCTGCTGAGGCCAGTCTTGTTTGGCGAGGAAGTGCCGAGCGTGTCGGGCGGCAGCCAGAACTACATCCTGACGCGGCACGACGGCCAGCTCGGCTTCTTCATGATAGGGCAGGGCGGGCGCTCCATAGGGGCAGGCAGGGCCTACCTGCAGATGCCTGCGGGCGGCGCGGCCAAGGCCGTGCGCATGGCGATAGGTGGCGGCGAGACCACCGGCATCAGCACCGCCGTTGCGGACGAAGGCAAGGGCGACGGGCTTCTCTACGACCTGTCGGGCCTCAGGGTGTCCAATCCGTCGAAGGGAATATACATCCGCGACGGCAAGAAAGTAGTGATAAAGTAGTATGAGTTTTACATAAAAGAACCGCAAAGAGAATGGAAAAGAAAAATCGATACGTGGCTCCGGCGATAACCGTTGTGGCCGTAGAGTGCGAGAACCATCTGCTTGCCGCCAGCGGCGAGCCAGAGAGCATGGGCATATATAAGGAGTATGCCGGTGAGAGCGACCCCGTGATGTCTAAAGGACCCGGCTCCATTTGGGATTCGTGGGGCGATTCCGGAGAGTGACAACCTGCCGCCCCGCGTCTCTGCCTGGTGCAGGGCGCGGGGCGGATTGGGGCTTGATGGCGTGGCGCGGCAGTGACGGCGGCGCGCTCTACATCGCCTGCGGCACTGCCGCGGCGTGGGTTTGCCTGTCGCGCATTATGGCCGCCATGTTGCTGTGCGCCCAGTCTATCAGTTCGCTGAGTATGGGGAGCAGGGAGCGTGCGCGCGCCGTCAGTTCGTATTCCACGCGCGGCGGCACCTCGGCATAGACGCGGCGGCTGACAAGCCCGTCCTCCTCGAGTGTGCGCAGCGTGGTGGTGAGCATCTTCTGCGATATGTCGGGCATGGCGCGGCGCAGCGCGTTGAAGCGCAGGGTGCCGCTGCGGTCGAGCGTGAAGAGCACCAGCATGGGCCACTTGCTGCTTATGCGGGCCAGCACGTTGCGTATGGGGCAGTCGGGAAAGAGTTCTTCCCTCACTCTTGTCTGTTGCATTTCTTGCCTTTGTTTTGTACGGGCTACAAAAGTAACTAATATTCCCCGATATACCAAAGGCGGAGAGTTAAATGAAGTTGGGGAGGAGTCGGTTTTAGGAGTTATAAGGAGTTAGCGGAAGTTAGCTCCCTGCGGGAGCCGGAGTTAGCGGACAAATGTTGCGTGGGCGCAACAAGAATGGTCTTGCGATTATAAGGAAGAAGCAGGATTTAATCACAGCACACAAAAGCCAACGGTATTTCATTGGCTTGCCTATTGCCAACTAAGCCGACGTGTTCCCCTTTTGCTCGCCACTCATCCTACAAAACATTTGTCCGCCAACTCCGGCTCCCGCAGGGAGCTAACTTCCGCTAACTCCTTATAACTCCCGTAAAAGAATTCGCCTATTCCCCATATCCCCCGAAGCCGCCCACCTGCTCGTCGGCTCCGCCGATGGCGTTGTCGGGGCGTTTCTTCTCGCCGTTCATGTTGCCGAAGTTCCATGTCAGGGTGAAGTTCACGCGCGGGTCGCGCCAGTTTTCCTGGTATCTCTCAAAGCTGTCGCTGCTGGTGTGGTTCTTCCAGTGGCGCGTTCCGAGCACGTCGCGCCAGTTTATCGACAGGGCGAGGGCCTTGTTCAGGAACGTCTTGCGCACGCCGAGGTCGAGGCTTGCGTTGGGTTCGCGGTAGCCTTGGGTGATGACGCGGCGGGAGTTGTAGCGGCCGGTGGCCTGGAAAGAGATGTCGTAGGGCAGGATGAGGCTGGCCAATATGCGCGCGTCCCACGAGAAGTTCTCGTCCGATGCGCCCGTGACGGTCTGGTTGTCTATGACGTAGCTGAAGCCGTCGAGCTTGTAGTAGTAGGCGTTGACGGTCGTGGTGAGGTCGAGGATGCGGAAGAGCTTGTTCTTGACGATGAACTCCATGCCCGCGCTCTGGCTCTTGGCCACGTTCTCGTTTGTGGAGTATATGGTGTCGTTGTGGTTGTAAGTGACGCGCTGTATCACGTCGGTGGTGGGGCGGTAGTACGCGCTCACGCTCAGTGTGTGGTCCTGCCAGGTCTTGAGGAAGTTCAGGGAGAAGGAGTTGGTGTACTCCGGCGTAAGCTCGGGGTTGCCGTATGATATCATCGAGGCGTCGCGGGTGTTGCGGAAGCTGTTCAGCTGTCCGCCCCAGGGGCGGCGCAACCGGCGCGTGTAGTTGAGCTGCAGCTGTGCCGTCTCGCTGAAGTGGTAGCTCAGGAAGAGGCTGGGGAAGAGCTGGAAGTAGTCTTTCTCGAACGGCTCGGCGCGCAGCTCGGGGTTGTGTTCCTGCTCGTAGTCGTAGCTCTCCGTGTTCACCCGCCAGTACTCGCCGCGCAGTCCGGCCATCACTCCGACGGGTCCTATCTTGGTGTTGACGGTGGCGTAGAGCGCGTGCACGTCCATGTTGTATATGAAGCGGTTGTAGTACTCGCGGTCTTCGGTCATGTTGAGGCCTTGCCACGATGTGTCATCGACCCACGACTCCTGCGGTGTGTTCTCGCGCGAGAAGCGTCCGTCGTAGCCCGCCTCCACCTTCAGGTTGTCGGTTATCTGGTTCTCGTAGTCCACCTTTGCCTCCCACGAGTTGCTGTTCACGAACATGGGGCGGTACTGGTAGCTGTATTCCGCGGGCAGCGAGCCGTCGTTCCACGTGGTGCTGTCCTGGTAGGTGTTGTCCTGGTCGCTCTTCCAGCGGTCGTAAGAGAAGTTGAAGTCAATCTTGTGTTTCTCCCCGAAGTTGTGTGTGTAGTCCAGTTCGGCGTGATACATCCGCATATCCCCGCCCGTGGCGCTGCGGCGGAACATGACGTAGGTGTCCGCCGGCGCGCCGATGGTGCCGTAGTGATAGGGCGTGAGGCTCAGGTTGTCGTGGTTGCCTATCATGGTCATGCCGGTCAGTGACAGCTCGTCCTTGGCGGTGGCGTGCCACGTAAGGCCTGCCCGGGCGAACAGGTTGCCGCCCTTGTTCTCGCTGTCTGTCTCGTAGTTCTGGTACTGGCGGCTCGTGGTGTACGTCTGCTCGCTCAGCGACCCGCCCGTGCTCTTGCGGCGGCGGTAGCCGATGTTGGCGAATGCGTCGAGCTTTCCGCTTGAGTAGTTGATGTTTCCGCTCGTGTTCCAGCCGCCCCGCGTGTCGGCGCCGGCGCGCAGCGAGCCGTAGTATCCGGCCTTGCGGTCGCGCTTCAGCACTATGTTTATGATGCCGGCCGAGCCTTCGGGGCTGTACTTGGCGCTGGGGTTGTCTATCACCTCCACGCGCTCTATGCTCTCGGCGGGTATCTGTTGCAGTATCTCGGCGCGGTTGTCGGTGGTCAGTCCGCTGGCCTTGCCGTTTATCCAGACCTCCACGCTCGTGTTGCCGCGCAGCGAGATCTCGCCGTCGGTGTCAATCTCCACAGACGGTATGCTCTCCAGCAGGTCGCTGGCCGAGCCTCCGGCCGCCGCCAGCACCTGGTCGACGGTGAACGTCTTGCGGTCCACCTCCAGCTTCATCTGCGACCGCTGGCCCGTAACTCTCACCTCCTTGAGCATTTGGCTGTCCTCGCCGAGGTATATGAACGGGAAGCTCGACTGCTTGTGCGAGGCCGAGAGGGTGAACTTGCGCGTCTCGCTCCTGTAGCCGATGTACGACACTTCGAGCACGTAGTCGCCGTAGGCCAGGCCTGTTATGTTGAACGCGCCGCCGGCGTCGGTCACGCTTCCCTTCACCATCTTGCCTGTCTTGGCCTGGTTCACCTTGATGTTCACGAATTGCAGCACCTCGTTGCTCTGCTTGTCTATTACCTTTCCTTTCACCGAACCCTGTGCCGCCGCTGCCAGAGTTGCCGTCAGCACAAGGCACAACATCACAAATCTTTTCATAACAACCATTAGACGCAGAATGTGTCTGAATAGTATGTGTGCGCCCACAGATTTCATTTTATTTAACGGCGCGAGCGATTTTTTTGCACTTTGCGCTGCATGGCGGGCTTTGCCGTGACGTTTGCCGTCTGCCGGGATGCCGTTGTCCGGATGGCGGGCGGCATGGCTTGCTGCGGTTGTTTGGTGGCGGTTGGTATGGGGCTTGCCCGTGTGTGAGGGATGGTTGCCGGCAAACGGTTTTGCGAAACGTGCCGTTTTGCGAGGCAAAACGGCACGTTTCGGACGATAAAACGGCACGTTTTGCAGGCTAAAACGGGCCGTTTCATAATGTGTTGTCAATCAGGTGGTTGCGCGCGGCGTGGCGAGGCGCCGGCCGGTCGCGCCGCCCGCTGCCGTCCGTGTGGCTGCGTTTGTGGCCGTATGGCTGTGCCGGCACTCTTGGCGGCGGCCGTCTGTGGGGCTGATGGCGGCTGGGTGGCTGCGGCGGTCGCGCGCTGCGTGGCAGGCGTTCGGCTTCTGCTGGCAGGCCATGGCGCGGAAACAAAAAAGCCCCGCCTCCTCACGGAGGCAGGGACATTGCAAATTTGATGTTGTGTAACCAATAAAAATGAAATTATATCTTGGATATGATGCCCAGCTCGGTAGCCTCGATGAACGCGGTGATCATCTGTATCTCCTTGCTGTCGGGCACCTGCTCCTTGATCTGCATGACGGCGTCGAAGACGGAAGTCTGGCCGTGGAACACCAGTCGGTAGGCGTTGGCGATGTGCTTCTGTATCTTGGCGTCGATGCCGTAGGCCGTCATCATGGTGGAGTTGATGCCGGCATACTTGATGGGCGAGCCGTTGGCGATGATGAACGGCGGGATGTCCTTGGAGAAGGAGCAGCCCGACTGCACCATGGAGCACGAGCCCACGCGGGTGCGCGCGTTGGCTATGACGCTCGTGGAGAAGATGGCTGCATCCTCGATGACGCAGTCGCCGGCTATCTTTGTGCCGTAGCCGAACACGCAGCGGCTGCCCACCTTCGTGTCGTGCGATATGTGGGCGCCCTCCATGAAGAAGTTGGCGTTGCCGATGACGGTCTTTCCGTCGGAGTGGGTGGCGCGGTTGATGACCACGTTCTCGCGGAACGTGTTGCGGTCGCCTATCACCAGCTCGGACGCTTCGCCCCTGAAGTCGAAGTCCTGTGGCAGCGCTCCGAGCACGGCGCCCTGGAACACGGTGTTGTTCTTGCCCATGCGGGTGCCGGAGAGTATGCTCACGAACGGGTATATGGTGCATCCGTCGCCTATCTCCACGTCGCCTTCAATGTACGCGAAAGGATATATCTTGCAGTTGTTCCCGATTTTCGCTCTCGGGTCGATCTCTGCTTTAGGGCTTATTTCACTTGCCATAATCGTCAGTTTTAATGTTATTACTTGGTTCCTCCGCCCAGAGCCTGGTAGAGGTTGACCACGGCCTGCATCTTGTAGAAGTCGTCGGCCACCTTCGAGAGCTCTGCGTTGAGCAGGTTGGTCTCGGCGGTGATCACTTCAAGGTAGTTGGCAGAGCTCTGGCTGTACAGCTCCTTCGTGTCGTCCACGGCCTGGCGCAGCGCGGCCACCTGCTTCTCTTCGAGGCGGCTTTTCTCGTCGCTGGTGTTGTAGAGCACGAGGGCGTTGCTCACCTCGTTGCCTGCCTTGAGCACCGTGTTCTGCCACGTGTTGTAGGCTTGCTCCTGCTGTGCCTTGGCCACTTTGAGCCCGGCTATGAGCTGTCCGTTCATGAATATTGGCTGCACGAGGCCTCCCACTGCGGAGAGGAGCCACTTGCCGGGGTTCACTATGCCTGCGCCGGAGCTGTTGGTGAAGGCACCCGAGCCGCTGATGGTGATGCTCGGGTAGAAACGCGAGCGGGCCGTCTGCGTGTTGTAGAAGCACTGCGCGAGCGACATCTCGGCGTAGTGTACGTCCGGACGGTTGTTGAGCATCTGCAATGGGATGCCGGTGCTGAACTTGGAGGGCAGGTTCTGGTCCTCAAGCTTGCCGCGGCTGATGGCCTGGGCCGACTGCCCGAGCATCAGCGAGAGCGAGTTCTCCGTCTCGCGTATCTGGCGCTTCAGGTCAGAAGCCTGCGCCAGCACGGAGTAATAGTTGGCCTCCGCGCTGGCCACGCTGGTGGAGCGGTAGCCTATGCTGAGCTCCTTGAGCCCCTTCATCATGTCCCACGTCTCCTTGGTCACGCCCGACATCTCGTTCACTATCTCCAGCTGGCGGTCGAGCATCAGCAGGGTGTAGTACATATTGGCTATGTTGGCTATGACCTGGGTCTTTACCACGAGCTGGTAGTCCTTGGTGGCGAGCAGGGCAGTCTGCGAGCTGCGCTTCTGCGATAGCAGGTTGCCGAAGAGGTCTAGGCTCCAGCTTGCCTGCACGGGCAGCGAGTAGGTCTTGGTCGTCTTGCTGCCGTCCCACGAAGTGAGCGTGCCCTGCGGCGAGAATGTGAACGACGGCACGAAGGCCAGCTTAGCGGCCATGAGCTGCGCCTCAACCATCTTCACGTTGAGCGCGGCGTTGAGCAGGTCGACGTTGTTCTCCAGTCCCTGCTCTATGAGCGCCTGCAACTGCGGGTCGGTGAACACCTCGCGCCACGGCAGGTTGCCGAAGCTGGTCGTGTCGGCCACGGCCAGCGTGTCGGTGACGGAGGCCGTGTCGCGCACAAGGCCGGTGGCGTTCACGTCCGGACGCTCGTATTTGTTGTAGAGTCCGCAGCTGCCGAAAAGCAGCGATGCGGACATTAATATAAATAGCTTCTTCATGTTCAATTATTCATCTTCTTTGGTTTTAACAGGGCGATGCGCGTACTGTGCAAGCTCGGTGCTGGCCTCTTCGTTGTTCTCATCGTCAAACTTGAGCGGCGTGAACTTCTCCTGCAGCGACTGGAATATCATAAACAGCGCGGGCACCACGAACAGCTGGCAGATTGTTCCGATGAGCATTCCGCCCACGGCAGCGGCTCCCAGCGTCTGGTTTCCGTTCTTTCCCACACCGTGGGCGAACATCATAGGCAGCAGGCCGACAATCATGGCCAGCGAAGTCATGAGGATCGGGCGCAGACGGGCGCCGGCTCCGAGTATGGCCGACCAGCGGATGGCCATACCTGTGTGCCGCCTCTCAAGGGCGAACTGCACGATAAGGATGGCGTTCTTGGCCAGAAGTCCGATGAGCATGATGAGCGAGATCTGCATATAGATATCGTTCTGGTGGCCGAAGAGCTGCGTGAAGAGGAACGCTCCGGCGAGTCCGAACGGCACGGACAGCAGCACAGACAGCGGCAGGATGTAGCTCTCGTACTGCGCGGAGAGGATGAGGTAAACGAACACGAAGCACAACAGGAAGATAAGGCCTGTGGAGCTGCTAGAGTTTGCCTCGGTTCTGGTAAGGCCGGTGAACTCGTATCCGTATCCGGTGGGCAGCGTGGTGGCGGCCACCTCGCGCACGGCCTGGATGGCCTCACCCGAAGAATAGCCGTCGGCAACGGTCGCCGTCACGTTGATGCTCGTGTACATATTGTAGCGGTTGATGTTCGACGGGCCGTAGACACGCTTCATGCTGCAGAACTCGTTGACCGGAGCCATGCCGTCGGTGGTGCGCACATAGATGCTGCTCAGGCCCTCGGGGCGCATACGGCTCTCGGGAGTGCCCTGTATCATCACGCGGTAGAGCTTGCCGTATGCGTTGAAGTTCGAAGCGTAAAGGCCGCCATAGTAGCCCTGAAGGGTGGTGAGCACCGTCGAGGGCGATATTCCTGCCTGCTTGCACTTGGCCACGTCCACGTCAATCATGTACTGCGGGTAGCTTGAGTTGTAGGAAGTCATGGCCATCTGTATCTCCGGGCGCTTGTTGAGCTCGCCCAGATACTGCTGCACGATGCCGAAGAACCTGTTTAGGTCGCCTCCGGTGCGGTCGAGCATCACGAGCGAAACACCGTTGTTGGCCGAGAATCCCGGAATCATAGGCGGCGCGAAGGCCAGTATCTGTGCGTCCTTGATGGATGCCGTCTGGGCGTAGATCATGCCCAGCACAGCCTGTGCGCTCTGTGCGTCGTTACGCTCATCGAAGTCCTTGAGCTTGATGATGAACGTGGCCTGGTCGGAACCCGAGCCGGAGATGAAGTTGTATCCCTGGATCTGCTGGCGGCTGGCCACGGCGGGGTTTGACGCGAGCATGGCGTCAACCTGGTCTATGACCTGCTGCGTGCGGTGCACGCTCGTTCCGGGAGGCATGGAGATTGTGCAGAACACAACGCCCGTGTCCTCGTCGGGAACGAGTCCGGAACGGGTGGTGCTCATGGTCACCACGAGGGCAACGATGCCCAGGACGACGCAGATGCCGGTGAGGATGGGCTTGCGGACAAAGCGCTCCACGCCTTTCTTGTACTTGCCGAGCACCTTGTCGTAGGCCGTGTTGAAAGCCACGTGGAAGCGGTCTACCATGCTGAGCTTGCGCTCAGTGCCGTCCGCGTTCTTGGGTTTCATGAACACGGCGCACAGTGCCGGCGAGAGCGTGAGGGCGTTTAGGGCCGATATGAAGATTGATATGGCCATGGTGATACCGAACTCCCGGTAGAACGTACCGGACACTCCGCCCATGAACGACACGGGAATGAACACTGAGGCCATTACGAGCGTGATGGAGATGATGGCTCCCGAAATCTCGTTCATGGCGTCGATGCTGGCCGTGAGGGCGCTCTTGTAGCCCATGTCTATCTTGGCGTGGACGGCCTCGACCACCACAATGGCGTCATCGACCACGATGGCGATGGCCAGAAGCAAGGCCGACAGCGTGAGCAGGTTGACCGAGAAGCCGAATATGTTGAGGAAGAGGAACGTTCCGATCAGCGACACCGGCACTGCGATGATGGGGATGAGCGTGGACCGGAAGTCCTGCAGGAAGATGTAAACCACGAGGAGCACCAGGGCGAGGGTGAACACAAGGGTGAACACAACCTCCTCTATGGATGCGTAGAGGAACGACGTAACGTCATAGTTCACGTCGTAGGTCAGGCCCGGGGGGAAGTCTTTGGACAGCGTTTCGAGCTGAGCCTTCACGTTGGTGGCAATCTCGTTGGCGTTGGAGCCGGCGATTTGCTGCACCATACCCATGACAGATGGCATGTTGTTGTTGCGCATCGACACAGTATAGCTAAGTCCGCCAAGCTCCACGTCGGCCACATCCTTCAGCTTGAGGGTCTGTCCGGTGAGGTCGCTCGTCAGTACTATGTCGCCAAACTCCTCGGCGGTCTTGAGTCGTCCGGTGTAGCGCATCACGTACTCGAAGGCCACCGGGCTCTGCTCTCCGAACGAACCGGGCGCAGCCTCGATGTTCTGCTCGCTCAGCGCGGTGGAGATGTCGCTCGGCATGAGGCCGTATTGCTTCATCTTCTCCGGCTTGAGCCAGATGCGCATGGAGTAGGTCTTCATACCGGGGCTCATCACATCGCCCACGCCTCCGATACGCTTGAGGGCCGGAACGACGTTGATTTCGTTGTAGTTGGTGATGAACTCGTCGTCATATCGTCCGTCGGGCGACACGAGGGCGTACATTATCACCTGCGAAGACTGGCGCTTGTTCACCGTCACGCCGACGCGGGTAACCTCGGCTGGCAGCTGCGACTGTGCCTGCGAGATGCGGTTCTGCACGTTCACGGCGCACATATCGGCGTTCACTCCCTGGCGGAAGTAGATGGTGATGCTGGCCGACCCGCTGTTGTCGGCGGTGGACTCCATGTAGTCCATGTTCTCCACACCGTTGATGCTTTCCTCCAGCGGGGCGAGCACCGAGTTTTTCACGGTCTCGGCATCGGCTCCGGTGTAGGTGGTGCGCACCGACACGGTAGGCGGCGCCACGTCAGGGTACTGCTCGATAGGCAGGGTGAGCAGTCCTATGAGTCCCAGTATGACGATGAGGATAGATATCACCGTCGAGAGCACCGGGCGCTTTATAAAGTTTGTAAATGTCATATTACCTTATTGATTTTAAGCCTTTGTCTTTTTGACGATACTGTTTTCGTTACTTCTGCATGGCTCCCATGCCTTCTGCCTGCTTGATCCTCTTGGCGTATTCCTCGGGCGAGATGGGCGTGATGGCTGTGCCGTCGGTGAGCTTGGTGAGCCCGTTGGTCACGTACTTCTGGCCGGCCTTGATTCCGCCTGTGACGATATAGTTGTTGCCGTCGTTCTGCGGCTCAACGGTTATTTCGGTATATTTCACCTTGTTTCCTTCGCCCAGGGCGTATATGAACACCTTGTTCTGCACCTCGACCGTGCAGCTCTTGGGTATGACAATGGCTGCCGTGTTGGTGTGCTTCAGCACGACGGAGCCCGAGCCGCCGCTTTTCAGCAGGTGTTGCGGGTTGGGGAACTGCGCTATCATCTGCACGCTGCCGGTGGTCTGGTCTATTACGCCGCTCACCTTGGCCACTTTTCCTTCGTGCTGGTATGTGCTTCCGTCGGCCAGCAGCAGGTGCACGGGCGGGAACTCGCTCACGAGGCTGTCCATGCTGCCTGCCTCCTTGGTGAGGTCAAGCATTTCTTTCTCGTTCATGGAGAAGTAAACCTCCATGGTGCTGATGTCAGACACTGTGGTGAGGGGCTCTGCGCTGGAGCTGCTCACGAGCGCGCCCACCTTGTAGGGCAGTGTGCCCACGACGCCGTTGGCGGGGCTCTTCACGTAGCAGAAGCTCAGGTTCTCCTTTGCCGACACGAGGTTGGCCTTGGCCTGGGCCAGCTGTGCCTCTGCGCTCTCGTATGAGTTCTGCGCCGACTGCAGCTCGTATGCGCCTATCACCTTGTTGGCAAAGAGCTTCTTGCTGTTCTCGTAGGTCAGCTTCGAGGTGTTGAGCGAAGCCGAAGCCGTGTTCACCGCTGCCTCGGCCTGGCGCACGGCAGCCTCGTATGTCACGTTGTCGATGACAAAGAGCAGCTGCCCTGCCTTCACGGCCTGGCCTTCCTTGACACAAATCTTGGTGATGAATCCCGACACCTTCGGGCGGATTTCCACATCCTGAATACCCCTGATAACGGCAGGATACGTCGACTGCAGCGTGGCGCTCTGCGGGGTCACCGTCTGCACGGGGAAGCTATTGTCGCCGGTCATGGCACCTTTGTTTCCACAAGAGACGAGAAGTGCAGCTGCTGCCGCAATCAACAACATTTTGTTCTTTTTCATAACCTAAATATAAAACTATAATATAATTTGTTCGATTGAAATGATTAACCGCCGAACCGGACTGCCGCGGAAAACTCGCGGCGGCCCTCTCGGTTTTCAGTGTGCAAAGATACACATAAAAAGTGTACTATAAATATGTGGGCGCAAACATTTAAGGATTTTTACAGGCGGCGGTGTTTATGCACAAAAATAAGTGTGTTGTGGTGGTTAATTTTTACAAACCAGTCCCATTTTTTTAGCTTTGTCAATCAAAAGGCGCATCAGCGGCTCGCGCTCGTTTGGCACGCTGTTGTCGAGCACAGCCTCCTTCAGTGCCTGTTTCAGCTCGCCCACCTCGCGGCATGGCGTGAGGCCGAACATCTGCATTATCTCGTTGCCGTCGATGCAGGGCTGCAGCAGGCGGCGGTAGTCCTTCTCCTTGAGGTCTGCCAGCTTCTCGCGCACGGTGCGGAAGTTTTCGAGGAACATCTTCTTGCGCACCTCGTTCTTGCTCGTTATGTCGGCCTCGCAGAGGGTCATCAGGTCGTCTATGTCGTCGCCCGCGTCGTTCATGAGGCGGCGCACGGCGCTGTCTGTCACCTCGTCGTCGGCAATCGCTATGGGGCGCATGTGCAGGTCGACGAGCTTCTGCACGTATTTCATCTTGGCGTCGAGTGGCAACGCCAGCCTGCGGAATATCTGCGGCACCATCTTTGCGCCCACGTAGTTGTGGTTGTGGAACGTCCATCCCGCGGCCTGGTCCCACCGCTTGCAGCGCGTCTTGCCTATGTCGTGCATCAGTGCGGCCCAGCGCAGCCACAGGTTGTCGCTGCGGCGGCACACGTTGTCGAGCACTTCGAGCGTGTGGTAGAAGTTGTTCTTGTGCGCCCTCTCGCCGCGCCGCTCCACCACGTCGAGCGCGGCCAGCTCGGGCAGTATGAGCTGCAGCAGTCCGCAGCGGTGCAGGTCCACGATGCCGCGGCTGGGCGTGGGCGTCATCATTATCTTGTTCAGCTCGTCCTTTATGCGCTCGCCGCTCACTATCTTTATGCGCTCGGCATTGCGGCCGAGGGCGCTGAATGTGTCGTCGTCTATCATGAAGCGCAGCTGCGTGGCAAAGCGCACGCATCGCATCATGCGCAGCGGGTCGTCGGAGAAGGTGATGTCGGGGTCGAGCGGCGTGCGTATGATGCCGTCCTCCAGGTCTTCGATGCCGTAGAAGGGGTCCACCAGCTCGCCGAAGCGGGCGGCGTTGAGGCACACGGCCATGGCGTTGATGGTGAAGTCGCGGCGGTTCTGGTCGTCCTCCAGCGTGCCGTCCTCCACCACCGGCTTGCGCGAGTCGTGGCTGTAGCTCTCCTTGCGCGCGCCAACAAACTCCACCTCGAGGTCGCGCAGCTTCACCTGCGCCGTGCCGAAGTTGCGGAACACCGACAGGTGGGCCTTGCGCCCGAGCCGCTGCTTCAGCGCCGTGGCCAGGCGTATGCCGCTGCCCACCACGACGATGTCTATGTCATTGGACGGGCGTTCGAGGAAGAGGTCGCGCACGTAGCCGCCCACCACGTAGCACTCCAGCCCCAGTGCGTCGGCCGCTTCGGATATGGTGTGGAATATCTGTTGGTCGAGTGCCTCGGCCAGTTCTGCGTCTGTGAGTATCTTCATCTGCGGTTCTTGCTGCTTTTAGAGGTGCAAAGGTAGTGCATTTTTTTCGATTTCGCGGTGTTTTCGCCCACTTAATTAACGGCTGGCAAGGGTTGCACACCCATGTTGACGCAACAGACCACACAATAAAGCCTATCATAATTTCTTTCAGAAAACGCGATAATGTGCAGGTTTTGGGCAGCTCAGAGCGCGATATTCTGCATATTTCGCGAAACAGAGCGATACTGCGACAGGCGTTGAAGGCCGTGCATGAAAGCGAGAAAACAGCCGGCACGACATTCGCTTTGCGCCCGGCCGCACCGCGTTTTCCTTCACCGAGAATCGCGAATTTTGCGCCGGGCCACCTATCGGCGGCAAATATCGCGAAAATGGGCGCATAAACGTAACTGCCTAAGTGCATGGGAGTTACACGATGTTTGGGCGAAATATGCGGCGAAACGCCCCATAATATTTGCCGAAAAATCGCCCAAAACTTTGTTTTTTGACCGAAAACAGCTTGCAAAACGACCCATATCGCCATGCAAAACGGCACATCCGGCATTGCAAAACGGCCCGTTTCGGCCTGCGATATGTGCCGTTTGGCAAAGCCGCCAGCCGCCAGCCGCCGTCCGGAATGAACGAAACGGCCTTGTTTAACAGTCCTTTGCACGTAGAATGCAAGTGTTAATTGTCAATGATTTTTACCGGAAAATCGTTGTAATAGGAGTTAGAAGGAGTTGCCTTTAGGAGTTAGAGGGAGTTAGAAGGAGTTATCGCTTCGTTGCACTCCGCTGAGGAGTTAGAGGACAAATGCCTCGCGTATGTAGCACCGAATGGCTCGTACATTTGTCTGAACTCCTGCAACTCCCGGACTCCTGCCTCCCAAACTATTGTCCTCTAACTCCTCAGCGGAGTGCAACGAAGCGATAACTCCTTCTAACTCCCTCTAACTCCTAAAGGCAACTCCTTCTAACTACCTATAACTCCCTATAACTCCCAAACGCAAGCATAGCGTTAACCCATGTTAATATTCCGTCCCTGCGGCGTGTAATCACGCCGAGAAACCGTATCTTTGCATACGGAGAGGGTCGGCAAGGCCGCCTCATGGCACTGCCGGCAGCCCACTACCGCGAACCCACAAACCCCATACGGCAATGAAAAAGTATGTAATGGCAATGATGATAGCCGCCGCAACGCTGGCCTCGTGCGGCGAGGACAAGGTAGAACAGGCCGCCGGCGAACTGCTCGACCGCGCCGAGGCCGAGTATGCCGCCAAGGAGTATGACCGCGCGTTGCTCACCATCGACTCCATGCGCCACGCCTATCCCGGTGCCATCGAGGCCCGCAAGCGCGCCTTGAAGCTGCACCAGGACGTGTCGCTCAGCCGCGCGCAAGACGACCTCGCAGTGACCGACAGCGCGTTGCAGGCCGTGAAGCGCGAGTACGAGACGCTGAAGCAGAAGGTCGATTCAGACCGCGCCGCCCTCCGCGCCACCGAGGAAGAGCTGCACCGCCTTAACCTGACGCGCGTCAGGATGGACTCACTGCAGGTGCGCTTCGACGTGCAGTGCGCCAAGATAAAGTACATCCACAAAAAGCAAAAGGAGGAATAGGGCGGCGGTTTCTACTGTTGTGCGGAACGGGTTCCGTGCTGTTTCATCATGTTGCGGAACGCGATGCCATGCGGCTTCCGCAACCCCGGCAGTGAGCCGACGGCGTTGCGGGGCGTGTCAATGCGTGCGGTAAAAATGGCATTAATGCCCGCAAGCTCCATGTCCAACTGAGCAGAGAGGCTTGGTTGGGCACAGCTGGAATTGGCAATGTGCCCAATCCAGTGTTGTAAGGGGCGTTTGCGGCCACCGTTCGCCTTATTTCACCAAACGTTTGGTGTTTTCGATATTAATTCTTAATTTTGCACCGCACTTCGTTTATATCGGAAATGGCAAAAGAAGAAGCATCCACAGACAAGCAGTTCGAGCAGGTTTTGGCCGAGTGCCGCGCCCTGTTCGCCAAGAAACTGGCCGACTACGGCGCGTCGTGGCGGCTGCTCAGGCCGCAGTCGCTCACCGACCAGCTGCTCATCAAGGCCAAGCGCATACGCAGCTTGGAGATAAAGAGGCAGTCGCTCGTGGGCGAAGGCATCAGGCCGGAGTTCATCGCACTGATAAACTACGGCATAGTGGGCCTGATACAGGTGGAGCGCGGCTTTGCCGACACCGTTGACATGACTGCCGACGAGGCCCTGGCCCTCTACGACCACCACGCCGCCGAGGCTCTGGCTCTTATGAAACGCAAGAACCACGACTACGACGAGGCGTGGCGGATGATGCGCGTGAGCAGCTACACCGACTTCATACTGACCAAGATAGAGCGCGTGAAGGAGATAGAGGACAACGGCGGGCGGACCACCGTCAGCGAGGGGGTGGGCTCCAACTACATGGACATAATCAACTACGCCGTGTTCGGCGCGATAAAGCTTGGCGACTGACACCATGACCATGAAGCCCGGACCGAAAACGAGGATGGCGATAGTTAACGCCTGCCGCCTGCTCACGGCGGCCACGTTCATACTGTCGGGATTCGTCAAGGCCGTAGACCCGGTAGGCACGCAATACAAGATTCGCGACTACCTTGAGGCGTGGGGAATGGCCGGCTACGTGCCCGACATGGCCATGCTCGCAGCGTCGGTCGCTCTCTCGGCAGCCGAGTTCGTGCTCGGCGTGTGCCTGCTCTTCGCCATGCACAGGCGGCTTGTCACGCGGTTGGTGGCGTTAGCCATGTGCGTTCTCACGCCGCTCACGCTGTGGCTCGCCGTAAGCAACCCGATAAGCGACTGCGGATGCTTCGGCGACGCGGTGAAGCTCACCAACTGGCAGACCTTCTGGAAAAACGTCGCGCTGCTGGTGTTTGCCGTCGTGATGGTGCGCAGGCCGCTCGACATGATGCGCTTCATCAGCCGCACCAACCAGTGGATAGTGGTCAACTATGCCGTCCTGTTCATCCTCGCCGTGTCAAGTCTCAGCCTCTACTACCTGCCGCAGTTCGACTTCCGGCCATACCACGTGGGGGCAAACATAAGGGAGGGCATGGCCATACCGCCCGACGCGCCGCAACCGCAGTTCGAGACCACGTTCATACTCGAAAAGAACGGAGAGCGCAGGGAGTTCACCCTCGACAACTATCCAGACTCCACGTGGACGTTCATAGACAGCAAAACTGTGCAGACGGCGGAGGGATATGTGCCGCCTATACACGACTTCTCGATAGTGACACGCGCCGGCGGCGAGGACATCACCGACCGCGTGCTGGCCGACTCGGGATATACCTTCCTGCTCGTGGCGCCGTATCTGGAGCAGGCCGACGACGGATGCCTCGACCTGATAAACCAGGTCTATGAGTATTCGCTCGAATACGGCTATTCGTTCTACTGCCTCACGGCCAGCACCGACAGGGGAATAGCGGCCTGGCGCGACATGACCGGAGCCGAATATCCCTTCTGCTCAGCCGACGCGACGACGCTGCAGACCGTCATCAGGAGCAATCCGGGCCTGGTATTGATAAAGGATGGCACCGTGATCCGCAAGTGGAGCCGCAACGACCTGCCCGACGAGTATGCGCTCAACGGCCCGCTCCACAGCATAGAGGCAGGCCGGATGCCGGAGCGCTCGGTGTCCGTGCGGGTGGCAAAGATAATGGGGTGGTTTGTGGTGCCGCTGCTGCTGCTCACCCTCGCCGACCGGCTGTGGGCGTGGACACGCTACATCAGGCGCGGCGGAAGGAGAAAAACGCAGCCCGAAACCGAATCAAACGACAAACAAAGCATATAAACTATTAAAGACAAAGACAATGAGAAAGAAAATCGTAGCAGGCAACTGGAAGATGAACCTGAACCTGCAGGACGGAGTGGCTCTGGCAAAGGAGCTGAACGAAACACTCAAGGCTGAGAAGCCCAACTGCGGCGTCATCATCTGCACACCGTTCATCCATCTGGCAAGCATAGCCCAGTTCCTCGACCAGAGCGTGGTAGGCCTGGGCGCAGAGAACTGCGCCGATAAGGAGAAGGGAGCATACACGGGCGAGGTTTCGGCCGAGATGGTGAAGAGCACCGGCGCACAATACGTCATCCTGGGACACTCGGAGCGCCGCGGTTACTACGGCGAGACACCCGAGATACTGAAGGAGAAGGTGCTGCTCGCGCTGAAGAACGGCCTGAAGGTTATCTTCTGCATCGGCGAGAGCCTTGAGGAGCGCGAGGCAAACAAGCAGAACGAGGTTGTGAAGGCCGAGCTTGAGGGCAGCGTGTTCAACCTCAGCGCCGACGAGTTCAAGAACATCATCATAGCCTACGAGCCAATCTGGGCCATCGGCACAGGCAAGACGGCCACCGCAGAGCAGGCTGAGGAGATACACGCCTACATCCGCAGCGTGGTGGCAGAGCACTACGGAGCCGCTGTGGCCGACGACACCACCATCCTGTATGGCGGAAGCTGCAAGGCCAGCAACGCCCCCGAACTGTTCGCAAAGCCCGACATCGACGGCGGACTCATAGGTGGAGCGTCGCTCAAGGCTGCCGACTTCAAGGGCATCATCGACGCTTGGAAATGACATTCCGGCCTGTCCTGACCGGTCGTGCCGGCCGGGACGAGGGGCTGAAGGACGCGCAGTGACGGCCGTGGCCGTCACTGTGCGTGCACTCTTTGGCACTGCCGCCGGCGCGTTGCGTGTCACGCTGCGTTCCGGCGGCGCGTGCCCGTTGGCTTGTGGCGGCCGCGGGAAAGGACTTGGCCTGCCTGACGCTGTCGGCCACCGCTCCATTCAACGCGCCCGCAAGGCCGCTTTCACACAACCATAACCACTTATCCATAACCAAAGAATGAAACAATTCGTCGCCGCATTCATCATTATTGCCTGCCAAGCCGCAACGGCAGGGGCGCAGACTTTCACCGAACGGCTGCAAAAAAAAGTGCCTAACCGTGGCACGGTGACAATACACCAAGACGCAGCCATCGACGAATTGGTCAACGGCACGCGCGTCAAGCTGACGGGCGTGCAGCCGTCGGGCACCGCGGCTAAGCCGCAGGCAGGCTCTGCGGCAAATGAGACCGCCGCCAAACCGGCCGGGGAGGCCAAGCCTGCCGGGCGCACGCCAAGTGGCGCGGCAGACCGCGAGACAGCGGGGAAGGCCGAAAGCGCTACCGAGGAGACTGCCGTGGTGGACACACGCAAGAAGGTGATGGTGGGCGGATATAAGGTCAACGGATACCGCGTGCAGGCATTCGCGGGCGGCAACACGCGCCGCGACCGCCAGCAGGCCGAGCGCATAGGCAACGAGATAAAGGCCAAGTTTCCTGACCAACCCATATACGTACACTTCTATTCCCCGCGGTGGATATGCCGGGTGGGCAACTACCGGACATATGAGGAGGCTCACCAGATGCTGCTCGAACTGCAGAAGCTCGGCTACAAGCAGGCCTTGATAGTGAAGGGGAAAATCACAA
This sequence comes from uncultured Prevotella sp., assembly GCA_944320355.1. GTDB lineage: Bacteria > Bacteroidota > Bacteroidia > Bacteroidales > Bacteroidaceae > Prevotella. The sequence goes on along the minus strand of CALUHC010000032.1, from coordinate 64,540 downwards.
TACAATACTGAAAGAAATGAATCCTGAACCCGAATACCGTGACGGCTTGGACGAACTGGCGTCACACTACAAGAGCGTGCTCACCCTGCTGGGCGAAGACCCGGGGCGCGAGGGGCTGCTGAAGACGCCCATGCGGGTGGCAAAGGCGATGCAGGTGCTCACCCGCGGATACACCATGGACGCGCACAAGGTGCTCACCGACGCGCTCTTCAAGGAGGACTACAGCCAGATGGTCATAGTCAAGGACATCGACTTCTTCTCTCTCTGCGAGCACCACATGCTTCCTTTCTACGGCAAGGCGCACGTGGCCTACATCCCCAACGGCTACATCACCGGGTTGAGCAAGATAGCCCGCGTGGTAGACATATACTCCCACCGCCTGCAAGTGCAGGAGCGCATGACGCTGCAGATAAAGGAGTGCATCGAGCAGACGCTCCATCCGCTCGGCGTGATGGTTGTGGTCGAGGCGCGGCATATGTGCATGCAGATGCGCGGAGTGGAGAAACAGAACGCCATAACCACCACGAGCGACTTCTCAGGGGCGTTCAACCAGGCCAAGACGCGGCAGGAGTTCATGAACCTCATACACAGCAAGTAACCCTCAAAACAGCTTTCTTATGATAAAAGTCTACGTGATGAAGAGTTGCCCCGACTGCGCGTCGGTCAAGGAGCAGGCTGCCGGTGACCAGCGGTTCGACCTGATAGACATCGGGGAGCACGTGAGAAACCTGAAGCAATTCATGGCTCTGCGCGACTCCAGCCCCGCGTTCGACAGCATAAGGCGGAGCGGCTCTATAGGCATACCGTGCTTCGTATTCGAAGACGGCACGGTGAGTTTCGCGCCCGAAGACGCCGGACTGGCCGCAGGCGCGGAGGGAGCGGTGTGCAGCATAGACGGCAAGGGGTGCTGAAAACAATCGCTGAGCACGCCTTGTCTGCGGCTGGCTGAGGGTCGGGGATTGGCAAGCGGCACGCTGTGCGCCCCTTGGTGGAAGCCGTAAAAAGAAGTCTTTGTTTCTTAACAAACCTAAACGTGGCGGCGGCTTTCTGCCGTCCGCAACGGTGGTTTTGGCGTCCGAGAATCGCGTCTGCGCAAAGAAATAGCCCCTCGGCGGCAAATACGGGCAAAATGAGTGTGCAAACATAACTCATTGTTTTGCACCGACTTATTCGTGATATGTGGCATGGTGTGCAATGACAGAGGGCGTCCAGCCATGCAAAACGGGTCGTTTCGCAATACGAAACGGCCCGTTTTGCATTGTTGGATGGGCCGTCTTGCGGTGCGTAACAGTGCGTTTTGCACTGTCGTAAGCGGCGTTTTATGGCGCTTTTCGGCCACGGTTGGGCATTGTTTGCTGGATACGTGGCAGAAAACACGGTGCCCGTATGTTTGTCATCAGCCGCATTCCTTTCTGTTTCGCGTTTTTTTTCAGCCAGATTATCGGTGCGTTCCGTATGTTGCGGAAGTCGCTTTCCGTTAGCGTTCGTTAACGCTTTTGTGTGGCAGGCGGCATGATTCCGGCAAGAGAGCGGAAGCGCTTGGAAAGCCGGAAGGCAGCGATATGGGCGGAAAGGCACTCAAAACGGCAGGAAAGGATTAAACTTTGATGGAGCCAAAACAGCTTCTAAATATGCAGAAACATTTGGCCGTAGGCGCAAAAAGTTGTACCTTTGCAGCAAATGTGCCGCCTGCGGGCAATGCGCGCGCGTGCCCTTTGCGCTCGTCGCCGGCGCGGAGTGGAGCCGCGTGGGTGCTGTGGCCCGGCGCCACGGGCAGGTCGGCTGGCCGTTGTGGTGGCCGCATGGGCATGATTTCAAAATAAATTTATTACACATAAAGGCATGATATCTTTTTTCAGAACTCCGCAACAGAGCGTGATTGCTACCGAGTCTGACCACCGTTTGGGTCAGGACGAGATCAGAGAACTGTGTTGGCTGTATGGCGGTGCCACCCTCGAAGAGGGCGAGCGGCTCGATGGCTGCTTCGTAGGCCCGCGCCGCGAGATGATTACTCCGTGGAGCACCAATGCCGTGGAGATTACCCAGAACATGAACCTCCGCGGCATCTTGCGCATAGAGGAGTACTTTCCCGTAAGTTCCAAGGAGGCCGACCACGACCCGATGCTGCAGCGAATGTATGACGGGCTGGACCAGACGGTGTTCACCGTCAACCATGAGCCGGAGCCGATCAAGCACGTTGAGAACCTCGAAGAGTACAACGAGCAGGAGGGGCTGGCCCTCTCGGCGGAGGAAATAGACTATCTGCACACCATAGAGGGGCAGCTCGGCCGCCCGCTCACAGACTCCGAGGTGTTCGGCTTCGCCCAGATCAACTCCGAGCACTGCCGCCACAAGATATTCGGAGGCACGTTCATCATTGACGGAAAGGAGATGGAGTCGAGCCTCTTCGCCCTCATCAAGAAGACAACTCAGGAGAATCCTAACAAGATACTGTCCGCATACAAGGACAATGTGGCCTTTGCCCGCGGCCCGGTGGTGGAGCAGTTCGCCCCGAAAGACCAGTCCACGAGCGACTGGTTCGCCATCAAGGACATAGAGAGCGTCATCTCGCTCAAGGCCGAGACGCACAACTTCCCCACCACCGTCGAGCCTTTCAACGGCGCGGCCACCGGCACCGGCGGCGAGATTCGCGACCGCATGGGCGGCGGAACCGGCTCGTGGCCAATAGCCGGCACGGCGGTCTACATGACGGCATACCCGAGATTAGGTAGGAGTTCAGAGTGCGGAGAGCAGAGGTATGATTACTCTTGCAATGATGGTGGCAAAGATGTGGCTGCGAAGGACGAACAAACGTCTTGCCCCGATGCTCGAAATACATCACTCGAAGGTGGCCATGCCTCTTCAGTCTCCACTCAGACCTCATCACCTGAAGGTAATCATACCTCTTCATTCTTCACTCATCACTCTTCAACTGAACTCCCCTGGGAGTCCATCCTGCCCGTGCGCAAGTGGCTGTACCAGACTCCCGAGCAGATATTGATAAAGGCCTCGAACGGCGCGAGCGACTTCGGCAACAAGTTCGGGCAGCCGCTCATCTGCGGAAGCGTGCTCACCTTCGAGCACAAGGAGGGCGAAGAGCAGTACGCTTACGACAAGGTGATAATGCTGGCCGGCGGCGTTGGCTACGGCACACGGCGCGACTGCCTGAAGAAAGAGCCGCAGAAGGGCAACAAAGTCGTGGTCGTTGGCGGCGACAACTACCGCATCGGCCTCGGCGGAGGCTCAGTGTCGTCTGTCGACACGGGCCGATACAGCAACGGCATAGAGCTTAACGCCGTGCAGCGCGCCAATCCCGAGATGCAGAAGCGCGCCTACAACCTTGTCCGTGCGCTCTGCGAAGAAGACGTTAACCCCGTGGTCAGCATCCACGACCACGGTTCCGCCGGACACCTCAACTGCCTTTCGGAGCTTGTCGAGGAGTGTGGCGGCACGATAGACATGACCAAACTGCCCATCGGCGACAAGACCCTGAGCGCCAAGGAGATAATAGCCAACGAGAGCCAGGAGCGCATGGGCCTGCTCATAGACGAGAAGCACATAGACCACGTGCGCCGCATCGCCGAGCGCGAGCGCGCCCCGATGTATGTGGTGGGCGAGACAACGGGCGACGCCCACTTCTCGTTCGTGCAGGGAGACGGCGTGAAACCCTTCGACCTCGACGTGGCACAGATGTTCGGTCACTCGCCTAAGACAGTGATGACCGACGTCACCGTGGAGCGTCATTACGCCGATGCCGACTACACCAGGCAGGGCATCAGCGGTTGCCAGATGGAGGAATATCTCGCCAATGTGCTCCGCTTGGAGGCAGTTGCGTGCAAGGACTGGCTCACCAACAAGGTCGACCGCTCCGTGACGGGCAAGATAGCGCGCCAGCAATGCCAGGGCGAGCTGCAGCTGCCGCTGAGCGATTGCGGTGTGGTTGCGCTCGACTATCGCGGCCGCCACGGCATAGCCACCGCCTTGGGCCACGCCCCGCAGGCCGGGCTTGCGTCGCCCGAGGCCGGCAGTGTGCTCTCCGTGGCCGAGGCGTTGACCAACATCGTGTGGGCGCCGCTGGCCGACGGAATGCAGAGCCTGAGCCTCTCGGCCAACTGGATGTGGCCCTGCCGCTCGCAGAAGGGCGAGGACGCGCGCCTCTACTCGGCCGTGAAAGCTCTGTCAGACTTCTGCTGCGCCATCCATGTAAACGTGCCCACGGGCAAGGACTCGCTGTCCATGACACAGCAATATCCCGACGGAACCAAGATAATAGCCCCCGGAACGGTCATCGTCTCGGCCGGAGGCGAGGTCAGCGACGTGCGCAAGGTGGTGTCGCCCGTGCTCGTCAACGACAAGAACGCGTCGCTCTACCACATCGACTTCTCCTTCGACAAGCAGCGGCTGGGCGGCAGCGCCTTTGCACAGAGCCTCGGCCGCGTGGGCGACGACGTGCCCACGGTGCAGAATCCCGATTACTTCTGCGACGCGTTCAACGCCGTGCAGGAGCTGATTCGCCGCGGATGGGTCATGGCCGGGCACGACATCTCGGCCGGAGGACTCATCACCACGCTTCTCGAAATGTGCTTCGCCAACACCCGCGGCGGCCTGCACATCAACCTGCACGACCTCTGCGCCGACGGCGACATAGCCAAAGCGCTCTTCGCCGAGAACCCCGGCGTGGTCATCGAGGTGTCCGACGAGCACAAGTTCGAGTTCCGCGAGCTTATGGAAGACCTCGGCGTGGGCTACGCCAAGATAGGTTACCCCATGCCGAAGGAGCGCAAGCTCACCGTGGTTTGCGGCGACTTCGAGCACGACTTTGACATCGACGCGCTGCGCGACGTGTGGTATGAGACATCACACCTGCTCGACCGCGACCAGAGCATGAACGGATGCGCCGACCGCCGCTGCGCCAACTACAAGGAGCAGCCGTTGCAGTTGCGCTTCAATCACGGCTTCACCGGCCTCATGTCTTCATACGGCATCAGTCCCGACCGCCGCACACCGAGCGGCGTCAAGGCCGCCATCATACGCGAGAAAGGCACCAACGGCGAGCGCGAAATGGCCTACTCGCTCTACCTTGCGGGCTTCGACGTGAAGGACGTGATGATGACCGACCTCATCACCGGGCGCGAAACGCTCGACGACATAAACATGATTGTGTTCTGCGGAGGCTTCTCCAACAGCGACGTTCTCGGCTCGGCCAAGGGCTGGGCGGGCGCGTTCCTCTTCAACCCCAAGGCCAAAGAGGCTCTCGACCGCTTCTATGCGCGCCCCGACACCCTGTCGCTCGGCGTGTGCAACGGTTGCCAGCTGATGATGGAGCTGGGGCTCATCACACCAGAGGACGAGAAGAAGGGCCGTATGCTCCACAACGATTCGCACAAGTTCGAGTCGGCTTTCCTCGGCGTGGACGTGACGCAGAACGACAGCGTGATGTTCGGTTCGCTCAGCGGTTCGAAGCTCGGCATCTGGGTGGCCCACGGCGAAGGCAAGTTCTCGCTGCCCTACCCGGAGGACCACTACAACGTGGTGCTCAAGTACTCTTACGCCGAATATCCGGGCAACCCCAACGGGTCTGACTACGCCGTGGCAGGCATCGCGTCGAAGGACGGCCGCCACCTGGCCATGATGCCCCACTTGGAGCGTGCCTGCTTCCCGTGGCAGAACGCCTACTATCCGCTCAACCGCCGCGACCGCGACGAGGTAACGCCGTGGATAGAGGCATTCGTGAACGCCCGCAAGTGGGTGGAGAGCCACAGGAAATGAATCTTGACGGATTAGCGACAATGGGAAACCCGGGGACAGATGGCTGTAAGCCGCTCCCGGGTTTCCTGTAATCAATCGAGCAAATGCGCAACATATACATAGAGAGCTTTGCCACTTTCTTCCGCATCGGGATGTTCACTTTGGGCGGAGGATACGCCATGATACCGCTCATAGAGCAGGAAGTGGTGAACCGCCACAAGTGGGTGACCAAGGAAGAGATGCTCGACCTCATAGCCATCTCGCAGAGTTGCCCCGGCGTGTTCGCCATAAACCTGAGCACATTCATTGGTTACCGCCTGCGCAAGACGCGCGGAGCGTTCTGCACCTCGATAGGCACGGCCATGCCGTCGTTCCTTTGCATACTGCTCATAGCCATGTTTTTCCACCAGTTTGAGGACAACAATGTGGTGGCGGCCATCTTCCGCGGCATACGCCCGGCGGTCGTCGCGCTCATAGCCGTGCCCACTTTCGACCTGGCGCGGAGCGCGCACATCAACTGGGCCAACTGCTGGATACCCATCGTCGGGGCGCTGGCCATCTGGGCGTTCGGTGTGTCGCCCATCCTGATAATACTCATCGCCGGCATCGGCGGCTACGTTTACGGAAAGTTCATCAAACCAACCGAGCCATGATTTTCGTCCATCTCTTTGTCACTTTCTTCTTTATCGGCCTCTTCGGATTCGGCGGAGGCTACGGAATGTTGTCCCTGATACAGGGCGAAGTGGTGCACCACTGGCACTGGATGACCACGAGCGAGTTTACCGACATCGTGGCCATAAGCCAGATGACGCCCGGTCCGATAGGCATAAACAGCGCCACCTACTGCGGCTTCACCGCCGTCCACAACGCCGGCTATGGCTATGGCATGGCCATACTGGGCAGCGCGCTGTCCACGTTTGCGCTCATGCTGCCCTCCATCATACTGATGATTCTCATCAGCCGGCTGTTCATCAAGTACATGAACACCGTCGGAGTGCAGTCTGTCTTTGCCGGTCTGCGCCCTGCCGTGGTGGGGTTGCTCGGTGCCGCCACGCTGCTGCTGATGACCGAGGAGAACTTCTCCACACCCGAGGACAACCCGTGGCAGTTCTGGATAAGCGTGGCCTTGTTCATGGCGACGTTCGTCGGCACCAAGTTCCTGCGCATCAATCCCATCCGCATGATTATCTTCAGTGCCGTTGCCGGGCTGGTTCTGTTGTATTGATAAGCCGTGGCCACGCTCCTGTCTCTCCCGTGGGGAGAGGCTCGTTGGCGGCGAACCCTGCCGTATTATGCTGAGTTTGCCGTTGCGCGGTCGGCATTCCCAAGCATCCCGTGATGCCAGAACCGCATGTCATTCCTATAAAAACAAAAAACGACTTTATGCGAAACACCTTATTTATAATGCTCGCGCTGGCGGTGATGACCGCCGGAGCGCAAGACCGCAAGCCCCACCATCGGGCCACATTCACCACAGACACGCTGATGGTCCACGACCCCGTGATGGCCTTTGAGGGCGGTCTCTATCACGTGTTCAGCACAGGCAACGGCCTGCAGCACGCCACTTCGGCCGACCGCCGCACGTGGACGGTGCACGCCGAGCCGGTGATGGACAGCCTGCCGCAGTGGACTCACGACTCCGTGCCGGGCTTCCGCCACCACGTGTGGGCACCCGACGTCATCCGGTATCGTGACCGCTGGTGGCTGGCCTACAGCTGCTCCACGTTCGGCAAGCGCACGTCGGCCATAGGGCTGGCCTCGTCTGCCACGCTGGCCGTGGGTGCGCGGTGGCGCGACGAAGGGCCGCTGGTGTGCTCGCGCGAGGAGCGCGACAACTGGAACGCCATAGACCCGGCCTTCATCATCGGCGAGGACGGGCAGCCGTGGCTTGCCTTCGGCTCGTTCTGGGACGGCATACAGCTCGTGCGCCTCGACTCCACGATGCACATTGCCGCCGGTGAGAAGCCCCGCACCATAGCCCGCCGCAAGACCACGGGGCGCGCCAACCCCATCGAGGCGCCGTTCGTCTTCCGCCACGGCGACTACTTCTACCTTTTCGTGTCGTGGGATTACTGTTGCCGAGGCATGGAGAGCACCTACCGGGTGGCCGTGGGACGCAGCCGCAGCGTGGCCGGCCCCTACCTTGACCGCGACGGCCGCGACATGGCGGAGGGCGGCGGCACGCTCGTTTTCGAGGGCGACAAGCGTGAGCTTGAGGCCGCGGGCCACAGCGCGGCCTACCGTTTTGGCGGCCAAGACCTCTTCATCTGTCACGGCTACAGCATCCCGCAGGGCGGCGCTTCCGTCCTTGTGCAGCGTCCCATCGCGTGGACAGAGGACGGATGGCCGCAGGTGTTGGATTAAGACTTAAGAGTTGGGAGTTAAGAAAACGTGCCGGCGCGGAGTTTTCCGGCGGAGGGATGAGAGCGCTTTGGGCGCGAAGCTGTGGGAGCCTCGGCGGCGCAACGTTTCTTAACATAAAATCGGTCGGTTTGCGATACGTGCCGTTTTGAGCTTCAAAACGGCACGTATCGTGGTGTAAAACAGGCCGTTTCGCGTTGCAAAACGACCCGTTTTGCAACGCGAAACGGCCTGAATGGTTAAGCTGCTGATTGTCAGGCGGTTGGTGTCACGTGCGGTAGTGCGCTAAAGCATAAAGGATGTTAAACCCAAATCGGTCATTAGAGTCCAAAGTGATTTCGTCTTGCCGGCGTGCAGATTGGCAGTCGCCTTTGTCGAGGGCGTAGCTGGCTACGTCGAGACAAAGCGGCAGACAAGATGCCGCTGGCATGGCGAAAGCACTTGGAAAGCCTGAAAAGTAACAAAAATATATTCCTGGCGGTCTAATGACCGATTTGGGTTAAATGGCTGTGCCCTTCAGAACTGTCTGCCGCAGGCTTTGTGCAGTGGCGCGCCGTCGGCCTGTCGGCGTGGCCGCAAGGTGGCCTCGGTCATTCGCCGAGCGCCCCGCGCACACGGTCGTCGAACGCAGTGAGGGCGGCTTTCGCTCCGTCGCCCATGGCTATCACAATCTGCTTGAACGGCACGTCGGCCACGTCGCCGGCGGCATAGACGCCCGGCACGGATGTGCGCCCGGCTCCGTCGGTGACAATCTCGCCCCGGGCGTTCAGCTCCACGCGGCCGGCGAAAGGCCCGGAGGCGGGCACGAGCCCTATCTGCACGAACACCCCGTCGAGCGCGATGGTGTCCGTCCTGCCGTCGTTCAGGTCGCGCACGAGGATGCCGGTCACCTTTTTCCCGTCTCCTATGATGCTTACGGTCTGCCGCGAGGTCAGTATCTCAACGTTGCCAAGGCTTCGCGCCTTTTCCTGCAGCACCGTGTCGGCGCGCAGTTCGGGTGCGAACTCAAGCACGGTGACGCGGCTGCAGATGCCCGCGAGGTCGATGGCGGCCTCGATGCCCGAGTTCCCGCCGCCGATGACGGCCACGTGGCGGCCTTTGTAGAACGGCCCGTCGCAGTGGGGGCAGAAGGCGACGCCGCGCCCGATGTATTCGGCCTCGCCCTCCACTCCGAGCCTGCGCCACGCCGCTCCGGTGGCTATGATGACGGCCGGGGCCGCAAACGTCTCGCCGCCCTTGGCCGTGACGCGTTTCAGCGGTTGCGAGAAGTCGGCGCTCTCCACGCTGCGGTTGGCGAACACATCGATGGGGTAGGCCCCTACGTGCGCCCCGAGCGCGGCGGCAAGCGCGGCGCCGGTGGTGGCCGTCACGGAGATAAGGTTCTCTATGCCCACGGTGTCGTTGACCTGGCCGCCCATCCTTCCGGCCACCACGGCCACCCTTAGTCCCTTGCGGGCGGAATATATGGCCGCCGAGGCTCCGGCAGGCCCTCCTCCGACAACGGCCACGTCGTAGACCCTCTCTGTGGTTTCGGCTGCGGCCGGGGCTTCTGAACCGTATTTGGCCTCAAGCTCGTCGAGCAGCGTGGCAAGGTCGCCGCGCCCCACGTGGAGCAGTTCGCCGTCGGCATAGACAGACGGAACGCCCTGTATGCCGAGCGCGGCCACCTCGTCCTGCCACAGCGCGCCGTCCACGACCTCGTGGCTCACGCCGCCGTTTAGCAGGGCAATGACATTGAGCGCCTGCACCACGTCGGGGCAGTTGGTGCACGAGAGCGACACGTATGTGCGCAGTCTCACCGGGCCGCGCAGCGCCCGTATGCGCGCCGCCACGGCCCCGTCGGGCAGGTTGCGGCCCGTGCCGTCGGCGTTGAGCACGGCGAGCAGCAGCGATGTGAACTCGTGGCCGCCGGGTATTCCGCGGAAGGTGATGCCCGTGCCGGCTCCGTCTTTCTCTATGGCGAACTGCAGCTTGCCGCCTTCAACGCGCTCCACTGCAAGCTCCACTGCGGGCGAGCAGGAGCAGAAGTCGGCGAGAAAGCCTTCAAGTTCGCCCTCTTTCTCATGTCCGGGCGACACCTCGGCGCGCATCACATAGCGCGACCTCAGCCCGGCGAGCAGGGTGCTGACCTGCTCAAGTATGTCTTTGTCAAGCATAACGTTACAATTTTGGGGTTATGGAAATTGATGAAGCATCGCATGGGTGCCAAGGAAGTTGGAGGAAGCCATCGCTCCGTTTCGTCCTGATGGGAGGGTGAAGAGGCATGGGCTTTGTGGGTGGCGTGGCCTGGGCATCCCCTTATGGATGTTTAGAAGCTGCCTTGATTTTATCAGATATGCCTTTTGTCCATGCCGTCTTGAGTGCCTTTTCGGTCATATTCGCCCATTTGCTTAGTCACATAGCCCGCCATGCTCCTCAGCAGACGGACAAATATGCCTCGAAAATCCAACTCAATTCGGCACTTGACAAAACCAAAGCAGATTCTTGGGCGGACTTTGGGCGCAGCGGTGTCTGCAGCCCAAAGCCCGCCGATTACGCGCAAGCCGTCTGTCGGCCTGCCAGCCAATGCCGGCCTTCGGCTCAGAGCTTGCCCACGAGGTCGATGCTCGGCTTGAGGGTCTGGCTGCCGGCCTTCCACTTGGCGGGGCACACCTCACCGTCGTGTGTGGCCACAAACTGGGCGGCCTCCACCTTGCGCAGCAGCTCGTCGGCGTTGCGGCCAATGCTGTTGTCCTGCACTTCGGCAATCTTGATGAGGCCGTCGGGGTTCACGAGGAACGTCCCGCGGTAGGCCACCCCCTCGTCTTCTTTCATCACTCCGAAGCCGCGGCTGAGCACGCCGGTGGGGTCGGCAAGCATCGTGTACTTTATTTTCTTGATGCTGTCAGATGCGTCGTGCCATGCCTTGTGCACGTAGTGTGTGTCGGTGCTCACCGAGAACACTTCCACTCCCATCTCCTTCAGCCGGTCGTACTTGTCCGAAAGGTCCACCAGCTCGGTGGGGCATACGAAGGTGAAGTCGGCCGGATAGAAGAAGAACAATGCCCACTTGCCCTTCAGGTCGTCGCTCGATACAGTCTTGAACTCTCCGTTCTGGAATGCCTGCACCTTGAAGTCAGGCATCTGTGCGTTGATGATTGGTTCCATGTCGTTTCTGTTTTAAATTGTTGTTGTTTCTTTATTGCATTGCTGTCGCTGTGTCTTTTTGACATTGCAAAGATAGGAACAATGTCTGCGCAAAGCAAACAGACTCTGTCTATCAGCCGATAGCCTGAATCTATCGATGGCGGACAATGCGCTGTGACACAGGCAGATAAGTCTCGACAGAGGCGTTTCGGCAGGTTGTGGCAGCCAGCCCGCATCGCAATATGCGGCCTCGCGCTGATTTTTGTGTGCCTTTTTCAAGGTTATACCAGTGTTTTTGAGTAAATTTGCACAAGCAAAGAGGGGTGTCGAAAATGGAGCGAGAAGGAGCTGGCTGAAGTTAAGAGGCCGGCAGGTCGTAGAGAGTTGAGAGCTGAAGGCTGAAGTTTAAAGAGGGAGTGAGCCGTCGGATGGTTACAGGCATTTGCCAGAGCTCCTGCTTCCGGCCTTCTGTCTCCTTTGGAAACTTTAGCCCGCCTACTCCCGTTAACTTCGGGGCAAAGCCCCAAATTCCCGTCAACTCCATTTTGCAGTGCCCCCATGGACCAAACAACTACGGGTGCACGGCCGCGTGACGGCCTGCGCCGCAAACCAGAAAAAAGGCAATGAAAAGAAACATAGCTGTAGTATTGGCAGGCGGAGTGGGCAAGCGCCTCGGCCTGTCTACGCCAAAACAGTTTTTCAAGGTGGCTGGAAAGATGGTCGTGGAGCACACCATAGACGTGTTTGAGCGCAATCCGCGCATCGACGAGATAGCCGTGGTGTCCAACCCATACTTTGTGTCGGAGTTCGAGAACATAGTGCTGCGCAACGGATGGAAGAAGGTGAAGAGAATACTGAAGGGCGGGCGCGAGCGCTACGACTCCAGCCTGGCGGCCATCAGGGCCTATGCCGACGAGGACGTGAACCTTGTGTTCCACGACGCGGTGCGCCCGCTGCTGAGCCAGCGTGTGCTCGACGATGTGCTGTCCGCGCTGGCCTGTCACCGCGCCATAGACGTGGCCGTGCCGTCGGCCGACACCATAATAGAGGTGGAGGGCGACTTCATCAGCGACATCCCCGACCGTTCGAGGCTGCGCAGGGGGCAGACCCCGCAGGCATTCGACGTGAAGGTGATTGACGAGGCATACCGCCGCGCGCTGTCAGACCCGGCATTCCGCACCACGGACGACTGCGGGGTGGTGCGCCGCTATATGCCCGAAGTGCCGGTCTATGTGGTGCGCGGCGAGGAGAGCAACATGAAGCTGACATACAAAGAGGACACCTATATGCTCGACAAGTTCTTCCAGCTGCGCAACAGCGAGCCGTCCGATAGCGCGTCCGGGAGCGAGACGCTGGCCGGAAAGGTGGCCGTGGTGTTTGGCGGGAGCTATGGCATAGGTGCCGAGACGGTCAGGATGCTGCGTGAAGCCAAGGCCAGCGTGCACAGTTTCTCGCGCTCCGAGAACGGTGTCGACGTTGGCCGGCGTGCCGACGTGGAGGCCGCGCTGCGTCAGGTGGCCGACCTTGAGGGGCGCATAGACTGCGTGGTGAACACTGCCGGGCTGCTCAACCGCGAGCCGCTCGCGGCCATGGACTACGCCACTATAGAGGAGGCTGTGCGCACAAACTACATGGGCACGGTCAACGTGGCCATAGAAGCCTACCCGTATCTGCGCCACAGCCGCGGCAGGCTGGTGTTCTTCACATCAAGCTCATACACCCGCGGGCGCGCATTCTACAGCATATACTCATCCACCAAGGCCGCCATCGTGAACTTTGTGCAGGCCATTGCGCAGGAGTGGGACGGCGACGGAATACGCGTGAACTGCATAAACCCGGAGCGGACAAAGACCCCCATGCGCGTGAAAAACTTCGGAAAGGAACCTGACGACACCCTCCTGTCGCCGGAGCAAGTGGCAGAGGCCACGCTACGGACGCTCACGTCCGACTACACGGGGCAGGTGATAGACGTAAGGCGAAAGGGAACCGACGATGAAGAATGAATACATAGAGCAGTTCAAACAGCGCAACCTGCGGGCCTGCCAGCTGAAGCAGCTCGCCATACTCGAAGCGATAGACGGCCTGTGCCGCCGCCATTCAATAGACTACTGGCTCGATGGCGGCACACTGCTCGGTGCCGTCCGCCACGGAGGGTTCATCCCGTGGGACGACGACATAGACATAGCCATGCGGCTTGAAGACATGAAACGCTTCGCCGATGCCGCCAGGAGGGAGTTGCCCGACGGCCTTTTCCTGCAGACACAGCAGACAGAGCAGGAGGTGGAAACGCACATAACGAAGGTGCGCGACCTAAATTCGTTCTATGTGGAGGCCGGAGACAACTTTGCCGCAAGCTATCAAAAGGGGTTGTATGTGGACATATTCCCCTTTGTTGATTACCCCACAGCGGCGCCATCGTTCGTGAAACGCGTCACGCTTGGTATTTCCAAGAGCTATTCGATACTGCACAAGGCCCACCATTACAGCCTGCGCTCGGCTGCAGAGTTCTTCTGGTTCGGAGCGAAATACTGCGTGAGCAAACTGGTATGGGCCGCCGCAAACGCTCTCTGCAGTCACGACACATATATCGGCAACATAACAATCAACAACGGATACGGCATAATGCACCGCCGCGACAGTGTGTTCCCGACAGGCGAAATCGTGTTCGAAGGCAAGCGCTTTCTTGCCCCTGCCAATCCAGACGCATACCTGCGCGACCTGTACCGCAACTATATGGAGATTCCTCCGGTGGAGAAACGCAAGGTGCACTCGGTGTTCCTGATGCCGGAACTGATTGGGAACGAAGGCTGCCGGGAAGGTTGAGGCAAGGCATTGGCGTAAGTGGGATAAGGGCTGAAGCGGCCAAGGGGGCTGATGGACGGTGTGTTTTGCTGATTGTGAAATATGTCGAAGCAATGCTCGCGTTGCCTGTTCAGGCAATTCCAACCGCCACCACTATCGCTCCGAGCGGCCATCGCGGAGCCTGAACAGTGTGAGTTCATACTCGATCCGTTCGCCAACCACGTCATACTTGCGCGCAAGCAACTCTCCAATGGCCATGTCGGCAACGTCGCCATAGGCCAGAATCCATTTGACTTGCCGTAGCTCCATTTCGTCTACCAGCAGTCCGCGTAGGCTCGGTCCCTGCTCTGCCATCCAGTCCTGCAGATAGAAGAAGCGGCAGGCAGGCTTGATGCCGTAGCGCAGATAGATGTTCGTGGCGCTGTTGTAGGCCACGAAACTGCCTCGCTCCTCCTTGGGAATCATGTCAACGAGGCTGGCATACGGATCGTCGAAGTTGCGCACATAGTCAAGGTTGAAACGCGACACGTGGACACGGTAAGCCAACGATGGCGCCAGCACTGCGGCCATGGCAATGGCACCGACACGGCACATCCAAGGCCGCGCCGGCGCCAACCGTGAAGTCTCGATGACTGCAACAGACAGGTAGGGTGCCGTTATCATAAAATAATGTGGGAAGAGATGCGTGTTGCAAAGGTATATGAGAGTGGATAGCGACACCGTGAGCCAGCACGCGCCGCGCACCCTTTGCCCTGCGGCGAGCTGCACCACGCTGACAGCGAGCAGCGCTATGCAGGGGAAACCGCTGCAAAACGCCTTGGCGTAGTCTACCAGCGAATAGCCCGTCCAATCGGTAGAGTATTCCATATTGTACAGCAGCGCGCCATAGACAAGGTCGCCTAAGGCATTGTGGCTGGCAAAATAAGCCACGAAAGGCACAACTGCAACAGCCGAGCCCACAATGAATGCCGCTGCGCAACCCAGCAGTGCCGCCCATTGCCTGCGGGTTGCGAGGAGGCCGGCCACGGCCACTGATGCCGCGCAGATGCCGATGGCATTGGTCAGCCGGGTGCCGAGGCACAGCCCGAACGTAACTCCGCAAACCAGTGCATCGCTCCAGGCAAAATCCATGCGGCCACTGTCGAGCCAGCGGTGGAGACGATAGAAAAGCCAGGCTATGAGCGGCATGACAAATTCTTCGGCCGTGTCGCCGCTGCCATATACGTATGCCAGAGAGCTGAACACGCAACCAGTGAACAGCGCACTGTACCCCGTATTGAACTCACAGCGCAGCAATCTGTATGTGAATAGCAGCGTGAACGACATGAAGGCCACCTGAATCAAGGCCACACCCAGCGCGCTCTGCGTGATGCCATAGCCGATGGCGTTGACTAAGAAGAGAAACGGTCCCTTGGAATCCCACAGGTCGCGATAGGGCAACACACCCTCATGCCAATACTTCCCGATTACGAGGAAGATGGAAGAGTCGTCGGACATAATGCTGAAAAGCGGCGACGTAGAGGAGCACAGAAACACAAGTGCGGCCGAAGCCACCACACAAGCCGCAAAGGCGAGCAGCCTTTCCGCTTGCGCCATGCGGCTTGCCAGTGTCACAGACTTATCGATGTTCATTGTGCTTCCAGCCCTTTAGGGTGTTGAATTCCTGACAAAGGGACGGCGTCGCCGTTCTTATTTCCTCCCGAAGTCGGCCGGCACTTCGCCCCATTTCTTTGTTTCCCACTTGATGATAGGCGTAGAGTACCTGTGCGTGGCGAGCCAATGCTCGGCGCGGGCGATGATGTCGAAGAGTTGAGCCGTGCGTTGTGTGCGCTCAAGCTTGGTCTTGCACTTGCGCTTGTTCACCCAGAGTATGGCGTTATAGCTATCTGAATATATGGCCTTGCGCTCCCCGCGCTGTTCCATCAAGGCGAGGGCGTGGACGATGGCAAGGAATTCCCCTATGTTGTTTGTGCCGTACAGCGGCCCGAAATGGAATACCTGCGCCCCTGTGGCGAGGTCTATGCAGCGGTATTCCATAGGTCCTGGATTGCCGCTGCACGCCGCATCGACGGCCCACGCGTCGGCCCTGACCTCTGGTGGTAGGGGCAGCACAGTGTCGTTTCTGTAATCAGGAGGATTTTGATAATTCATAATTGGATGGCGCCGAACTTTGTTTCGCAATCCATAATGCATGATTGGCAGCACAGCCAATCATGCATTATGGGTTTGTGATTTGTGGATTATGAATTAAATCACATTCTCTCCGGCACCTCTATGCCGAGCAGGGCCATGCCGTTCTTTATGGTCTTGGCCACATTGCGGGCCAGGACGAGGCGCAGCTGCTTCTTGTTGGTGTCGGGTTCCTTGAGTATTGAGTAGTCGTGATAGAACTGGTTGAACTCCTTTGTCAGCTCGTAGCAGTAGTTGGCGATGCCGCTCGGGCTGTAGTCCTTGCCGGCCTGCTCCACAGCCGCGCCAAACTCGTTGAGCTTTTGTATCAAGGCCACCTCCTTGTCATTGGGCTCCACGTTTGTGGCGTCGAGCCTTTCGGGCAGCGTTATGCCCTCGGCCTCGGCCTTGCGCAGTATGCTGCGTATGCGGGCGTGGGTGTACTGTATGAAGGGGCCTGTGTTTCCGTTGAAGTCTATGGACTCTTCGGGGTTGAAGAGCATGTTCTTCCGGGCGTCGACCTTGAGGATGAAGTACTTCAGTGCGCCCATGCCCACGATGCGGGCAATCTCGCTGCGCTCCTCCTCGGATATGTCGTCAAACTTGCCCAGCTCCTCGCTTGTGCGGCGGGCTTGGGCTATCATCTCCGCGATGAGGTCGTCGGCGTCCACAACTGTGCCCTCGCGGCTCTTCATCTTTCCGTTGGGCAGTTCCACCATTCCGTAGGAGAAGTGCACCAGCTCCTTGCCCCACTTGAATCCGAGGCGGTCGAGCAGTATGGATAGCACCTGGAAGTGGTAGTTCTGCTCGTTGCCGACGACGTATATCATCTTGTCTATCGGGTAGTCGTTGAAGCGCATCTCGGCCGTGCCGATGTCCTGCGTCATGTAGACAGACGTGCCGTCGGAGCGCAGCAGCAGCTTCTGGTCGAGCCCCTCGGCGGTGAGGTCGGCCCACACGCTGCCGTCCTCGTGGCGCTCGAAGAGGCCCTTGGCCAGTCCTTCCTCCACCTTGGCCTTGCCCCGCAGGTATGTGTCCGACTCGTAGTATATCTTGTCGAAGCCCACGCCCAGGGCCTTGTAGGTCTCGTCGAAGCCGGCATATACCCACGAGTTCATCTTGCGCCACAGCGAGCGCACCTCCTCGTCGCCCTGCTCCCACTTCACGAGCATTTCGTGGGCTTCCTTTATCAGCGGTGCCTCTTCCTTGGCTTTCTTCTCCGCTTCCTCGGCGGCCATGCCCCCGGCGATGTATTTTGCCGTGAGCTCTTTCACCTCCTCGCGGTAGTGCTTGTCGAAGGCCACGTAGTAGTCGCCTATCAGGTGGTCGCCTTTCTTGCCGCTTGTCTCGGGCGTCTCGCCGCCTCCCCACTTCAGCCAGGCCAGCATTGACTTGCAGATGTGTATTCCGCGGTCGTTCACTATGTTGGTCTTCACCACGCGGTTGCCGTTGGCCTGCATTATCTGCGCCAGGCTCCAGCCCAGCAGGTTGTTGCGCACGTGGCCCAGGTGCAGGGGCTTGTTGGTGTTGGGCGACGAGTATTCTATCATCACCAGCGGCGCGTCGGGCTCTGCCTTGCGCTCGCCGTAGGCCGGGTCGGCGTCGATGTCACACAGCAGCTCCACCCATGCGGCAGGGGCGATGACCAGGTTGAGGAATCCCTTCACCACGTTATAGGATGCCACCGCCGTGCAGTTGGCCGCGAGGTAGCGTCCGAGGTCCTCGGCAGTGTCCTCCGGTTTCTTCTTCGATACCTTGAGGAACGGGAACACCACGAGCGTGAGGTTGCCCTCAAACTCGCGCTTGGTCTTCTGCAGCTGCACCATCTTGTCGGGCACCTCCTGCCCGTAGAGTGTCTTGATGCCGGCCTTCACGGCATCGGCTATAGTCGTTTCTATCTTCATTGTAGGCATTCCTTATTATATAATGTGTATTTGAATATCGCTGCAAAATTACGAAAAATATGGCAAACCGCCATATCCGCAGGCGGCAAAATGGCATCGGCAGGGCTGCCGCCCACATCGCTCCGCCGCGAATGTCAGTCCGGCTGTAGGCCTTTTGCCGCCCACTTGCTTGCACACCTTGCGGATTATGTGTACTTTTGCAGCGACAAACATCACAGCAAACTACATGAGAATGATACGAAAAACCGCGGCCGCCGCGCGAAGGCTGGCGGAGCGCAGGCACAGAGTCAAGGTGTCGCCTTGGGTCAAATCCACGATGAGCGGCCTTGTGGGCACCACACTCGGTATCCTGCTCACTTTCGGGACGGATTCCTACATCGATTATGTCAAGAAGGAGGAGATGGCCGAGATGACCACAAAGATGGTGTTCAGGCAGCTGCACGTGGCGGCCAACCAGATATCGGCAGAGGCGGAGAAGATGAAAAAAGCCGACAGCGTGTACCAATATCTAGACCGGCTCTACCCCGACAGCATTGCATACGCCAAGCCCGAGATGGCCGAGCAGTTCAACAAAAGTCTCAGCGAGATATCGCTGTATGCAGCCGACAACACCGTGGAGCGCATATTCAGCAGCAGCAACGACACGTGGGAGACGCTCGCCGACGCAGACTTCGTGAACTTTGTCGGCACGGCCTTCACCATGATAAACGAAGCCAACAAGATTATATCCGACGCATACGAGGAGCGGCACTTGCTGTTTGCCAACGCCGTGACGGCCGACGAGATATACGACATACACTCCAACAGCGAGTTCGCCATGTACCTGATGAGGAAGCACGAGGTGCGGGACTATATGTTCAGAAACACCATCAACGCCATGGTGCTGGCCAACATAGCCGAGATGATAAGGGCGCAAAGGGCTGTATATATGCAGAAAATGGGGCTGGATGAAAGCGACCTGTTCGAGCATCCGGACACAGTCGGATGCAGCACGCGCGACTCCGCAGACTGGAACGCCACCGGCGGCAGGCCGTGAGCGCCCGAGGCGTTGCGCATAGGCCGTGCCACGTCCCAGGGCGGTGTTCCGACGAGCGTCGCCAATATGCCTGCCGGCAATTTCAAGAGGCATGGAGTTGGCTGTATGCAAATGCGCAATTAAAAACGACGCGGCAGGCCTCGGTTTGCGGCGTGTGCCGTCCTGTATTCCAAAACGGGTCGTTTCGCAGTGCGAAACGACCCGTTTCAGGTGGTGAAACGTGCCGTTTTGCGCTCCAAAACGGCACGTTTTGCAATGCGCTGGCAGCCAGGCGGTTAGGTGACATGGCCGGTGTCCATGGCTTTGACACGAAAATGTTGGCGGCAGCACGCGGCGTTCGGCAGCCGCGGGGCGTGTCAGCGGCTCCGCCGAGGCAGGCAGGTGAAAATATATCGTGAATGTCTTTGCGTGTCGGCGTCATTTTTGTAACTTTGCAAAAAGCGGGCGCTGACGCGCTATGAGGCGGGCCGGGGTGGGTCGCCGGCCTCGTTGCAGCGCACGCCAAAGCAGGAAAGAAAATGCAGAACCACTAAAGATACCACATGAAACAACCGGCAAAGATAGACATAGCGGTGCTGATACTGTTCTTCAACCGCCCCGAGTCGCTCAAGAAAGTGTTCGACGAGGTGCGCCGCGCGCGCCCTTCGCGCCTGTTCCTCTATCAAGACGGGCCGCGCGGAGAGCGCGACATGGCGGGCATAATGAAGTGCCGCGAGGTGGTGGACAACGTAGACTGGGAGTGCGACGTGAGGAAAAACTACCAGGAGACGAACTCCGGATGCGACCCGTCGAACTACAACGCGCAAAGGTGGGCGTTCTCACTGGCCGACAAGTGCATCGTGTTTGAGGATGACAGCATCCCCTCGCAGTCGTTCTTCCCGTTCTGCAAGGAGATGCTCGACCGCTACGAGCACGACGAGAGGATAGTCATGGTGTCAGGGTTCAACAGCGAGGAGCGGCTCGACGACTGCCCCTACGATTACATCTTCACCTCCTATATGTCGATATGGGGCTGGGCTTCGTGGCGCAGGGTCATAGACCGGTGGGACGGCAAGTACACTTTCCTTGACGATGAGTACAACATGAGGCAGCTGCGCGCGCTCGTAAGGCAGCGCGGGATGAACGCCGACATGATAAGAGCCTGCTACGACCACCGTGAGAGCGGGCGCGAGTTTTACGAGACTATCCACTGGGCGACAATCATGTTCGGCTCGGGGCTGGCCATCGTTCCTGCGCGTAACCTCATCAACAACCTCGGTCCTGCGGCAGAGTCAACTCACTATTCGGCCTCGCTCGCCACCATGCCCCGCCGCCTCAGGCGTATGTTCACCATGCCGCGCTACGAGCTTGAGTGGCCGTTGCGCCATCCGCGCTATGTGATAGAGAACGTGGAGTACAAGGAGAAGGTGTATCGCACGCTGGCTTACGGCCACCCTTGGATAAAGATAGGCCGCTCGATGGAGGAGCTGGCGCTCAACCTGCGCCGCGGAAACTTCGGAGTCATAGCCCGCGCAGTGCGCAACCGCATAAACAAAATGCTTGGCCGTGCCAAGCATTGCTGACGTTCTCAGGCTGCGGGAGTGAGCAGGTGTGACGCGAGCAGCCACCCGTTGTGCGCCCACAGCCACGCCGCGAGGCAACCTGTGGCCGCGCGCAGCGCCGCGAGCCGCCACCCGCAGGCCCTGCGGAAGGCGAAAGCCACGGCCACGGGGACTATGAACAGCCAGTGGGGCGACATGATGTATATCTCGTTTATGCCGAAACCGAGCCCTAGGTGCAGGGCCATGTCGAAGCCGAACCACGACAGCGCGAGCCACAGGAAGCGGCTGCGGATGCCGCAGACTATGCCCGCGACGAACAGGAGCAGGGCCACAGCCTCGGCGATATAGTTGGCCGCGAGGTCGTATCTCACGAAGACCGGGCGCGAGCGGTACATATCTTCGAGGAAGTGGCGGCGGTGAAACTGCAGCGGCTCGCCCCAGAGGTTCTCCACGAACGTCTCTCCACGGTCGGTCGTTATGTCGCTCCAGCGCATCATCCCGTCGTTGCTTATCGGCCTGCCCATCTTGCTCACCGTGCGCTTTTTCCTCATCCGCGGCGCCATCTTCGCCCTCGTGGCCGAGTCAGCCTCGGCATACAGCTTCTTCTGCCGCTCCTCTTTTGCCTTTTGCTCTGCCTGCCTCTTCAGGCGTGCCTCGTGGCGTGCCTTGTCTATGGGGGCCACAAAGACATCGTACTCGAACTTGCAGAACATCCACAACGCCACCGCCGGCACGGCGATGCCCAGCATAAGGTTGCGCGGGCGGAAGAACCTGCGCCCGTTGACGAACAGCTGCATGAGCACGGCCTTGACGCAGTTGGTGGTCGTTATGCCCGTGGAGAAGACAAAGAGCACGGCCATCTGCCACGTGGGCACGAGCTTGCGCTTCTTCATTCTCATGCCCGCCACGTAGAGGACTATGAGCAACATGCACTGCGAGAAGCCGAAATGGTCGGGCGCGAAGCATATCACCATGACGTAGGCAAACGAGAAGAACAGGGCCGAGAGCAGGTTGGCGTCGGCCGCCCCGAGGCCAATGACCTCGCAGAGCGTGCGGCGCAGGAACACGAACGAGTAGAAGGCGCAGGCCGACATGAGCGCGGCTGTGATGAACAGGGCGCAGTTGATGCCGGTAAGCTCGGCCAGTCCGCTGTTCAGGAGGCTCAGCGGACTGATGAGGAACGCCAGCAGCGGGTGCCGTTGCACGTTGTATATGTCTATCCACGACGATATGGTGATGAGCGTCAGCGGGTCGTAGCCCGACACGCGGAAGCGCGAGAGCATCAGCCGTTGCATCTCGTCGGGAGGGCAGAGCGGCGTGAGCGCGCCGTACATCTTGCTGACAAAGAGGGCGTTGAGCGCGACGATGACAACGGCGGCAGCCACGGCCGGCACTCTCTCGCCGGGCTTCAGCGTGAATATTGCGAACGGATTCCTCATCGTCTGAACGGTTTGTGGTGGGCCACGTCGGCCATGGTCAGCATCTCGCGGTCGCCCCGGCTGTCGCCGTAGGCCGTGAGACGGTAGGACTGCCTGTCGGGAAACAGCTCCAGGATGCGCCTTGCCTTCTCCGGGCCGTAGCAGTTCTTGCCGTCAAAGCGGCCCGTGGTTTCGTCGTTGCGGAACTCCAGCCGCGTGCCGAGCACGGTCACCTTGTTGCCAAACTCCTTGAAAAACGGCCTCACCCACTTGTCAATGCTCGCCGTGACCACTATCACCGTGGCCCCCGACTCCACTGCCCGCCTCACGGCTTCCATGCCTTCCGGGCGCATGATGTCGGCGTGCATATTGGCGAACCGGTCGCAGAACCAGTCGAACTTCGCCTCTTCCATCTTGGCGCAGAAGTTCCCGAACACCTTCTCCTTGGCCTTTCCGTTGGGATAGAGGCGCAGCTTCATCAGCACGAGCATGGGCAGGTATTTCACCATTTCCGACCATACGCGGCGCCTGCCGTGCATGGCGTAGAGAAAGGGCATGAACGTATCGCCCTTTGTCAGCGTGCCGTCGAAGTCGAAAGCACATATTTCCTGTTTCTTGTCCATTGCCTTAGACTAAGTATATAAGTATGAAGAAAGACAGCCCCCAGCACAGCACCACCACCTGTGTGAAGCGGTCGTGCAGTGCCACGGCCGTGGGGTCGCCGCTCTTCTCGTCCACCACGGCTATCTGTATGTAGCGCAGCAGCCCCATGATGACGAAGACGCTGGTGAGGTACAGGTGGTCTGTGCCAAGGCTTTCGGCCACCTCCGGCGACACGGTGTACATGACATAGCACACCACCGTGACCGAGGCCGTTATCGTTATGGCCTGGTTCATGAACGTGAGGTTGTAGCGCGAGGTGTTCTTGCGCGGCGCACGGCCGGTCTTGTTCATGCGCAACACGTCGTCGCGGCGCTTTGCCAGCGCGAGGAAGAGCGTGAGCAGAAACGTCATCAGCACTATCCACTTGCTCAGCGCGATGCCCGTGGCCACGCCTCCGGCGAGCAGCCGCAGCACGAAGCCGAAGGCAATGACGCACACATCGATTACGGAGTGGCGCTTGAGCCACAGGCAATAGGCCACGTTGAGGGCTATGTAGCCGGCCACTACCCATGCCACGCGCAGCCCGACCGAGGGGAGCGCGGCCACAAGCGTGGCCGAGAGCGCCGCAAGCGCGCCCATAAGCGCGTATGCCTGCGCCACGGTCACGGCGCCTGAGGCCACCGGGCGGCGGCACTTGTCTGGGTGGCGGCGGTCGTCGTCGGCGTCGATGATGTCGTTGAGGCAGTAGACTGCCGATGACGCGAGGCTGAAAGCCACGAACACCGCCAGCGACACGAGGAGGCAACGGCTGTCGGTCAGCGAGCCGCCGAAGAACACCGGAACGAACACGAAGAGGTTCTTGACCCACTGCCAGGGCCTCATCAGCTTTATTATATTCGTCATATCGAAAACATGGCTAAGACATTTTACTTGCAAATATCCCCACAGCCTTGTGCAGGAGCCACGCCAGCGCGCCGGCCGCCACTATCACGATGGCCGCCGTGGGCCAGTAGCCGAGGTGCAGGCGCTGCACGGGCAGCAGCACGAACTGTGCGTGTATGAGGTACATCTCAAGGCTGATGCCGCCCACGAAGGCCAGCGCGGCCACCACGCGGCGCGGCAGGCTGTCCATCAGCCGGCACAGCAGCAGCGAGAGGCTCACCGCGAGCGGGATGTAGGCCATGCGCTCCATGAACAGCGGGAAGCGCCCGCGCAGCCCGTCCTCGAAGTTGACGCACACCAGCAGGCTCATGGCCAGGAGCAGCGCGAGCAGCCACCACGCGGCGCGGCTCAGCGGCCGCCGCTCCATGACCCACTGCCCGGCGTTGATGCCAATGAGGAAGATGGGTATGCGGCTGAAGAAGATTTCGAGGTGGCCCACCGCCGAGTGGAGCGGCGGCCAGTACTGCACGAGCACGCAGAGCAGCATGGCCGCCACCGGCATCCACCGCCACTCGGCGTGGCGGCCGATGAGAACCATATAGGCAGGGGCCACGGTGTAGAGCATCATTATGGCCGGGATGAACCAGAACGTAAGCTCGTCGTGCTGCCAGAAGCCCCAGTTTACGGCCACCGACAGCACCGTGTCGCCCAGCGTGGCCCGCCCGTCGAGATACATCGGTATGTAATATATGCAGGCAACTACCAGCCACGCGGGATATACGCGGACGTAGCGGCGACGGAAAAAGCGGATTAATTGAGAATTGAGAGTTGAGAATTGAGAATATGGCTGTGCGTTTCCCTGCTTGCTGTTTCCATCGGCATCGCTTCTCAATTCTCCATTCTCCATTCTCAATTTGGCACCGCCAGTCTTCCACGAGAACCACAGCCCTATGCCGCTGAGGAACAGGAACACGTCGACACCCACGTTGCCGCAACGGCTGAGGCAGTAGAGCAGGGTGTCGTGGCGCATCCCGCCCACGTGGAACAGTATGACCATGAGCATGGCCGCGCCCATGAGCGCGCCCCGGTGGCGGCTCAGACAGTCGAAGTTATGTTGCGTCTTGTCCATTGTATGATATTCTTTCGTTGTCTCGTCCGGCCTGCCGCGCGTTGCGGCGCCGTGCGTTGTCTCATGCCGGTCGTGGCACCCCGTTTTGGGGGGTGTGGCTGGCGGTTTTGCAAAACGGGCCGTTTCGCACTCTGAAACGTGCCGTTTCACCGTGCAAAACGGGTCGTTTTGGAGGCCAAAACGTGCCGTTTCGCAACTCGTTGAGGCTCAGCTTGTTGCGCGGGTCGTTCCGGAAGGCTCGGCATAACGGACGCTGCGGCCTCCCATCACGGCTCGCGCGGCCTAAGGCTTTGGCTTTGGTATGCGGTTTATCACCAACATGAACATCCACGACACGGCCACCGTGGCTATTATGTATAGCACCAGCCCGTCGTAGACGTCGCCCCGCCGCGATATGGGTATGAACACCTTGCGCAGCAAGGGGTGGGCAACAAACATGGCCGCCGATATGCCGCCGAGCCACGACAGCACGCGCAGCGCGCCGCCCGGCAGCGCCTTGACCACGCCCACCGAGGCCGCCACGACCATGAGCGGAGCCCACAGCCACGCCCCGAACGACGTGCAGCAGGCCACCGTGAGCGCAGTGCCGCCGGCGGCCACGGCCGCCCACGCCCCTTTGCCCACGGCCACCATGCGCCAGGCGGGCAGCAGGCGGGCAGCCAGCAGCCCCGCGCCGAACACAAGCATACCGCCCACGAAGTTGTAGCGCAGGCGGTTCAGCGCGTCGCCCGTGGGCGGGCATACGGCCTGCACTGCCCAGCACACAGCCACGAGCGCGGCCACCCAGGCCCAGTGGCGGCGGCAGAGCAGCAGCCGGTAGACCACGTAGAACTGCATCATGAGGCCGAAGAACCAGTAGGGCCCCGGCCATATCACTCTGTCGGGCTGCGGCAGCAGGTTGATGACCATGAGCAGCTGGGCTATGACATACTCCGCCTGGAAGCGGAACGCGCCGGGAGTGATGGCGTCGACTATGGTGAAGGCCACGAAGCCGGGCACCATCATGCGCAGCAGCTTCAGGTAGTGGTAGCGCACAAAGCGGCCCGCCTGGGGCACGGCCGCGCCCCGCTCGTACTTCATCACGAGGCCGAAGCCGCTCAGGAAGAGGAACACCGGCACGCCGTAGTGGCCGAAGTAAGACAGCAGGTGCACGGGCAGCATGGCGTCGGGCGAGGCCACGGCCGCCCACAGCCGCTCGCTGTTGGCGGCGTTGAAGGTGTATTCGTTCTCCTTCACGGCAAAGCCCAGCCAGTGGCAGTAGTTGTGCAGCACTATGGCCATGATGGCCAGGCCGCGCAGCGCGGCGCACTCATCGCGGTTGAGCCACGCCCTTGTGTTTGCCTTTGAGTTCATGTTCAGCTTTCAGTTTGTTGTAGTCAGCGCTGTTTTTCAGCAGTCTCGGCCTGTCTGTGTCATAGAGTGGCGAGAGCACGTCGCAGTCGCCTCTGTATTGGGGGCTGCCTATCCCGGCCAGATGCAGCAGCGTGTGCGCCAGCCGGTCGGTCATCATGGGGCGGCGGCGCGCACGGAGCACGGCCTCCACCACGTCGGGATGGCTCTCGGCATAGCTCTCCGACCACCATATCCAGAACGGTATCTCAAACTCCTCGTGCGCCAGGCGGTAGTCCACCTCGGCCGAGTGCAGGCGCCCGTACACGTGCAGTCCGCCGCCAAAGCACTCCTCGCCGTGGTCGGGCATATATATCACTATGGCGTCGCGCCGGGCAAAGCGGTCTATGATTTCGCCCACAATGGAGTCGTTGTAGAGCGTGGCGTTGTCGTAGTGGGCCATCACCTGCTTGTCGTGGGCGGTCAGCGTAGGCTCGTTGTAGTCGCCCCCGGAGAACTTCTTGCGGTCTTTCGGGTAGCGTTGGGCATAGCTCACGTGCTGCCCTTTGAGGTGTAGGATGAAGAGGTTGGCCGTGCTGTCGCCGCCGAAGGTGAAGCTGCTGTCGGCCAGCAGGCGGTCATAGTCGGCCAGCACGCCGTCGTCAAAGTCGTGCAGGGCGGCGTTGCGCACGTCGAACTGCGCCTTGCTCAGCTCCGGGTCGTTGAGGAAGAAGCCGCCGCTGAAGTCATATACGGCCTCTTCAGCCTGCGGCAGGAACTGGTTTGTGATGAAGGTGACGCGATAGCCCGCGCGGCGGAACACCTCGGGGAAGAGCGGATAGTCGCACCAGTCGCCGCGGTCGCCCACGGTGTAGAGCGAGAACACTTGCTTGAAGACGAAGCTCGTGAGGTTCCACGGGGCCACCACGTCGGTGAACACCGCCATCCGTCCGCCATCACTGAGCGCCGCCTGGCGCGGCGTAGTGGGCTTGCCGTAGCCGTAGAGCTGCGAGTGGTGGCGGTTGTAACTCTCGCCGATGATGAGCACAATGTTGCGGCTGCGGAACGAGCAGCTGTCCACCCGTATCTCGGCGGTGGTCTCCTTGAGCCGCTCTATCTGCCGCGCGGCCAGGCGGTTGGCATAGAGGCTGAATGCCACGCGGTATACGGGCAGGTATAGCTCGGCCTTGTCGGGGCGCGTCAGCTCGTGCTCCACGTCGCCGATGTTGTCGTATGTCATCAGCCTTACGAAGGCTTTCTTGTTGTCGCCGCGCTTGGCTATGCCCTGCTCCAGCATCACAATGCACACCAGTCCCAGCAGCGGCAGCATCACGGCCTCCATGCGGTGCACCATGGCCATGTCCATGTTGAGGCGCAGCTTCTTGCGGCGCGCCACCGCCATGAACACATTATAGAGTATGTGCACGGCCAGGATGAGCAGCACCCAGCCCAAGTCGGTGCCGAGCAGGCCCCAGCCCACATACGAGCGGAGGAACTCTGAGGCCTCGCTGCCGGTGGTCTCGCCGATGAGGAGCAGCATGGTGGGGGTGAAGGTGGAGCCGAACTTCACGTAGCAATACATATCCACGATGGACGTGGAGTACATGGCGGCGTAGATGATGCCCTTCGCCCATCGCCTTATGCGCCACGGAATGAACGAGAGCACAAGGCACAGGGCATAGAGGTCCACAAAGAGTTCGAGTGCGCCGGTGTCTTCAAACTTTGGCGTTCCGAGCCGGTTGCACACATAACCGAGCACAAACATGAAGACAAAGAAGGCCGGACTCTTCTTTATCGGGTATAAAACGTAGCCCGGCAGTCGTCCTATCAGACGGATGATATTCATCGATTCAGCTATTTTGCTGCAAAATTAGTGCTTTTAATTTGAATATCAATGTTTTGTAACAGATAATTCGTCTGCACCCGGCATCGCGCCCGCCGCCGTGGCAAATAATTCGCCTTTTGCCTTGCCGTTTATCGAAAAAGCGTTATCTTTGCACGGGCCAAGCTGCCATTTGCGGCATGGCCGACCGGTAAAAACGTAATGAACATACTATGATATTATCAATGACGGGTTACGGCAAGGCTGTCGTGACATACGGAGACAAGAAGATTTGCGTGGAGGTGAAGTCGCTCAACAGCAAGAGTTTCGACCTGTCCACGCGCATAGCCCCCCTTTACAGGGAGAAGGAGATGGAGATACGCCACCTTATTGCCGCCGCGCTGGAGCGCGGGAAGGTTGACTTCAACATCTGGATAGAGAAGGAAGCCGGGGCCGACGCCACCCCGATAAACAGTGCGCTGGTGGAGAACTACTACCGGCAGATGAAGGAAATAGCCTCGCGCACGGGCATACCCGAGCCGCAAGACTGGTTCGCCACGCTGCTGCGCCTGCCCGACGTGCTCACAAAGACGGAGACAGAGACGCTCGAAGAGGACGAGTGGCAGGCGGTGAGATGCGGCATTGGCGACGCGCTGGCGCGCCTCGTGGAGTTCCGCACGCAAGAGGGCGCGGCCCTGCAGCGCAAGTTCACAGAGAAGATAGACAACATAGAGGCCCTGCTCGCGGGCATTGAGGTCTATGAGAAGCAGCGCGTGGAGAAGATAAGGGCGCGCATAATAGACGGCCTCAGCGGCATACCCGAAGTGGAGTATGACAAGAACCGGCTGGAGCAGGAGCTGATATACTACATAGAGAAGCTCGACATCAGCGAGGAGAAGCAGCGGCTGGCCAACCACCTGCGCTACTTCCGCGAGACCATGCAGGACGGCCACGGGCAGGGAAAGAAGCTCGGCTTCATAGCGCAGGAGATGGGTCGCGAGATAAACACCACCGGCTCTAAGAGCAACCACGCCGAAATGCAGAACGTGGTCGTGAAGATGAAGGACGAGCTGGAGCAGATAAAGGAACAGGTGCTGAACGTGCTGTGAGGCCTGACGGTGGTTTAGTGCAGATGTCAGAGTGCTGAATGCAGAGGTATGATTAGCTTTAGCGCAGAGCTTAGAGTGACGAGTGAAGAGGTATGATTGGCTTTAGTGCAGATGTTAGAGTGCTGAATGCAGAGGTATGATTACTTCTGGTGCAGGAAACTTAATGGCAGTTCACGAAGCATTTGTCCTCTAACTCCTTAGCGGAACGCAGTGGAGTGATAACTTCCTCTGACTTCTTTAACTTCTAAAAACTACTTCTTTAACTTCTAAAAACCACTTCTTTAACTTCCAAAAAATAATTTTCCCAAGCGAATGAAAGGCAAACTTATAATATTTTCAGCGCCGAGCGGAACGGGCAAGAGCACCGTGATAGGCCGCCTCATGGAGCACAAGGAGCTGCGGCTGGCGTTCTCCATATCGTGCACGAGCCGGCAGCCGAGGGGCGCGGAGCGCGACGGCGTGGAGTACTTCTTCATCACTCCCGAGGAGTTCAGGGAGAGGATAGCCCGCGATGAGTTCCTTGAGTACGAGGAAGTATATGCAGACCGCTATTACGGCACGCTGAAGTCGCAGGTGGAGCGGCAGCTCGACGCGGGGCAGAACGTGGTGTTTGATGTCGACGTGAAAGGCGGATGCAACATTAAGCGCCACTACGGCGACCGCGCCCTGAGCGTGTTCATACAGCCGCCGTCGGTGGAGGAGCTGCGCCGCAGGCTCGAAGGGCGCGGCACCGACGCGCCCGAGGTGATAGAGCAGAGGCTGGCGCGGGCTGAGTTCGAGCTGGGCTTTGCCGGCGAGTTCGACCGCGTGGTGGTCAACGACGACCTCGACCGCGCCGTGGCCGAGGCCCTGGCCATAGTCAAGGAGTTTATTGCCGCCGGCTGACGTGGCGGCAATGGCGGTGCGGTGAAGGTGATGACCGGCGGAGCAATGGCAGGAGAGAGACAGCGGATAGGCTTCTTCGGAGGGTCGTTCAACCCCATACACAACGGCCACATAGCCCTTGCGCGCGCCCTTCTCGGCGCGCTCGGGCTGGACGAGGTGTGGTTTGTGGTGTCGCCGCAGAACCCATTCAAGGTGGGTGAGCGGCTGCTCGACGACGCGGCACGCATGATGATGGTGCGCGCCGCGCTCGAAGGCGAGGAGCGGTTGCGCCCATGCGACGTGGAGCTGGGGCTGCCCCGGCCGTCGTATACGTGGAACACGCTGTGCCACCTTGCCCGCACCTGCCCGCAGTGCGACTTCACGCTGCTTATCGGCGGCGACAACTGGGCCGGATTCTCGCGCTGGCACAACCACGACGACATACTCGCGCGCTATCCCATAGCCGTATATCCGCGCCGCGGGGCGAGTGCCACTGCTGGCGGCGGGGAGCTTCCCGAGGGCGTTACGGTGGTCGACACGCCGCTCTTGGACATAAGCAGCACTGAGGTGCGCCGCCGCGTTGGCGAGGGATTGCCCGTCGGCGGGCTCGTTCCCAAGGCCGTTGCCGAGATGATAAGGCGCAACGGCTGGTATGCCGGGAAGTAGGAGTTGGCGGGCCGGACGTCTTTACTGCCCGTGCTTGCATATATGTAACTAAAAAAGCGAGGCTCGCCTCGCTTTTCCACACGTGCCGTTTCGGCTTCCAAAACAGGTCGTTTTAGATGCCGAAACGGCACGTCTCGCAATGTGTTGACTGTCAGTTGGTTGTCCAAGGGCGCCGATGCCACCGTCTTTAACATATAAATGTTAACGGCAGAGTGGCGCCTGCTGTTGTGGCTTTCAGTCGTCTATCTTTGTCAGTTCCACGTCGTCGATGCGGCAGTATGCCCCGGCGCGGCCCTTGGCGTGGAAGCCTATCTCAACTCGCCCTCCGCTCACCTTGACCTCTTTCATCCTCACCCGCTGCCAGCGGCCCTGCTTGCCGCGGTTCAGGTTGCGGGTCTCGCGGTCGGCACCGCTCTCGGCATACATCACGAGACGGTCGAAACTGCCGCCGTAGCACACCATGGCCGAGAGCGAATAAGAGCCGTCGGGCAGGTCGGTGTATGGCATGGCCGTCACCATCTGGCTCACCTTCCGCTCAAAGTCTGCCACATCTGTTATGTTGAGGCTCTTCTCTCCGATGACGTGGCGGCGGTCTTCGCGCGTGTTGAAGTAGTTGAGCGTCAGTGAGTCGGGGTTGCCTATTGTCACCTTGTTGCCGCTGATTATCTCAGTGTTCCACCCTCTGAGGAACTCCTGGCGAGGCTTCACGGGGTTGGGTATGCGGCGACGGTCGGCCTCAAAGCTGCCGTTGAGCACGTAGTTGTTTCCCTTGCCCACGCGCCACTCGCCCGTTGTGGCGTTCAGGTCCCACGAGCTGAGCGAGTTGAAGAACGGCCTGTCGCCGTTGAATGACAGCGGCACCCACTGGTTGTAGCCCAGCCCGTTGCCCGCGAAGTCGGCCCAGCGGTCGCCGCAATATATCACCGTCTCGCGCTTGGAACCGTGCACGGTGACAAAGAATCCGGTCTGTGTCACGTGCGCGAAGTCGGTCATGCAGCCGTCCATCACCTCCATGCTGTCCTTCGGGACGTATGGCCCGTAGATGTTGTCGGACACCATGTAGTAGGCGTGCGACGAGTCCCAGCCGTACAGGTCGGAGGCGCACATATAGTATTTGCCGTTGTATTTGAACATACAGTTGCCCTCGCGTCCCGCTCCGCGATATACCTCGTGGCAGTCAATCAGGCCCACCGCTCCGTCCATGACACCTATCTCGGATATGTATATGCGGCTGCGTCCGCGCCCGTATGAGTAGATCAGGTACGACTTGCCTGTGTCCTCGTCTGTGAACACGGTCTGGTCGCCGGTGTTGTGCGTGCCTATCATGTCTTTCATGCTTATCCAGCGGTGCCACTTGAAGCGGCCCGTTGGCGTGTCGGCGAGGGCTATGAGCACCGCGCTCTCCGACGACATGGCCGCGTGCTGTATGAACATGGCGTACTTGCCGATGTCCTTCAGGTAGGCCACCCCCATGCGCCCCACCCACGTGGAGCGGTTGCCCACGTTCTCGCGCAGCTCGTCGCGGTCGAGCACGTCGCCCTCGAACTTCCAGTTCACGAGGTCTGTCGAGCTGTAGCACGTCACCGAGCGGAACGTCACCGTGGGAAGCGTCACGCTCGGGTCGAGCCTGTAGCGCTCGGCTTCCTCATAGCGCACTCCATACCAGTAGTACTTCTCCTCGCCTGTCTGCGGGTCGGCAAAGCGGAATATGCCGCCGCCCTGGCTGTATATCGGCACGCTGTCGGCCGCCGTCCAGAACCTGTCGTTGCGTATGTTGAGGAACGTGCCGTTGTCGGCGGGGGCTTCCTGCCCTCCCGCCTGCATGGCCGCTGCCATGGTCATGGCAAATATGACCGAACGGATAATGTCTTTTCTCATCTTCTTGTTATGTCTTTTTGTTTGTTTCTGTCGCAAGGGCAATGCATGAAAGGAAGCCTGTTCCCATATCTCTGAGTGCAGCCTGCTTGATGCAAAGATATTTATATGATGCGTAAATACCGAAAACGTGACAGCCTGTTATGCTCTTTTAACAAAAAAATGACCTTATCCGACCATGCCATGTTGTCAAGGAACAAACGTGGTGAACTTCCATTTGGCAACCGAGGCGAGACCGGCACGCTATGCCTTCGATGAAGACGGCGGCCAATCTGTACGCTGGCATAGCGAAATCGTTTTGAACTCTAATGCGATTTTGGATAAGTTGTGTTGCAAGATGCGTCATCTTGCAACGCAATTGGCTGTCAGGCACTTATGCGGGAAGTGAGACGCATTTGCCGTAAGGCAGAAACAAAACTTCGCGGCAGCCTCCTTTCCTGCTGTCGCGAAGTTTTGTCAGAGTATTTATAGGCATGAAACTATTGTCGCCGGCGTTGCCGCTCGTGGCAGCCGACGGCTTTTCCGTCACTTGGTCGGAGCCTGGGCTGCGCTGCCGTTGGCCGTCACGGCCTTGGCCGGATGCACCTTCTTGGCCGGACGTAGCCGCGCCATGGCGGCTGTGCCAATCTTGTTGGAGCGCAGGTTGGCAGGCTTGACGCCAAACCGCTGCGTGTTGTTCCGGCCGAAGAGCTGCTTCAGCTGGCGGGCGTTGAGCACAGACTTGAACTTCTTGTAGTACGTTTTCTCAACGTCGAGGCGCTTCTGCCTCGTTTCGAAGTTTTTTTCTATGCTTTCCTCTATCTCCTTGTCCGTAAGCTCCGCGCCGCGCTTAGCTTTTGCGTTCCGCTCCGGGCGCACAGCCTTCAGCGCCTCCATGTACTCTTTGTAGAGCGGTGTGAACTTTGCCCTTGCGTTGTCGTCGAGCATCATGCGGTTGGCCATGGCCTGTGCCATCTGCTCCGTGCGTCGATTTTGGTCGGGCTGTTGCTTCTTGTCTTTGCTCTCTTGTGCTGTTGCAGTGGCCACTGCCATGCAGGCTATGGCCAGTGCGATGATGGTCTTCTTCATTGTCTCCTTTTCTTTGTCAGTTCATTATGTTGTCTGCCGATGCACTGCAGGCCGCCAGCCGGTGTCGGTACCTCACGCCGCTTTGCGCTTGCCTGCTTTGCTTGCATTGCTATTTCTTTGACTGCCAAAGCGTTGCAAAGGTTTAAGCGCAGTCCCTGTTTTTTCCCGATAATTGCCATTATTTAGAGACTATTTTGATTTTGTTAATAGTCGGTTTGGGCTTGGTTTTCGAGGCGTATCAGTCGGGTAGGTAAGGAACAAGTGGCTGTGTGGCGAGGCACACAGGCGGAATATGGCCGGAAAGGCAGACAAAAGCGACAGTGAGGAGATGCGGCCTTGATGGACAGGAAGGCAGTTTCTCACTTGCCGAGGCCGGCTTTCAGACCGCGTATCACGGCGCTGGTGAAACCGGCGTGCTCCATTTCGTTGAGTCCGCGTATGGTCACGCCGCCCGGAGTTGTCACCTTGTCTATCTCGGCTTCAGGGTGGTTGCCGTTGGCCATGAGCAGGTCGACAGCCCCTTTCACCGTCTGCAGCACTATCTTCTTGGCATCGTCGGCGCGGAAACCAAGCTCCACTCCGCCCTCTGAGGCGGCGCGGACGTAGCGCATGGCGTATGCTATGCCGCACGAGGCGAGCGTGGTGCCGGCCGCGAGCAGCCGCTCTTCTGTGACGATGGTGCTGCCCATGCGGTCGAATATGGCGGTGACGGTCTCTGTGTCGGCCTCAGTGGCCGTCACAGGGACTATGAAAGTCATCGAGCTGAGCTCGGCTATGGCTATGTTGGGGATGGCCAGCAACAGGCGCGGTGTGCGACCTTGTCCGTCGCGCATCCAGTCTGCCACCTGGCTGCCCGCCACCCCCGCGGCTATGACCACCACTGTCTGGCGGCTGTAGTCCATGGCGGGCTTTATGCCTTCGAGCACAGACTGGACCAGCCAAGGCTTGACAACTACCATCACCACGTCGCCCCGCGAGGCGGCGACAGCGTTGTCTGTGGTGGTTTGAGCCCCTCGGGCTGCAAATTCTTCGAGCTTGGCCACTGTGGGGTCGGCCACGGTTATGGCATCGGGGGAGTAGGCTCCGCACTTCAGCAGGCCGCGGGCTGTCGCGCCGCCCATGGCTCCTGCGCCTATTATGGATATGTTCATTGTCGGTGATGTTTATGTGGTTTCGGCCTGTCAGAGGCACTTCTTCAGTCTGGCCACGAACTCGTCGGCCATCTCTTTGGTGAAGCACAGCGGCGGAAGCAGGCGCAGGGTGTTGGTGCCGGAGCAGCCGGTGAACACGTGCTCGTCGTAAACGAGGCGGTTGCGCACGTCCTTGTATGGTCTGTCAAGCTCTATGCCCACCATCAGTCCGCGGCCGCGCACGTCGGTGATGTGCGGGCACTCGGCCTGCAGTGCCTTGAGCCTGTCCATGAGGTAGAGGCCGGTCTCGCGGGCGTTGTCAACGAGATGTTCGCTCTCCATCACGTCGAGCACGGCCAGTGCGGCGGTGCAGGCAAGGTGGTTGCCGCCGAAGGTGGTGCCGAGCTGCCCATAGACAGCCGCAAAGTCGGGCGAGATGAGCACCGCGCCCATGGGGAAACCGTTGCCTATGCCCTTGGCCACGGTGATGAGGTCGGGGCGGATGCCCAGCCACTGGTGGGCGAAGAAGCGGCCGCTGCGGCCGTAGCCGCATTGTATCTCGTCGCAGATGAGCACCGTGCCGTGCCGCTTGCAGGCGGCGGCCAGGCCCTGGGCAAACTCAGGCGTGGCCAGCCTGATGCCGCCGACTCCCTGTATGCACTCCAGGATGCAGGCGCAGACGTCGCCCTTGGCCAGCTCGGCCTCCCACGCGCCGAGGTCGTTGAGCGGCAGGTAGGTGACGTGGCCATTGGCGTTGATGGGTGCTATTATCTTAGGATTGTTGGTGGCTTCCACCGCCAGCGACGTGCGCCCGTGGAACGCTTTCTCGGCCGATAGCACCCGCGTGCGGCCGTTTGTGAACGAGGCCAGCTTCAGGGCGTTCTCGTTTGCCTCCGCCCCGCTGTTGATGAGGAACAGCCGGTAGTCGTCGTAACCGCAGGCGCGGCCCAGCCTTTCGGCCAGCTCTGCCTGCAGCTTGTTGATGACCGAGTTGCTGTAGAAGCCCAGACGGCCCAGCTGGGCGGTCATCATCTCAACGTAGTGGGGGTGGCAGTGGCCTATGCTTATCACGGCGTGGCCACCGTAGAGGTCGAGGTATTCCTGCCCCTTGTCGTCCCAGACGGCGCAGCCCTTGCCGCGCACGATGTTTATGTCGAACAGTGGATAAACGTCAAATAACTTCATGTTGTGTCAGATTACTTTGATGACTATGTAAATGATGCCGCCAAGCAGCGCGCCGATGATGAACGTGTTGGCGAACAGATCCTTGTCGAACTTTGCCATGGGCCTGCCTCCTGTCAGAATGCCGAGGCCTTGAGCCGCAGCCCGGAGGCCTCGTCGAGCCCGAACATTATGTTCATGTTCTGCACCGCCTGGCCCACGGCTCCCTTCAGAAGGTTGTCTATGGTGGAGGTGACGAGCAGCTTGTCGCCATACTTGTCGCAGTGCACGAGGCACTTGTTGGTGTTCACCACCTGCTTCATGTCTATGGCCTTGTCGGTGTAGTGGGTGAAGGGCTCGGCGGCATAGAAGTCCTTATAGGCCGCCACGATGTCGTCTATGGGCGCATCGGTGCGCACCACGGCCGTGGCGAAGATGCCGCGGGCAAAGTTGCCGCGATAGGGGATGAAGTCTATCGATGCGTTGAGCGAGCCTTGAACCTGCTCCAGGCTCTGCCTTATCTCCGGCACGTGCTGGTGGCAGAAGGCCTTGTAGATGCTCATGTTGTCCGTGCGCCACGAGAAGTGGGTCGTGGCTCCGGGTTTCTGTCCGGCCCCGGTTGAGCCGGTGATGGCGTTCACGGCCACGTCGTCGGTGAGCAGTCCCATCTTGGCGGCGGGCAGCAGGGCCAGCTGTATGCACGTGGCGAAGCAGCCGGGGTTGGCCACGCGGCCTGCGGAGGCGATGCGGCGGCGGTTTATCTCGGGCAGGCCGTAAACGAAGTCGTTGCCCGGGGCGGCCAGGCGGAAGTCTTGCGCCAGGTCTATTATCTTCACCCCGGCAGGCACGGCGTGCTCCTTGAGGAAGGCCTCGCTCTTGCCGTGGCCGAAGCAGAAGAACACAACATCGACCGCGCCGAACGGCATCTCGGCGGTGAACCTCATGTCCGTGTCGCCGCAGAGGCCCTCGTGTACGTCCGTGACGGGGTTGCCGGCGTTGCTCTCGCTGTTGGCGAAGACTATCTCCGCCGCCGGGTGGTTGAGCAGCAGGCGTATCAGCTCGCCGCCTGTATAGCCGGCCGCGCCTAAGATTCCTATTTTAATCATATCTTGTATTTGCTTGGGATTATCCAGTAAAGTATTGGATAGAGAATGATTCCGCAGAACGCGGTGAATACGGTGAGCACGGCATATACGATGCGCACAAGCGTCGGGTCTATGTCTAAGTATTCGGCAATGCCTCCGCAAACGCCACCGAGCATCCTGTTGTCAGACAATGTGAGTCGTTTCCCCTTGTGCATGGTTCACCTCTCTTCGTCCTTGTGTATGCCGTAATATACGCGGAGCGGGGTGCTGAGCACCTTGATGAATCCCTTGGCTTCGTCGGCAGTCCAGCCGTGCTGCATCTCGCCGTACTCGCCGAGCTTCGACTTCGTGAGGTCGTCTGCTGAGTCGATGCCCACGGTCTCGAAGCCGTAAGGGCGCAGTTTGAGTATGGCCGTGCCGTTGACGTTGCGCTGCGACGAGGTGAGCATGGCCTCGATGTCGGGCATCACCGGCTCAAGGTACTGGCTCTCGTGCAGGAACATGCCGTACCAGTTGCCTACCTGGTCTTTCCAGTATTGCTGCCATTTGCTCAGTGTCGATTTCTCCAGCAGCCGGTGGGCCTCTATGATGAGCTTGGGGGCGGCGGCCTCGAAGCCCACGCGGCCCTTTATGCCTATTATTGTGTCGCCCACGTTGCAGTCGCGCCCTATGGCGTAGGCTGCGCCAATCTCCTCTATCTTCTGTATGGCGGCCACCTTGTCGTCATATTTCTCGCCGTTCACGGCCACTATCTCTCCCTTCTCGAACGTTATGCGCAACTCTTCCTCGCCGCTCTTGGTGACGTGCTTCAGGTAGGCTTCCTCGGGAAGGCCCTGCGACGGGTCGAGCAGCTCGCCGCCGCAGATGCTGGTACCCCAGATGCCCACGTTGTATGAGTACTTCAGCTTGGCGAAGTCGGCCGTGAAGCCGTGCTCGTTCAGATAGTCCACCTCCTCCTTGCGGCTCAGTGCCTTGTCGCGCGTCAGGGTGATTATCTCCACCCCCGGGGCCATGACTAGGAACGTCATGTCGAAGCGTATCTGGTCGTTGCCCGCCCCGGTGGAGCCGTGGGCTATGGCGTCGGCACCTATCTCGTTGGCATAGCGCGCTATGGCTATGGCCTGGAATATGCGCTCCGAGCTGACGGAGATGGGGTAGCAGTTGTTGCGGAGCACGTTTCCGAAGATCATGTACTTCAGGGATTTCTCGTAGTACTCGTGCGTCACGTCGAGCGTCACGTATTGCTTTGCGCCCAGCTTGTAGGCGTTCTCCTCGTTCTTCTTCAGCTGTTCGGGGCTGAATCCGCCGGTGTTGGCGCAGGCGGCATAAACGTCGTAGCCGTCGTTGGTGAGTTTCATCACTGTGTAAGAGGTGTCCAGTCCGCCCGAAAAGGCCACCACAACTTTCTTCTTTGCCATATTGTTGGAGTTTTTTTGTTGCTGTATTTGGTTGGGGAACGGCTGGAGCCTTGTTGGCATGGGGCGCGGCGTGCCTGTCCGGTTGCTTGCGGCCTGCGGCCGCCTCGTTGCCTTCAGCCCTTTCTGTCCTTGCTTTTCCCCTTCCTGTTTTTTATTTTTTGATTTTTATTTTTTCACTTTTAATTCACCCCTTTTCCCACGTCCACTGGTGGCTTCTCACCCGGATGCTCGGCCGGGTCGTAGAGCATTCCGGTGCAGATGCAGTATCGCCGGCCCGTGCGTTTGAGCACGTCAACGTTGACACAGCCCTCACATCCGCGCCAGAAAGCCTCGTCGTCCGTGAGGTCGGCGAAGGTGACCGGCAGGTAGCCCAGGTGTGTGTTCATCTTCATCACCGCCGAACCGCTCGTCAGGCTGAAGATTTTGGCCTTGGGCCAGCGCGTGCGTGCCAGCGAGAACGTGAGGTCCTTGATGCGCTTGGCCACGCCCATGTTGCGATATTCGGGCGCGACGATGAGTCCCGAGGTGGTCACGTACTGCTTGTTGCCCCATGTCTCTATGTAGCTGAAGCCGGCAAACTTGCCGCCACAGAGGGCTATCACGGCCTTGCCCTCTCTCATCTTGGTGGCTATATACTCGTGGGTGCGCTTGGCTATGCCCGTGCCGCGCACCTTCGCGGCGGCCGCCATTGTGTCCAGGATGGTGTCCACGTAGACCTCATGGCCGGCGTCGGCCACCATGACTTTTATCTCTTCCATTTCCTTTTTGGTGTCTTTATTCTGTTAGGTTTGGCACAACGGCCCGGAGGGCGCTCACCACGTCCTTCTCTGTGGAGCCTTCCTTGATGACGATGAAAATAGTGTCGTCACCGGCTATCGTGCCTATTATATAAGGTATGTCGCTGTTGTCAATGTTGTAGGCTATGCTGCTGGCATAGCCGGGACGCGTCTTTATCACGCCCATGTTGCCCGAGAAATGTATCGACAGGAAGCCCGGCACCTGCATCATCTCCTTTATCTGCGCGGGCGTGCTCACCCGCTTGTACATCGTCACGTTGGGCAGCACATACACGTAGCTGCCGCTCATGGTGGCCGCCTTGGCCACCTTCATCTGCTTCAGGTCGCGGCTCAGCGTGGCCTGCGTCACGACGTAGCCCTCCGCCTTCAGCGCTTCGAGCAGTTCTTCCTGGCTGCCCATCTCTTGGCTCGATATTATCATCCTCAGCGTGTCAAGCCGGTCTTTCTTAGATTTCATACGCGTCGTTTTGTATTATTATGCTGTTTCGGATGCAAAGATACACATATTCATGCAAACAGTCAAGGATTTTGTGCATAATTTTGCGTATACAAGGCAAAAAAACGCTATGGTCTTTCACCGGCATACGTACAAGCCCCATCCCGGGACTGTGTCGAAACGCGCATCAGATCACCTCCTACCGGGCGGGTAGACGCGGCAACTTTCTCCCGATGGTGGAGGTAGGGTAGGGATTAAGAAGCTGTTTTGATTTTATCCAAACCGTCTTTTACCTCTGCCGCCTTGAGTGTCTTTCCGGTCATATTCTCCCGATTCGGCAGTTGATAAAATCAAAACAGCTTCTAAAAAAAGGCGGCACCGCCCTGTTGGCGATGCCGTCTTCCTATTCATTTAGCGCTTTCGGCGCGATTACTTGATGACAACCTTCTTGCCACCGATGATGTAGAGGCCCTTGGCCAGACCGTCGAGAGACTCGCCGGCCTTGCGAACCATCACACCGTTGATGGTGTAGACATTGTCATTCTGCACGCCATTTTCTGCGTTCACTTCGTTGATGCCAACGCTGATGAGGTCAGCGTTGCCAACCTCGAGGCGGTAGATGTGGCAGCCAGCAGTGCTGGTCACGAGCACGTCAACAGGCTCTGTGCCAAGCTCTGCCGGGATGGTCCACTCGTAAGACACCTTGCCGTCTGACGGCTCGGCGGACTCGCCTACGGCCGTGCCGTTGACGCTCAGGCTCACGCCGCGCCCGCTTCCGTCACGGTGAGATTCTACCTCCATCAATACCTTCTGTCCGGGCTGCACGCTCTGGATGGTGAACTGCAGGTCGGCGCCGTTAAGCCAGAGGTAAGCACCACCGTCATAATCGCTGACAGCCGACGGATAGTCGATGGCTATGGCCACTGTGTTGTTCAAGTTTGTCACGTTGTTGAAGAGCAGTCCGGCTGTCTCCTCTATGGTCTCGCCGTTTGCCTTCAGCTCGGTGGGCTCGCTTATGAGGTTGCCATACCAGTATATGGTACGTGCGTCCTTCAGGCCGTTCTCGCCTTCCCATGGGTCGCCGTCTTTCTCGTAGCGGCGCCAGCCGGTCTCCTCGCCTTGGGGAGCTGGCTCGTCAGTGTGGTTCACTGCTTCTGCCTCAAGGTTGTCCACCGTAGCGTCGCTCCACTTGGTGAAGTCCCAAACACGGAGGTCAGAAGGCTCGGGCTTCTCCACAATTTCAGTGTAAGGAGGATTGCCCACGGGGACGAACCAATACGAACCCGGATCCATCGTCATAATAAATCCGTTGATGTTTATCTTGCCCTCGGGTATAACCGTCTCGTATGTCGTCATGTCGGTCATTGCGCCGAGCAGGTCTTGCATTAGTATGGAGCTTTCGCCGTCCACAATCTCATAGCTCTCGTTTATCTCAACGTTCTGCAACTGGATGTAGCGGTTGGCGTTGGCATCTGTGCTGGCTTCGGCAATGGTCATCACTGTCGGGGTGACTTCAGTGTCGGTGGCGGTGAACTCAGAGTTAGCTGTGTTCTCGCTCGGCATGATAGTTCCGCCCATACTCGGATCGTAAGCGCAGTACAGGTAGCCATTGAGAGCCACGCCGGCCTTAGCAAACTGCTCGGGGAACATGGTGGCGATGCCGTCGCCATCTATGCCATAGCCAGCAGGCAGCTGTACGGCTGCGCCTGAAGCGTCCTCTATGATGGTCACAGGACCCAGCATTCCGGTCTGTGACAATATTGTCACCTTGGTGTCATTGAGTATCAGCTTAACCTCAGTGCCTGTCTCCTCCATAGCCTTGAGTGCGGCAAGATTCTGAACCTCGGGAACAGCAGGATCCGTAACTTCAGTGTAAGGAGGATTGCCCACAGGGATGAACGTATATGAAGTGCCATCCATGGTCAGCATGAATCCGTTGATGTTTATCTTGCCCTCGGGAACGGTGATGTTGCCTGTCGTTGGGTCGGTCATTACGCCAAGCATATCTTGCATTGCTATGGAGTTTTCGCCATCCTCAATCATTCCCTCGTTTATCTCAACGTTCTGCAGTTGGATGAAACGGTTTGCGTTGGCGTCGGTGTTGGCCTCGGCAATGGTCATAACAGTCGGGGTGATCTCGGTGTCAGTTGCTGTGAACACAGAGTTAGCTGTGTTCTCGCTCGGCATGATCATTCCGCCCATGCTCGGATCGTATGCGCAGTACAGGTATCCGTTGAGAGCCACGCCGGCCTTAGCAAACTGCTCGGGGAACATGGTGGCGATGCCGTCGCCCATGCCCATGGCTGCCGGTATCTGTACGGCTGCGCCTGAAGCATCCTCTATGAGAATCACTGGCATCAAGAACGACTGCTCCATGACGGTTATCTTGGTGTCATTGAGTATCAGCTTAACCTCTGTGCCAGTCTCCTCCATAGCCTTGAGTGCGGCAAGATTCTGAACCTCGGGGATAGGTATGTCCTCAACAGTTACAACAACCTTGTTGAGCCTTGTCTGGCCGTTTTCAGTAGTAAACGTTACGGCACTTGCATTTCCCGTCCACGTTGTGCCTTCGAGCGTTCCGTCTGTCACGGTGAAGTTGAAATCCGTAGCATCAAACTCAACCTTGGTAATAACCTTTCCATCAGGAGCAGTAAGTGTCATTGTGCCATTGACATCATCATCTACCTTCGGGTTTTCTGCATAAATACGAACCTGAGTATTGGGAGCGTCACCCCACATACGGGTTGGTGTGCCGCCGTCTGTGAACGATGCCACAACGCCACCGCTCTCTATGGTCCGATCTCCAATATTTCCTTCATTTCCAACGGGCAGACCCCACTCATTGGCGTTGAAGTCGAATGTAGCGGTCTCGCCCTGGGGAGTCTCGCCTCCGATTATTGTGCGCACGGCCACTTCGTTAATGCTGACACCGGTATTGAACGTGACACTGACTGCACCGGCAGTGTTAGGAACGATGAAGAACTCAGAATTGTTAAAGCTGTATGCCACTTCTCCGTTCACGATATTGGTAATCCTGTTACGTCCCTTGTCGTCCACTCCGTTGATGTAGATAAGGTTTCCGGGAGCGACATTGTTGAATGTAATGGAAGTTGCGCTGTTCTGTATCTTGAAAGCGTTGCGGGCTTGGTTTCTCAGCAGCCAGCCCTCGGAGTTCTCTACATAAAGGTCTGGGCGTTCTATGTTCACGAGGTTGTAGACAGTCAGCTCATTGAGAGTTGTTTCCGTACTCTCGTCTATCGCATCTGCAATGGCCGTGATGCTGTATGTTGACGGGAACGAGTTGAGGTCATAAGACCAAACGTTCTCTGTCTCGTATGGAGCAACGTATGTCTCCGTGACAACTTCTGAATTTGTGTAGCCTTCGGCAACAGCCCACGCTGTGATGTCACCGTTAACACCCGATATTTTACTGCCGCTTGCTATTGTCTGCTCCTCGCCGCCGGCTATTGTGTAATGGATGGTGGCAACAGGAGTCAAACCGTCTGTTGCAGACTGTGTGGCAGTGATTTCGTAAGAGTCAGCACCTGTGCGCAGGAATGTTGGTGCAGCCAACACTACCTCAACGCAATTAACCTCCAAAGATTGCACGGTAGAGGTTGCGCCGGAAGCAGACTGTGCATAGTAATGGAGCGTTCCTGTTTCAGATATAACGACAGGCTCTGTATATTCTGTCGGGTTGGAACTATCTTCACCGATGTAATAAAATACGGTATGGCTTGCATCCTGCGGGGTGATTGTTATTGTACGCGAAACTCCGTTTATGGCTGTCACGCTTGCCAATGGAGCTGCGACAATCTCTTGGTTGCTCTTGGTGGTCAATAGTATGTTGTCAATGCAAGTGAATCCGTTTGTTTCACTAGCAGACCCGGAACTATTGCGACCCGCCTGGATGAAAATGCTCGTAAGGTCACCTATTGTAGATGTCTCATAGTCGTATGAGATGTCATTCTTCTCATAAACGACAGTGTTTTCCGTGTCTTGTATGGTTACGGAAAGAATCTTGGTTGTCTTGTCGTAAGAGTAGGTATAGTGGTAATATTGGTTTGAAGTCAGTTGTATTCCAGTTTCTGCTTCAGCACCGTTTACCTGTAGCGTGTAACTATCAGCATTCGAGCCTTTGACAACGCCAGCTAATGGTGTCGTAGGTGCTCCCCATGTGTTGCTGAGGTCACTTCCAAGAATCCACACGCCCTGTGAATAGTTGCCTGTATTTGTACCTTCAGCAATCAGGCAGTCGAATGAAATTGTCCAGTTGTCAACATTTGCGACAGCTGAGGAAATTGCAGAGCCGGTGTACCATGCACCGCGGCTGCCTGTTCCAGCTGTTGATTGTTTTAGGAACTTGTTGGTTCCATCTGTTTCCAGAGAAAGTGTTCCTGCTGTTATATCCCAAT
Organism: uncultured Prevotella sp.; assembly: GCA_944320355.1. Classification (GTDB taxonomy): domain Bacteria; phylum Bacteroidota; class Bacteroidia; order Bacteroidales; family Bacteroidaceae; genus Prevotella. The sequence continues at coordinate 20,646 of CALUHC010000032.1, read as the reverse complement.
CGGTTGGAGTCTCGCTCAGGTTGTCAAAATTTAAGGAATAAAGGGTGGCTTGCTCTTGAGCAAACGCACTTCCCATTCCCCAAACCAACCCTAGCGTGACGAGGGATGTCTTTAGTAAGTTTCTCTTCATTTGCTTTAGTTTTATGTTGCGCCTTTCGACCCGTTGGCGCGTTGTTTGTAAAAAAATACGGTATGCCCGCTGCCGCGGATCGTTCAATTCTCCCAGTCTTGGTGGTGAGAACGGCAGGGGGAAGTGTTCATTCTCCTTTTGCTTTGGGTTTTATGTAGTTTTTGGTTTTATGTATAAACAAGGTATGTCATCGGTTTCTTTCAGGCCTCTAAGTTAGCAATATTTTCCCATATATGGTATGGCGGGGCAGGCTGTTTAACGTTTTTTATTCTTTTTGTGCGGTCACCGGGCCTCGTTGTTGCGGCTCGCCATTGGCTGCGCCGCTGTCATACGCGCTGCTCGGTGTTGTTCATTTGCAGCATACGTGGCGGGACGGAGGCGCGTATGGAGTCTGCGAGCAGCCGCTTCATGGACTGGCGGACGAAGGTGCGCGGCGTGAGCAGCACTATGCGGCGGGTGGGTATGGGCAGGGCGAACGGCCGCACGAGTGCGCGCTGCCTGCCGGAGAGTTGCTCCAGGGCCAGTTCGGGTATGAAGGTGACGCCGCGTCCGCCTTCCACCATGCGCATGAATGTCTCTATGCTGCCGAGCGAATAGACGTTGCGTGAGGTCTGCCCGTCCTTTATTCCGCAGAAGCTCACTATCTGGTCGCGGAAGCAATGGCCCTCGTCGAGCAGCCAGATGAAGCTGCCCCGGAGGTCGGACGAGCGCACTGAGCTGACGGCCGCAAGCGCGTCGCCTTCCGACACGTATGCCGCGAACTGCTCAAAATACAGCTCGGCCTTGTCAAAGTGCTCCAGCCCCTCCACGTCGGCCACTATGGCCGCGTCCATCTCGCCCCGCGCCAGTGCCAGCTTGGCGGCCTCTGTCTTTGTCTCTGCCACGCGGATGTCGGTCTCGGGGTGGTCGGCGAGCAGCCGCGGGAAGAACCTCGGCATCAGGTATGGCGCGACAGTTGGCAGGATGCCCAGCCTGAAGGTGCCACTCAGCGACCGTTTCTCCTCGGCCACGATGTCCTTTATCTTCTTGGCCCTCACCAGGACGCGCCACGCCTGCTCCACCACCATGCGCCCGGCGGGCGTGGGGGACACGGGCTGTGCCGCGCGGTCGAAGATGCGCAGGCCCAGTTCATCTTCGAGCTTCTGTATCATGGAGCTTAGTGTGGGCTGTGTGACGCCGCATTGCTCGGCGGCTTTGCCGAAGTGGCGCAGGCGGTATACGGCCACTATGTATTCCATTTGTTGTAGGGTCATCGCTGTGTCTGGTTGTTGGTTTTGGTGGTGCAAACTTACTCATTCTGCCCGACAATACATCGCGCAGCGCCGTTTTTCGGCTCGAAATCATCATTTTTCGGTAGGCTGGTGTGCGGCTTGCCCCTGTGTGCGAATATCCGGCGGAGGCGGTCCGTGGCGTTCCCTGTTTAGCGTGTTTGTCGTCCTGTTTCCTGAAACGGGCCGTTTCAGGTGATGAAACGGCCCGTTTCGCACGATGAAACGTGCCGTTTTGGAGGCCAAAACGACCCGTTTCGCAATGTGTTGAATATCAGCGCGTTGCAAGATACTTATTGATTGCCTTCCTGTCCCAGTTCACACCACGCTTCACTATCTTGGCCGGTATCCCCGCAATGACCACATTCGGCTCGTCAAAACGGCGGGTCACTATGCTTCCCCAGCCTACGATGCTGTTGTCGGCTATGCTCACGTTCTTGCCAATCTTCACGTCTTTGCCTATCCATACGTGGCGGCCTATGTCTATGCTTTCGGCATAATTAATCGGTTCACCGTCGAGATTGGTTATCGTGTGGGCATCGGTGCACCATATATCCACGCCCCAGCTTATCTGGCTGTCGTCGCCTACGGTGAGCCGCGAGTTGTCTTCCTGGAGGTAGAGCGTGGCTCCGTTCACCACCACACGGTCGCCAATGCTCACGCGACAACCGTTGGCCGTGCGCGAAACGCCGGCTCCGAGCCCCGGCAACTGGCCAACGATGAGCTTCATGCCCGTCATTCCGAGTATCGGCGAGCACCGCACAATGACCTTGCCTATACTGATTTCGTTGCCGTTGCCTTTGACTATGAGCATGAAGCCACCGCTTGTGAGCAGCTCTTCTGCGCTGTCCTCCGAATCGAAGCGCATGGTTACGCGGTTGTTGTCACCTGCGATGGTTATGTCAGAACGGTCTAGCAGACCGGCCATCACCCCTCCGTCTGCCGACAGACAGTCCACTTCCTTGTCTGGAAACGCAAATATCAGTTTATTTTCATTACCTGTTATGGTCTTCATAATCAGCTGTCTGTGATTGTCCACGCAGTCCGTTTACCGCTCTGCAAAAGTGTTGAGCGAGTGAGGCGCGAGGGTCATGTTAAGATATTTCTTGCCGAGGCGCAGCGTCACGGTGCGTTGGCTGTCGCCGAAGTTGCCGGCCATTACGGCCAGCTTTCCGCCCGGCGTGCGTGCCACGAGCACCGGCAGCCCCTGCTTCCCGGCCGGGGCGAAGCCCACTATGCGCGAGCCTTGTGGCACGAACTGCGCGTAGTGGCGCACGGCGTAGTATTCAGGCGTGAGGGTGTATGTGCGCTTCTTGGAGTCGACGCGCACCAGGGCGTTCTGCTTCCAGCCCCATGTGCTCACGCCGTTGTCGGCCAGGATGGCGTTCCAGAAGGTATAGTCCTCGCAGCCGTTGCCCAGGTAATGGTTGATGCGCTCGAAGGTGTGCTCGGCCGCCCGCCAGTCGAACGCTCCCCAGCCGCACTCGCTCTCGGTCTGCACGAAGCGCATCTTGGGGTACTTCTTGCGCAGGGCGGGCAGCAGCTGGCCGCCCTCCCACTGCAGGCCCACGCCACTCACGGCGGCGGCCATGGCCGTGTCTGACAGCACTTGGTCTATTATGTTCAGGCGGTTGGTGTTTATCGTGCCGAAGTAGACCTGCACCTCGGGGTGGTCGCGGCGCATGGTCGGCGCGAGATACTGCGTGTTGAAGCGGATGATTCCCTCCGGGGTCCACGCGCATCCGGGGTAAGGAGTATAGCTCCACGCCTCGTTCTGGTACATCACCATGCCAATATTGATGCCCTCGGCGGCGTATTCGGTGATGAAACGGCTGAAGAAGTCGGCGTAGGCCTGCAGGTAGCGCGGGTCCTGTATCATGTAGTCGGTCTGCGAGAGCGGGTTGGGGAAGGTCTTGCCCGTGGGCGCCTTGTAGTCGTCGCGGTCGCCCTCAGCCCCGCCATACAGCAGGTAGTCCTTGCGCGGGTCCATGGTGTTGTACCGCTTGTCGCTGCGCACGGGATAGTCGGCGTTTATCTTCATCCAGCTCGGCGGGCACCACGGCGATGCCCAGAAGGTCATCTGCGGGGCGTGTTTCTGCGCCGCCCGTATGAAGGGGATTATCGCCTGGCGGTCGCGGTCAATGTTGAAGTGCCTCAGCTCGAAGTCACCCGCCACCTCGTCGCAGCTGTACCACGAGCGGGCATAGTCGTTGGCGTTCATCGGTATGCGCCCCATCGTGAAGCGCAGGTCGCCGTCCGGCGCGAAGAAGCGGTGCAACAGCTCGTCGCGGTCGGCCTCGGGCAGCAGGCAGAGCGCGTCCCATGCCAGCTCGTTGAAGCAGTGGCCCCAGTGGTCGAAGGGTGTTCCCTCTTCATTGCCCGTGAGTTCGAGCAGCGGCTCGGCCGCGGCCTTGCGCTCCGCCTTCACCTTGCTCTCGCGCCACTCGCCGCCCTCTGTGCTCGTCACCGCGGTGAATGTCTGCGCAACAGCCGCCGAGGCAATCATCAGCGCGGCGGCTGCGGAAAACAGTTTCCTCATAAAGTTGTGCCTGTGTGGTTATGGGTTGGTTTGTGAAATGTCGCCCTGCTCGCCATTCTTCATCTTTGCCCGCAGCACCTCTATCACCGCCGGAAGCACCGAGATGACGATTATGGCCAGCAGGAGCAGCTTCAGGTTCTGCTGCACGAAGGGCAACTCGCCGAAGAAGTAGCCCGCAAAGCAGAACAGGCATACCCACAGTGCGGCTCCCGTGAGGTTGTAGACCATGAAGTAATAGTAGTGCATCTTGCCCATGCCGGCCACGAACGGCGCGAACGTGCGCACTATTGGCACGAATCTGGCCAGTATTATCGTCTTGCCGCCATACTTCCTGAAGAAGGCGTGAGTCTTGTCGAGATAGGCCTGCTTGAACACTTTCGAGTTGGGATTGCTGAACAGTTTCCGCCCGAAGAAGTGCCCGATCATGTAGTTGCACGAGTCTCCGAGCACGGCGGCGGCGAAGACTATCAGCACGAGCCAGCCTATCTGGAGCGGCATATCGGGCAGGGCTGTGATGGCGCCGGCCACGAACAGCAGCGAGTCGCCAGGCAGGAACGGCGTGACGACAAGCCCCGTCTCGCAGAAGATGATCACGAACAGGATGGCGTAAGTCCACTGGTGGTAGTCCTGCACCAGCTCTATCATGTGTTGGTCTATGTGCAGGATGAAGTCAATGATTAGTTGAATGAACTCCATTTTGTGATGTATTACAGGGAAATAAAGAAAACAATGGCAACCGGCCTGATGCTGGCCGACTTGCGTTTACGTCTGCAAAATTACGGAAATATATTGAAGTAATGTGCCGAATGATGTGGAAAATGTCTCAATATAACTTAAAATGGCTGTAGTTTTTCAAGCGTGCTGGGGGCGGTAGGCGGGAGTGCGGGCAGTGGTTCTGTATTCAGGAGTTCAGTAGTTGCAGTAGTTCGGACAAATGTTTTCACGGATACAGGAAACAAGAGGCGGGAGCGCGGACGATGGTTTGCAAGTCATTGGCAAACCATTTGTCCGCAAACTCCCGCTAACTTCTGGGGCGATGCCCCGAACTCCAGTAAACTTTGTTATGTAATCCCTTCTCAGGGAGAGTGGCTTGCTGCCTGAAGCGCGTTTCGGCACAGCCCCATCTGTGTCCCCGCTCCTTGCCCCTGAGACTGACAGACAGTGCTGTTGCCGGTTCTTCAGGCCTATTCGTCGGTCACGTTGCAACCGTTGTTGTCAAGCACAAGGTGGGCTTTCTCCATTGTGAGGAACGCTCCCTTGGCTCCCGAAGGCAGTCCGCTCACGGTATAGGTGTATGTGTATGTCTTGCCGGCGGTGGTTGTGGTGAGTGCCGTCATGTCCATCTTGCCGTCCTTTATGCTTATGGTCAGGTCAACCTTCGCGCCGTTCATGTCGGCCTTGAAGGTGTCCCAGTCGTAGTCGCTGGCCATTCCGGCTGCGCGTTGCTCGTCGGTTGCGTATGTGCCCCAGCCGTAGGCGTCGGCTCTGAGCACGGCATACTCGGTGTAACCGCTCGCTCCGCGCTCGCCGCCATTGGTTATGACCACGAGCCAGTTGTTCCAGTTCTCGCCCTCGTCGGTGTAGTTTGTGAACGAGTAGTGGAACGTGCAGTTGCCCGAAGTGGAGTTGAGGTAGGGCGAGAACGACGTCCAGAAAGCGTCGCTGTTGTCCGTCGCGCCGTATGTGGTCTGCGCTTGCGACTTCTTGCCCCACAGCGTGCGGCTGCCGTCAAGGCCCGCATAAACGAGCGTTGCCGTGCGCGGCGTGGTCTCCCAGTCGGCCTCGCGGCATACGTACAGCTTCACATCGCCCACGGTGAGCACGCCTGTGGCCGCGTCGAAGCTCCACTCCTTGCCGCCGAAGGGCGCGCCGCTGACGGTGTGGTCGGCGCGCAGCGTCACCGCCGTGGCCACGTCCTGGTGCTGGTAGCCGTAGTTCAGGGCAATGTTTTCCCACTGGCCTACCAGCTCGTCCTCGCTGATCGGGGCCTGAGGCACCGCCCCGTAGCGTTCGGGCAGCACGAGCGGCCAGCCGTCTTCGGTCCAGACTATGCGGCGCACGTGGCCCATCATTATGGCGTTGCTGTAAGCGTCGTTGTATGTGTTGGCCGGAAGGCGGCCCTGCGAGGCGTAGAACCAGTTGCCGTTGCCGTCGTCGAACACGGCGCAATGGCTTATTCCGACCCACCCTGTGCCTTCGGAGAAGCGGTAGGGGTGCGTCAGTATGGGGTAGGCGTCGCCCCCGCGGTTGGTGACATCGGTGCCGTCGATGCCCACGTAGGGCCCGGTGATGTTGCGCGAGCGCACCACCCGCGTGTTGTACGCCACGCTCAGCTCGTCGTAAGCCATGAAGAGATAGTAGTAACCGTCGTGATACACCACCTCGGGAGCCTCTGATGCCTGCCAGCGGTTGCCCATCTGGCGCGTGCTCACGAGCTGGCCGTAGGCCGAAATGTCGTCTCCCCACGGCTGTCCCTGCTCCTTCAGTGGCATGCCCGACTGCGGGTCGAGTTGCAGGGCGGCGAATCCCGAGTGCCAGGAGCCGTATATCAGCCAGTGCTCACCCTCGGGCGTGATGATGTATGAGGGGTCTATGGCGTTCCACTTGAAGTAGCAGTTGGCCCAGTCGTCGGCCTTGACGTTGTAGTTGAGGCCGCGGTCCGACGCGTTGGTCACCACATATCCCTTGTCTTCCCAGCTGTCCACGTCGTCCGGTGTGGCCGTCTCCATCATGCCTATGAATGCGCGCTCGGTCCACGTTCCGTCGCCGTCGATTGTCCCGGGGCAGGTTATGGCGTAGTACATACGGTAGAGCCCCTTGCTGACACGGCGCACGCAGGGAGCCCAGAAGCCGAACTGCGTGTCGTCGGTGAAGTCGGCCGTGCTCGGTCCGAGCCCCATGGCTGCGCGTATCTCGTTGAGTTTCGGCTCCACCCATGCGGGCAGCGACGGCATCGTGGTGCCCATGAACTCCCACTCCACGAGGTCTCTCGACCGGCGGCACATGAAGTGCCCGTGGCCTGTGTGGGCGTTGCCGAAGCTCGCGTCGGTGGTGTACATATAGTAATATCCGTCGTCGGCCTTCACCACAGACGGGTCGTGGACGTTGGCCAGGTTCCATTCGTCGCGCCTGTCCCAGCCCGATATGTCGCGATAGTAGTCGCCGTAGGCGGGCGCGGTGTAGTTTTCGAGCCGCTCGCCAATGGGTGTCAGCGTGAGCGAGCGCAGCTCGCTGATGTCCGTTCCGCCTACGGTCCACTCGTCGGCGTCGCCGTTCTGGGTGAACGTCAGGCTGTTTCCGCTTATGGCTATGCGCTCTCCGTCGGTCTTCTCGGCCACGAACTGTGCGTGTACGGCTGCCGCCGAGCAGGTCATTGCGGCGGCCATTATCATTGTCTTTGCTCTCATTGTGCCTTCCTCCTTTTACTTCTTGATGAACTTTATGGCCGTGTCGCCGGCTTTGAGCACATAGACGCCCGGCGCGAGCCGGCTCACGTCGATGCGCAGTGGGCCGTCTGTGGCCGTCGCGCCGAGGCTTAGCCGCCCTGCGGCGTCATAGATGCTGACGTGCGTTCCGGCCTTGCATCCTGTCAGCGTCAGCCCCTCGGTGGCGCTGATTGCCAGTTGCGGCGTGCTGCCGGCGGCTTGCGTGTTGCTTATTCCGGATGGCGTGGCTTTCACGAAGTTCACGCTTTCGGCTCCCGGCACCACTGTTCCGTCCTTGCATACTATTGTGAACGTGTCCTGCCGGTCGGATGCGAGCAGGAAGCTGACGTCGCCCATGAGCACCGTCGTGCCGCTCTTGGGCTCTTCCAAGGCCCATTTCCGGTTGGTGTCCTGGGCCTGTCCGCCCATGGCGTAGAGGGCGGCGAGTGTGAGTAATAGTTGTTTCATTGGTTGTTTGCTATTGGTTTTGTCTTTTGGTGGCGCGGCGTTCAGTTGTCGCCTGCCATCTTGTCGAAAGTCTTTTTGTCCACTTTGCGTGCCCTGAGTGTGCGCACGGCCGGGAATCCGTCGAAGTATCTGTCTGAAGAATAGAACCACCGGTGTGCCTTCACGTTGGTGGCCAGGCCTATTTTCTTCTCTATTTTTTCCTTGTAGTTGCCGTTCACCACGGTGAGGTAGCGCCTGCCGTTGGTCGTTGTGAGTGCGAGCACAAGGCGTTTCTTGTCCTGCCTGTCGGCGGCCTGCCTCGTGGCGCTGTGCTTTGCGCTTACGCGTATCTCCCATCCGTAGCGCGAGTTGAGTGTGTCCATGAGTTTGTGGAACACCTCCCCGTGCGGGGCGGTGTCGCGTATGCCTTTGAATGATATGTGGAAGTGTATCATCTCGTGCAGCAGCACGTTCTGGATTTCGCGCTTTGACAGGTTGTAGTATTGGCTTATCTTTATCAGGTAATAGTGGCTTTCGCCCGGTGACAGCATCCATCTGCGCTTGCGGATGTGCCTGAACTGGCCTATGTAGGTCCGCGCGTTGCAGATGGTGAACTCCGGCTCCGGCAGTTCGCCTCCGAAATACTTTTCGTTGAACAGCCCGAATTGTTTCTTTATGTACTCTAATTCTATTTCCATACCTGTGCAAGGATGCTGCAAACGGGCGGAAAGAGGGCTTGCCCTCTGTTTCACGCGTGCAGATTTATTTTTTGCAAAGTTAGTAAAAAAGGTGGTGCGAAGTTTCGTTTGGGCATTAAAAACATCGGCTTGTGTGCAATAAATTCATAAAAAAGACTTTCCGCGGCGCTAAAAAAAGGGGTGTGACTTGGCCACCGTGACAAAAAGGGCTAACTTTGCAGGCGCAAAAACAAACAGCTAATGGATATGAGAAAAAACAAGAATCTGTTGACGCTTGCCGCCGCTTGCGCGGTTGTCGTGGGCGGTTTCGCCTCGTGTGGCGACAGCGACGACCCGTCGGGGCCGGGCCTCGACTTTAGCGACCCTGTGGTAACGGGCTACCGGATGGACTACCGATTGGAACTGTCCGACCAGCATATAGGTGAGGTGGCGGATGTTTTGGTTGAATATATCGATGCCGACGGCAACACTCTACGCGACACGGTGGAGGGGCAGACGTGGGCTAAGAGCGTGACGTTTCCCAAAGGCAGCAGGCAGGTTTACGGCCTTGCCGCCCGCTTCTCGCCAAAGGGCGCGCCCGAGCTGACGCAGGACGCGTATGATTTTGCCGTTGACCTCGGCTCGCATCTGTATGTGCTGTATAGCAACCGCAGCCCGATGCTGAACGGGACACCCGCAAATCATGCGAGCAAAGGCATATTGAAGCCGCGACAGGACGGCAGCTACAATACAGAGCGCAGCGCCGGATATCTGCTGACGCAGTATGGGCGCGAGGACATGGACACCACAACCGTCGACTACTGCGTGGTTTCCGAGAGGCTGGAGTCTGGTCGGGACACGTCTTATTACATCTCGTTCCCTTATCTGGACAGGTAGCGTTGCCAAGCGGCGGAAACCGTGAAGGACCGTGCCCGGGAACGTGTCAAAAATCAAAGCCGCCCGTTTCGTGTCGCAATATGTGCCGTTTTGCGTCCCGAAACGGGCTGTTTCGCAGCATGAAACGTGCCGTTTTGCACTACAAAACGGCACGTTTTGTAACCCCACTGATTATCAATGACTTACAGGGACGGCACGGACGGCCTTGCGCGTGGCAGGAATCTAAGAAGCTGTTCTGGTTTTGCCAACTGCCGGGTTGTGCTCAGAACGGCGGATAAGATTCAGCTTTGGCAGAATGGAAAAGCAGGCATGGGCGTGCCGCCTCACCTTTCTCCGGCCTCTATCAAGTCCCTGATGGAGGCGTTGAAGTCATCGGCGGCCATGAGGTCCTCAATGTTCAGGTGCATACGGTAGCGCCAGTAGTGGTGCGCTTCGGCCGGTATGTTTATGCGCTCGGCCTCCGCGTCGGGATGGCGCAGCCGCTCGTCGGTGGCCAGCCAGTCCTGCAGGGTGATGATGCAGAGCATCGACCGGCTCGACAGGTGGCGCGCCACTATGTCCCTGGCCGTCTGTGCCGGCAGCGGGTGGGGCGCGCCGCCGTCGTGGTGGAGCACGTCCGCGAAGTATGCCTGGGCGCGCCCTGCGTCCTCGTCCCACCATTGGCGCATGGTGGGAGTGTCGTGCGTGGATATGGTGCACACCGACAGGTAAGGATAGCCCGACAGGTCGGCAAAGCGTCTGCCGCTGTCCTTGGGCATAGACTGTATCTCAAGGCTCAGAATGTGGAGCTTCTTCATGGCCCAGGGCACGCACTCCGGCACCATGCCGAGGTCTTCGGCGCACATCAGCATCCGCGTGGCCTGGGCCATGCGTGGCAGCTTGCGCATTGCCTCGTTGTACCAGTACTGGTTGTGGCGGCGGTAGTAGTAGTCGTCGTAGAGGCGGTTGAACACTGTCTTCTCCCTGTCTGTGAGGGCGGCGTAGGTGGGCTCTGTCTGCGCGGCTATGCGGGGGTGGAGCCGCGAGGGGTCGTTGCGGTCGGGCACGAAGAGCACGTTGGCCACCAGCCGGTACAGTCCGTCGCGCAGTGCCGTGTCGTCCTCGCTGTCCTTTCCGGCGAAGGCTGCCTCCACCTTGCGCTGTGTGTCGTATCCGGGCTTCAGTGAGTACGAGCCGCCTTGGCCGTCGAGGCATTGCGAGCGGGCGCGGTCGGCCAGTCCGCCGAACAGCTCTTCGAGCACGGCGTCGGTGATGTATGGGCGCGTGAGCCTGTCGCGGTCGGTGTGCAGACCGTATGCCGCTATCTCGTGTACGGTCATGCCGAGGGCCGGCACGAACTGTCCCAGCAGCCCGTTGACGGCGTGCGACGGTATCTCCCAGATGCGGAAGAAGCCCAGCACATGGTCTATGCGGTAGGCGTCGAAGTACTCGGCCATCTTGCCGAGCCGTTCGGTCCACCACCGGCAGCCGTCGGCCAGCATCTCGTTCCAGTTGTAAGTGGGGAATCCCCAGTTCTGCCCGCAGGCCGCGAAGGCGTCGGGCGGCGCTCCGGCCTGCCCGTCCATGTTGAAGTATCGCGGCTGGGTCCACGTCTCCACGCTGTGGCGGCCCACGCCGATGGCTATGTCTCCTTTCAGAATCACGCGCCTGGAGCGGGCGTGCTCGTGTGCGGCACGCATCTGGTTGTCAAGGTTGTATTGCACGAAATACCAGAAGCTGACAGTCTTGTAGAGCTTGGTCAGCGGGTTGCCCATGTCGGCCCGTTCCTTGTCATACAGCCGTTCGTGGCCCGGCCAGCGCGTGTGGTCGGGCGTTCCGTGCAGGTCGCGGTAGTGGCAGAAGGCGGCGTAGGGCACGAGCCACTCCTTGTTGGCTTCGAAGAACCGCTTGAACGTTGCCCGTCGGCCCACCGCCGGCCATTCTTGTGCGTACAGCTCGCGCAGATATTCGGTCTTGGCCGTGTTCACGCGCTCGTAGTCTGCCTGCGGCAGGGCGTTCAGCTCGCGGCGCAGCATCTCGTAGTGCTCGCGGCGGGCGGCGTCTTTCAGCGGCGGCAGCTGGCGCAGGTCGGTGTACATGGGGTGAATGGCGTAGACGCTGATTGCGCTGTACGGATAGGAGTCTGTCCATGTGTGCGTGGCCGTGGTGTCGTTGACGGGCAGCAGCTGCAGGGCGTGCTGGCCGGTGGAGGCCACCCAGTCTGTCATCATCCGCAGGTCGCCGAGGTCGCCTACGCCGAAGCTGCCGCGCGAGCGGAGCGCGAACAGCGGCGCCACCGTGCCTGCCCCGCGCCACAGGGGCGTGTCGAACAGCGCGTCGCCAAGCTCATACACCAGCACGTCGCCCGCCAAGATGGCGGGCAGGGCTATCGTCCTGTTCTCTCCCTGCTCCCATTGGGTGATGACGCCGTCGCTGTCTCTCACCGCCACAAACTTGAACTCAGGCCTGCGCGAGGCCAGCCTGGCGGCATCGATGCTGGCCACCCACTCGTTTGGCGAGTGCTCGGCCATGCCCCCGCCGAACGGTCTTTGCCATCCGCCGAGGTAAGGGTCGGCTCCTGCCAGCGCGAGCCTCTCGCCGGGACGCAGCCGCGTTGTCCTCACCTTCAGGCGCACCATCTTGGCAAAGTCGGCCGTGTCGCTGAGCCGGCGGTCGCGCCGGTTTATGCAGTCGGTCATGGCCGAGCTGTAGGCCGGTGTCTCTTTGGGCACGTCTATCCACCGGTCGTAGGTCGTGTAGGTGGCGCTGCGTGTGCCAATCAGTTCCAGGCGGTGGGGCGTGGCTTCCCATTCGCGGCGCGTTTCGCGGCCGCTCTTCTCCACGGAGTAATAATAATCAATGTAAGTGGATGTCTTGGCTTGCCTTGAAAGCGTGTATGTCCAAGCCTTGCCGTCGAGCGTTGCCATTGTGTGGCGCTCGTGGCGAGCCGTTCCGTCGGCTCCCACTATGTTTAATATCAGTACTTCTCCGAATGTGGTTCGGTACTGTAAGTTGAACTGTAGTTTCATTGGCTTTAAGGGTTTGGATGTTATTGATGGCGTAAAATTACAAACAAAAAACGTAAAAACGGCAGGTAGGGGGAGGGAATGTTTTTTATTTGGAAGTTAAAGGAAGTTTTTTGGGGAGTTGATAGGGGATTTTTTTAGGAGTTACAGGAGAACTTTTTAGGAGTTACAGGAGTTAACGGAAGTTATCGCTTCGCTGCGTTTCGCTCGGGGAGTTAGCGGACAATAGCTTTGCTAATGGCTGGAAATATTTCAAAAGAACACAGGAGACGGGAGACAGGAGTGCAGACAAATGTAAATGCTCTTCGATACCTTCATAAGTAAAAGCTATTGTCCTTTAACTTCCTGAGCGAAACGTAGTGAAGCGATAACTTCTTCTAACTTCTTTAACTTCTATTTATTCACCTCCAATCTCTGCAGATCTTGGTCTGCGCTCGACGTGCCTACGAGTACCTCGAACTTGCCTGCCGTCACGCACATGGTGTTCGTTTGGTCGTCCCACCACTCGAAAGCCGAGGGCGGAAGGTCTATTGTGACTTCGCGGGTCTCGCCGGCCTTCAGTTCCACGCGGGTGAAGCCGCGGAGCGTTTTCAGCGGGCCGGCGGCATCGCCGGGCTTGCGCAGGTATGCCTGCACCACCTCCGCGCCGTCGCGGCTGCCGGTGTTGGTCACGCTGACGCGTATTTTGCCGGCCTCGGCATCATAAGAGGGAGCGCCGAGGCTGAACGTGGTGTAGCTGAGGCCGTGGCCGAACGGGAATAGCGGTTGGCCGCGGAAGAAGCGGTAGGTGCGCCCCAGCATCCTGTAATCGTCGAATGGCGGCAGCTGGCTGTCATCCTTGTAGAACGTCACTGGCAGCTTGCCTGATGGGTTGTAGTCGCCGAAGAGCACGTCGGCCACGGCGTTGCCGCCCTGCTCGCCGGGATACCAGGCCTGCAGAATGGCGTCGCAGGTCTCGAGTTCGGGCGTCAGTGCCACCGCGCTTCCGCTGCAGTTGACCAGCACCACCTTCTTGCCCGCGTCGTGCAGGGCCTTGAGCAGGCTGCGCTGCGCGGCGGGCAGCTCTATGCTCGTGCGGTCGCCGTTGTCGAAGCCCGGCTCGCTTACCTTGGCCTCCTCGCGCTCAAGGTTGGGCGAAATGCCGCCCACAAAGATGACGGTCTCCGCGTCCTTGGCCCTTGCGGCTATCTCCCCGGGCGTTACGGTGCGCACGGCGGCCATGTCGAAGTTGAGCGTGGCCCCGCCGCCCAGCTGCATATAGTCCACCTGTATGTCGTATTTCTTGCCCTGCTTCACCTCCAATTGGCGTTGGCTGAGGCGCGGCGTTGACGACTTCCAGCGTTCGGCGATTGTGTCTCCGTTTACTATCAGCCTGAAGCCGTCGTCGTTCATGTATGTGATATCGAGCGTTTCGTCCTTAGAGGCGGTGAACGAGCCGCGGAAGCGGGCCGTGAAGTCGGTGAGCCTTACGCCCGGCGCGAAGGCCGTGTTGCCACCGTTGTCGAAGTGCAGCGGCCCGTTGCAGGTCATGGTGGCGGCGGGTTTGCCCTCCATCCTGGTGTTGTTCCAGAAGCTGGCGGCCATGCCCTGCTTGCCGTCGGGCGATGTCATGCTGCCCGATATGCTCTTGCTCTCGGTCATGTCGGTTATGCCGCAGCCCTTGGTGTAGCTCACGTCGTGGCCGAGCTTGTTGCGTATGCCTTCGAGAATGGTCACCGAGTGGCTCGGCTGGCCGTAGTATATGCCCCACAGCATCACGGAGTCGGCGGCGTTGGGGCCTATCACCATTATCTTGCTTGCGTCCTTCTTGAGCGGCAGGGTGTTGTCCTTGTTGTGCAGCAAAACCATCTGTTCGCGTGCCATCTGCAACGCCAGTTCCTTGTGCTCGCGGCAGGCCACCACGCTCTCTGGTATGCGGGTCCACTCCACGAGCGTGTCTGGGTCGAAGTCGCCAAGCTCGAATCGCGCCGTGAGCAGGTGCACAACGCTCGTGTCTATCTGCGCTTCTGTTATCTCGCCTGCCCTTACGGCCTCAGGCAGGTGGAGGTAGTTGCTGCCGCACTCCACGTCGGTGCCGCTGGCAACGGCCTTGGCCGAGGCTGCTGCGGCATCGTCTGAAACGCCGTGCGCGCCCGGTTCCCAGAAGTCGCTTATGGCTCCGCAGTCGCTGACCACCAGCCCCTTGAAGCCCCACTCGTGGCGGAGTATCTGCTGCAACAGCCTGTCGCTGCCGCAGCAGGGGTCGCCCTCAAAGCGCTGGTAGGCGCACATCACCTCTTTCACGCCGCCCTTCTGCACGAGATCGCGGAACGCCGGGAGGTAGGTTTCCCACAGGTCGCGTGGCGGCAGGGCCTCTATGTTGAAGCGGTGGCGCGTCTTCTCCGGCCCGCTGTGCACGGCGAAGTGCTTAGCGCAGGCGTAGAGCTTGGCGTAGCGGCGGCCTTCCGGGCCTTGCAGTCCGCGCACCACGGCCAGTCCCATGCGCGAGTTCATGTACGGGTCCTCGCCGTAGGTCTCTTGTCCGCGCCCCCATCGCGGGTCGCGGAATATGTTAATGTTGGGTGTCCAGAACGAAAGGCCCTGGTAAGTGGCCACGCCGCCCTTGCGCCTCTGGGCCGTGTTCTTGGCCCGGGCCTCATCGCTCACGGCGGCGAATATGCGTTCGGTCAGTGCGTCGTCGAACGAAGCGGCCATGCCTATGCACGAGGGGAACACGGTGGCAAGGCCGTTGCGCCCCACGCCGTGCAGTGCTTCGCTCCACCATGCGAACTCTGGAATGCCGAGCCGGGGTATGGCTTTGGAGTTGTTAATCATCACGGTGGCTTTCTCTTCGAGCGTCATGCGCGAACAAAGGTCGGCGGCGCGCTCACCAGCCGGCAGCTCCGGATTCTGGTAAGGCAGTGTCTGTGCGCCTGCGTTTGCGGCAAGGGCAGCTGCGAGCGCAACGAAAATAGTTTTAGGTCTCATAATAGAAAGGTTTGTTTTGGTAGTTTTATGGATGTTCAGTATAGGTTTACGGCCACGTCGAAGCCGCTGCCGTTGAAGGCCACCTTCACCTTGTCGTTCTTGAAGATCTTGTCGCTGACGTAGTAGCACAGCTCTGTTGACAGGTATCCTATGGCCGCCCCGGCGGCAACGTCGTACCAATGGTGGCGGTCGCGCAGCACCCTGTCCACTGCGGTGAACGTGGCGACGGAATATCCGGCCACGCTGATCCACGGCGACACGTGGCCGAACTCCTTGTGCATCACGGTGGCACCGGCAAAGGCAATGGTGGCGTGGCCCGACGGGAACGAGCGGTTGTCGCTGCCGTCGGGGCGGCGTTCGTGTATGGTTGCTTTCAGGGTGTAGGCCACTCCGGCCGATACGGCCAGCGACATGGCCGCCGATGCCGCCAGTTGTGCCCACTCGTTGCGGCTCTCCACGCCGCAGGCCTTCATGGCGACCACGGCTGCCCATGGTGTCACTTCGAGCACATCGTCGAGTGCATCGCCGCCGCTGCCCCATGCGCAGGCTGCTGTTGGGGCGGCCATGAGGGCTGCCATTGTCAATGCTTTTGCGTTCATGGCTGCAAAGATAAGCATTTTCCCCCTGTAATATTTATGGTATGGGCAGAAAGATTTGGCCCGCCGCCATCGCCATTCGGATTTTTTGCGGTATATTTGTGGGCGGAACGGCCTGTCCGCTGTGTGGCAAGCCGATGGTGAGTAGCATGGCCAAGCGCGGAAGGGACCGCGGGCGAGAGTTATGGAGCTGCCCGGCATATCCCAGATGCCACGGCACACGCGATGCCGCGCGGCCTGTGGAGCAACCCGCAGAAGGCCATCCGTAGATGCCAAACAAAACAGAATGATATGAAAAAACGGATTGTGATAACTGCCACAGTGCTGGTGATGATTGCCGTTCTGGCCGTTACGGGCGGCAGCTTCTATATGCTCGGCTTCTCGCTGAAGCCCGACCCCAACCGCCGCAACATAGACAGCACATACACATTATTATATAATTGGCTTCCCGACATGAGGCAGTGGGCGGACAGCCTGCGCGGGGCAGGACTGCTTCGCGACACATTCGTGACCATGCCCGGTGGCGAACGCCATCACGCCCTGTGGCTGCGCTGCGACTCGGCGCGAGGTCGCACTGCGGTGATAGTTCACGGATATAAGGACTGTGCGGTGAAGTTCCTTTTTCTCGGCCGTATGTATCATCGCGACTTGGGCTGCAACATCCTGTTGCCCGACCTTCGCTCGCACGGGCTGAGCGACGGCGACGGCATAGGTATGGGGTGGAACGACCGCCACGATGTGCTGCGCTGGGCGGAGCTGGCCGAGCGTATGTTCCGTGACTCTGTGCGCGAGTCGCGTGTTGTCCTGCACGGAGTGTCTATGGGGGCGGCCACGGTGATGTGCGCATCGGGCGAGGAGTTGCCGCCTTATGTGAAATGTTTTGTAGAGGATTGCGGCTACACCTCGGTGTGGGATGAGTTTGAGTGGCAGCTCGGCGAGCAGTTTGGCCTGCCGCCATTCCCGCTGATGTACACCACGAGCCTGCTCTGCCGGATGCGCTACGGGTGGCGCTTCGGCGAGGCTTCGCCGCTGGGGCAGGTGGCCAAGTGCAGCCGCCCCATGCTGTTCATACACGGAGACAAGGACACTTTCGTGCCTACGTGGATGGTGTACAGGCTCTATGAGGCCAAGCCAGCGCCTAAGCGGCTGTGGATAGCGCGCGGTTCGGGTCATGCCAAGGCGTACATGGACCACCCAGAGGAATATACCCGGGTGGTCAGGGAGTTTCTTTTGGGAGTTAACGGGAGTTAGAAGGCGTTATCGCTCCGCTCAGTTTCGCTTTGGGTTTAACGGCAATGGAAGCCCCTCCCCATCCCTCCCCTGTGGAAGGGGGCTGCTGTGCCTGTCCGTTAGTTGGCCTCTCCTATAGGGGTAAGGTTGGAGGGGCGTTACTTTTGGTGTGTTAGGAGCGGTTTTTCAGGCTTCTGATGACAAACCACAGGTGCTTGGCGACAGTTGTCAGCCACCCGTAGTGGCGGCACATCACGTTGAAGCGTTCGCGCAAGGATTTGCGGTGGTTGAGCGTGGTCTGCCCCTCCTCCATATAGTGGGCCACGGTCATGTTGAGGTTCACTATCTTTTTGTTTAGCTGTTCGGCTTTTTTCATCACGCGGATGCACCAGTCCACATCGGCCGAATACCTGTACCTTAGGTCGTATTTCTCCTGTTTTGCTATGTCGGCGCGGGCGTAGAAGGCTTGGTGGCACACCAGCATGCCGTTGCTGAACGACCGCCACGTGAGCCGCCGGGGCGGGCGGTGGCGGCGTGGATGCAGGTATGCGCCGTTGTTGTCCACTATGTCTGTGTCGCCGTAGAGCACTGCCGGCATGTCGCCGTCCTCCAGCTTGCGCCGTCCGGCCACTGCCGCTATCTGCTCTATAGTGCGGGCCTCGGGCAGGCTGTCGCCCGCGTTGAGGAAGCAGATGTAGTCGCCTGTGGCCATGGCGAGCCCCTTGTTCATGGCGTCGTATATGCCGCGGTCGGCCTCCGACACAATGTTGACAGCGTGTTCCGGTGCTGCCTTCTTTGACTTGTCGCGGTATTCGTTGGCCAATTCTATCGTTCTGTCGGCCGACTTGCCGTCCACGATAATGTGCTCTATGCCTGCGTATGTCTGCGCGAGCACGCTGTCGAGCGTGAGGCGCAGGCACTTCTCGGCGTTGTAGGTCACGGTGATGATGCTGAACCTTGTCATAGGTGGTACCGTTTGAAGGCCATGGCCTGGTTGTACACTTCGATGTACTTCATGGCGACGCTGTGCTGCGAGTAGCATGAGGCCACCTTGCTGAGTGCTTCGCGCGAGAGTGCCTCGCGGTCGGCGTCGCACAGCACCCAGCGTATGCCCTCGGCCAGGTCGGCGGCATCGGCCGTGGCGGCCACGTAGCCGTTCTTCCTGTGGTCAATCATCTCCGGTATGCCGCCCACGTGGAACGAGACGCAGGGCACTCCGCAGGCCATTGCCTCCATGATGGTGTTGGGCAGGTTGTCTTCGAGCGATGGCAGGACAAACACCGTGGCCGAGTTGTAGATGCTCACGATGCGCTTCTCGCCGCTTACGTAGCCGAGCGGATAGGCCGGCAGGGCGAGCCGTTCGGCCACTTCCTCGGCCTGGCCGCCCAGAATGGCCACTCCGGTGTCGTCGCGCAGGCCGGGGTGTGCGGCCACGAGCCTGTCGATGGCCTCCACGAAGTAGTCCATGCCCTTGCGTGCGTCCGTGACGCGCTGCGACACGAAGAGTATCAGCCGCTTGTCTATGGGCAGGCCGGCGGCCATCCGGGCGTCGTGCCTGTCTGTTGGCCGGAATATGTGGGTGTCTATCGGGTTGGGTATGCTCGTTATGCTCTGCCCTGTCAGCAGCGCGCTTTGCTTCACTTCGCCCTCCAGCCAGCGGCTGCAGGCCACGAAGTGTATGTTGTGCGTGGCCAGCATGCGCTTCTTGCGGTTCCACACACGGGCAGCAAGGTCGCCCGGCCCGCCCCCGCCCGGCAGCAGTCGGCAGTGGTGGCAGCTGGTCTTGAAGCGGTCGCAGCCGTTGGTGTAGTGGCAGATGGCCGTGGCGGGCCACTCGTCGTGCAGCGTCCAGACCACGGGCTTGCCGCTGTTGAGTATCTTCCTGATGCCTGCCAGCGACAGCATGCCTTGGTTTATCCAGCTGAGGTGTATCACGTCAGCCTCCTTGAACTCGCGCAGGTGGGTTATGTCTGTGCCGGCGTTGGCTATGTCTATCTCGAAGAGGTGCTTGCGCGAGAAGCGCGTGTGGAAGAATATGCACAGCCGCTCCCACATGAACGGCCACTGGCGGCGCATCGGGTGCGGCAGCTCCACAACGGTTATCTGGTCGGTCTCCTTGTCTCTTACCAGCATCTTGGCCTTCACGCCGTTGTTTTTCAGGGCTTCCATGAGCCTGTTGGCAGCCACGGCGGCGCCGCCGGTCTTCTCGCTTGTGTTTACTATCAGTACTCTCATTGGCAGTCGTTGTTTCGCCGCGGCGGTGGCGGGTCTTGTCCGCGGTGGCGCGGTGGCTGCGTTCCGCCGTGGTGGGGCAGGTTGTTTTCGTGATGCAAACTTACTGAAAAAATCCGACATTACGCGCTTTCCGCGCCGAAAATGTTGCGTGGCGAGGCGGCGTTGCCGCGCTTCTGCGGGCAGGCTCACGCCGTGCCATGAACCATGGGTTGCCGTCTCGGTTTGCGAAACGGCTCGTTTTGCCTTCCGAAACGCGCCGTTTTGCTGCCTGAAACGTGCCGTTTCAGCCTGCGAAACGGCACGTTTCGGAACTCCGCTGATTATCAGCTGCTTACGCGCGCGGGCGGCGCGGCGCGCGCAGTGCCCCAAAGTCGTTGGTGCAGGGCTTGCGCCATGATTTTCTGGACCGGCTGTGGCGGCTCGCCGCTGTGGCGTGGGCAGGGCTTTGTCATAAGTGTTAAATTAATGCAAATTGTATGTGCCGGTGTAACAATGTGTTGTTATTTTTCGTATCTTTGTAGAGAAAAGATATAGCATCTTTCACATAAGTTCATCCGTATCATTAACAATTTAAAAGACAGGGTTTATGGCTAATTATCTTAAAACTAATGTAGGTGCCATATTCAGTAATCTGGACGATTACATGCTCAGCACCGGAAAGTTGGAGATAGACGCGATGGAAGCCAATCGTGAGTTAGAGCGCAAAGGCCTGTTAGAGGATGACCCGACACATCCTGGAAAACCGTTGGAGTCGTTGCTTTGCTGGTTGCGCGATCTGAACAGGTTGCCTCAAAGTGTGCGTCTGATGTATGGGACATGGAAGATCAGAAACTCCAAGACAATCGCTAAGGTGCGTATGATCTTCCAGTTTTAGGTGTATTGCGGGGGTGCTTTTCCCGGCATAAGGTTTATTCCTGTGCAGATGGCAGTAGGAGGGAGAGCCATCTGCACAGGATTTTTTTGTGCCATGTGGTGGAAAGGCGAGAGGGGTGGCGCAGAATGCGCAGGATGCCTGGCGTCAGTTTTTGCCTTCTGGTCTTTTGTGTCTGTTGCCGGTATGGGTTAACCCCAAATCGGTCATTAGACCGCCAGGAATATATTTCTGTTGCTTTTCAGGCTTTCCAAGTGCTTTCGCCCTGCCAGCGGCATCTTGTCTGCCGCTTTGTCTCGACGTAGCCCGCTACGCCTTCGACAAAGGCGACTGCCAATCTGCACGCCGGCAAGACGAAA
>CALUHC010000031.1 GCA_944320355.1 uncultured Prevotella sp. | reverse complement strand
GTGGTTTCGGACGGCAAAAACAGGTTTTTTCGCATTTCCATGTCTAAATTCTTGTCAAACTCGTCGATAATGCAGAAAATTTCTGTAACTTTGTCCTTGGTAATCATCGCTTATATATTTTGTAACTGTTTGATTTACAACTATAAAGGTACAAAATATTTGCGAGATTACCAACTTTTTGGATAGTTTTCTTATCCCGAACTCGCGTATTACATCGACCTGTTGCTCATCCACCAGCCTTTCAGCGATTACACGGGAACTTGGCGGGCAATGGAGAAAGCCGTGCGTGAGGGGAAGGTGCGTGCCATCGGACTTTCCAACTTCTACCCCGACCGCTTTGTGGATATGGCAGAATATGCGGAAATCAAGCCTGCGGTAAATCAGTTGAAAGCCAATGTGTTCTGTCAACAATGGGATGCCGAGGCGGAAATGAAACCCTACGGCACTCATATCATGGCTTGGGGACCGTTGGCACAAGGCGACCCCGACTTACAAAACAATCCCGTACTGGAAGCTCTGTCGGGAAAATATGGCAAGACACCCCAACAAGTAGCGTTGCGCTACCTCATCCAGCGTGGCATTATCGCCATTCCCAAAAGCACCCACATCGAACGCATGAAGCAAAACTTGGATGTGTTCGACTTTGAGTTGACACCGGACGAAATGGAAAGCATCCGTCCGCTTGACAAGCCGCAAGATTTCCGATGGTCGCACCGCAATCCGGAGCTTGTCAAATTCTTGTGGAATTATGACAAGCAATTTAATCCGACTAACCAAAAGTAAAAAACATAACAGGCAAGGAGGTGTATCAAAAAGGAGTTAACTCCAAATCGGTCATTAGACCGCCAGGAATATATTTTTGTTACTTTTCAGGCTTTCCAAGTGCTTTCGCCCTGCCAGCGGCATCTTGTCTGCCGCTTTGTCTCACCGCAGTGCGCTACGCCTTCAACAAAGGCGATCGCGTATGGCTCAGAACGAGCCAAAGAGGTTGCGTTGCTCGAACAGCCTCACGGCTCCCTCCTCAAGCGGCGTGCGCTTCACTATCTCGTTGTCGCGCCAGAAGCGTGCGCTGTAGCCCTGCTTGTCGATGGTGCGCTGCAGGTTGTCATTGAACCAAAGGCGGCGTTCGCTAAGCCGTCGCTTGCCGCTGCCGACGTTGTACATGAGCGAACGGATGGCGTTGTGCGAGCCGCCCGACGGGAGCGAGACCGTGACCGCCACCGACTCCACCTCCGAGAAGCCGTCGCTGTCGGCATAGTTGGCCTCGAACACCATGCTGTCCACGGCCACCACCGTGCGCCTGCGGCCCACCTTGTTGAGCACACGCATATTCAGCCCGCGGCCGTTGCAGCGCAGCACGTGGTGCGTATCGGCGTCAACATATAGCTCGCAGTCGAGCACGGGCCGCTCCACCTCGGGCTTCGCCCTGAAGCGCAGCACGTGCAGCTTGCGCTCGCCGTCGCTCACCGTGCGCAGGCTCACGTCGTAGTAGTCGCGGTAGTTGTCCACCAGCGGCATCACGTCCTGGTTGTAGGCCGGCTTGGAGCCGCCGAGAATCTCCACCTGCGAGTAGGTGAAAAAGTTGCCGAAGTAAGAGTAAAGGTGCAGGCTGTCCGACTCAAGCGCGGCGTAACGGCCATGCTGCAGCGACAGATCGCGGAGCGACACGGCCGACAGGCCCACGAAGAACGCCTCAAGCACCTCGCTGCACTCGCTGCCGGCAAAGGTTGTCTGGCGGTAGAAAAATGTGGCCTTGTGCCTGCGCTTCTTTCTCATCTGTCGTCGCGCCTCGGCCATCACCGCCCTCACTATCTTGTCAACCGGCTGCACCACAATCTCTGACAGCAGCACCGTCATTGGCCTCAGCCCCACCGACCTGCGCCCGGGACTGGCCGAAACGGTCACGGGAGAATAGCCCACGAAAGAGATGCGGACGGACTCAGCCGAATCGCACGACAGGACGAACCACCCATCCTCGTTGGTTATAGTGCTCCTGCCACTGCCGGCCCTGACACTTGCATACGGCAGAGGCCTGCCCGTCTCGGCATCCAACACACACGCCTCCCATACCGCACCGATACAAGGCACGCCAACAAACACAAGTGGCGACAATACTGTCAGCCACAGAATCAACACATACCTTAAACACATAACCTCTCTCTTTTCAATGACACCGTGCATCGCTTATGCGAAGGTTGCCAAACGCAACATGCCTCATGCAAAGATAGCAATTTCTGCCGACATCTGCAATAAGGCTAAGGCCAAATGTCGCTACCAGCCATAAATGAATTTCCCACCAGCGTGCCCTGTAAAGGCTGGAAGCGGACTACAACACGGGAGACGGACACAAGCCGCACCACATACACACTATAAAATTACTGTAGTCCGGCAATCCACCCCGGCACGTCGAATTTCTTTGAGCAATGGCGACAGCCTTTCTTTTGTTCTTTTTATGTTAATAACGATAAAGAAAGGTTTTTTGTTTGCCCTGCCAGAGAAATAAATACTACCTTTGTAGAATACAAGTTGCACTCGGGAAACAAAGAGCAAGCTCTCTTTTCGCTCGTTTGCACCGTTTATGTAACACGCGACCACGGCGGGAGACACATTCCCGCACCACAAAAACCACCGACAATGGATAAGAAACAACTCCTGACGATGGCCGTCAACGCGGCGATTCGCGCCGGAAAAGAAATTATGGACATATACGACGATCCCGCGCAAGACTTCGGCATTGAACTGAAAGCCGACAATTCGCCGCTGACAAAGGCTGACCGCAAGGCCGACCGCGCCATAGCAGACGCACTCAAGCCCACCGGCATCTGCATATTGAGCGAGGAGAGTGCCCACGCCCCCTACGACGAACGGAGGCTGTGGAGCAGGCTGTGGATAGTAGACCCGCTCGACGGGACCAAGGAATTCATAAAGAAAAACGGCGACTTCACCGTCAACATCGCCCTCGCCGAGGGCGGCAGGCCCATCATGGGAACAATCTTCGTGCCGGCCACACGCGAAC
This sequence comes from uncultured Prevotella sp., assembly GCA_944320355.1. Classification (GTDB taxonomy): domain Bacteria; phylum Bacteroidota; class Bacteroidia; order Bacteroidales; family Bacteroidaceae; genus Prevotella. The sequence continues at coordinate 1,729 of CALUHC010000031.1, read as the reverse complement.
TCTATTGGGGCGCGGAAGGCATTGGTGCAGGCAAGGTGGACGGCATAGCCTCAGACAAGCACTTTTCCGATGCTACCGAACTGGCTGCCGCGTCAACCCCGCTGCCATCAGACCGCGGTCCAAGGAAGTTCACCGTGGTTGCCTCGCGTTCACACCTGAGCGATGAGACCCGCGCCTACATAGACCATCTCGGGACCGAGCACGGCGACATAGCCACGCTCTCACGCGGCAGCTCGCTCAAGCTCTGTATGGTGGCCGAGGGCAAGGCCGACGTTTATCCGCGCTTTGCGCCTACCATGGAGTGGGACACCGCCGCTGGACATGCCATAGCCACGGCAGCAGGGTGCGAGGTGACAAGGGCCGATGACGGCACACCGCTGCTCTACAACAAGGAAGACCTGCACAACCCGTGGTTCATAGTACGCACAAAAACACAGCACCGATGAACCACGAGATAATGATAGTGCTGGCGGGGCTCGCCGTGATGCTCGCCGCACTGATACGCGACAAGATGCGCCCGGGCATCGTGCTGCTCAGCGTCGTGGTCGTGTTCATGGCTGTGGGCATCATACCCCCAAGCAGATGGTGGCGGGCTTCAGCAACCGTGGCATGATAACCGTGGCGCTGCTCTTCCTCGTCAGCGAAGGCATCCTGCCAATAGAGAGCGGCTTCTCGGCATTCCTCAACAACACGCTGGTGGTAGTCATATTTGCCCCAATCATCAAGAACTGGGCCAAGCGTGTAGGCCTGTCACGCACCAAGTTCCTGATACCGCTTTCATACGCAACCATACTCGGCGGACTGTGCACGCTAATCGGCACATCGACAAACCTGGTAGTCCACGGAATGATGATAGACTGCGGGCTTGACGGGCTTAAAATGTTCGACCTCGCCTACATAGGCATCCCGATAACCATAGCCGGGCTCGCCTACATAGTCATTGCCTCAAAAAAACTGCTGCCAGACGAGCGCCCTGACACCATCGAGGACGAGGAGCTTGAGCCGCATGGATTCTCCGGGGCTGTAGGCTCGTTTCCCTCGTCCTCATCGTGTGTTTTCTTGTGCGCCTCCATCTCGTCGCACGGCACCTAGGTGTGGCAGGTGGTGCAGGCGCAAGCCTCGGCTCCCATATCGCAGGGGAATGATGACTCGTATTTTCCGAAGTCATCCTCACACCCATACATAGGCGGAGCGTAATCTCTGCTCATCACCTGACCCCGGGCCGCAGTGATTCCAAACTCAGCCGGACCGCCGGTGACAACCGAAAGAAGTCCGAGCGCAAGGACAGCCAGCAGAATCATTCTTTTCATAGCGCACCCCTCCTCTTTATGACGATTGTCTGCCAGCGCTCGTCTCCGGCTGTCACAGTGAGTACATACACGCCGTCGGGAACTGACGGAGAGATGGTGAACGTCTGCCTGCCGGGAGGCTTCCGAGCTTTGCGGAATACACGTTCATGCCCGCCTGGCTGAACAGGCCCACAGTGGCGTCGGCCACAGTCTCCGGCAGGTCAAACTCCACGGTCACCTGCCCTGAGAACGGTTTGGGGGATGCCGTCAGCCTTGACGCGCCGGCGCTGTCAGCCGGTGTGGCGGCAGCCTCTTTCCTCATGCAGACGTACATGGGGCGCTCCGGCTCCTGGTATGTCACGGAATACAGGCGCAGCGCCCCGGCCAGACATCCGCCGCTTACGGCGAGGTCGGCGTGCTTGAAGCGCTGGCGCACCGCG
>CALUHC010000030.1 GCA_944320355.1 uncultured Prevotella sp. | reverse complement strand
TATTGCTGTCCGGTAAAACTTTTTTGATTTAATAAGAATAGGGCTGACACTTCTCACGAGGTATCAGCCCTTTTGGTTATCTTTGTTTTAATCAATTTAAATAACCATGGGCAAAGATAGTCATTTTACCGGACAGCCGGTCTATAGTCAGGTTCTTAAGTTACTTGATAAGGATGAAATTCTTCAAATCAGCCGTGAAACAAATGGCAGCGAGGCTTATGTGAAGCGGTTCGACGGTTACAGCCATCTTATTGTGATGCTCTTCGGCGTGCTGAAACACTTTGATTCCCTGCGTGAGCTGGAAATTGGTATGAAGGCCGAGGCTCACAAGCTCTGCCATCTCGGCATGGACTACCTTGTCAGGCGCAGCACGCTGGCAGAGGCCAACATACGCCGCCCGCAGGAGTTCTTCGCGGGTGTTTACGCCTATCTTCTGGAGAAGTATGCCCGGTTTTTAGCGGACAGCCGCCCGCCAAAGAGCTACAAGGGTCAGACACACGAGCCGAAGGATTGGGAAAAACTGCTTTACATGATGGATTCAACCACCATAACCCTTTTTGACAACATACTTAAAGGGGTAGGACGGCATCCAAAGTCTGGAAAGAAGAAAGGCGGTATGAAAGTGCACACCGTAATGAAGTATCATGTCGGTGTCCCGATGGTGGTGCAGCTTACATCAGCCGCAAAGCATGACCATTATCTGTTGAAAGAGGTGCATCTCCCCAAAGATTCCACCTTGGCGATGGACAGGGGGTACATAGACATAGCGCAGTTTCAGCGGCTTACTGAAGAAGGTGTATGCTATGTCAACAAAATGAAGAAAAATCTCAAGTATAAAGTGCTTGAATCAGTCACCTACGTCAATCCGGAGGGATTGGTGACGCATATCGACCAGAAGGTCCTCTTTTCCAGGGGTGAGCTGACGCACGAGGCGCGTAGGGTGGAAATATTCCATGAGAACAAGAAGCCCGTGGCACTGCTGACAAACAACTTCGACTTCTCCGTTGAGGACATTTCCGGGATTTACCGCCGACGCTGGGCCATAGAGTCACTGTACAAACAGCTCAAACAGAATTTCCCGCTCCATTTCTTCTATGGCGACAGCGTCAACGCCATTCAGATACAGACTTGGGTGGTACTGATCGCAAACCTGCTCATAACGGTTCTTTCAAGAAGCATCAAGAGGCACTGCGCCTTCTCGCAAGTAGTAACAATGGTGCGCCTCACGCTTATGTACTACATCAACTTCGTCTCATTCATGGAAAATCCGGATAAGACATGGGACGAAATACTCGCCAAGGATGGGCAAAAATCTCCGCCTCAGCCAACCTTGTTTGATTAGAGGGGGCTTGCTTTTTCAAAAAGACAACCCGAAGCCTTATTTTACAAGGCTTCGGGCATAACTCCTATGTCGTTTTAGGTTTTATCGGACAGCAATAAAAACATATCAAAGACACAAGCCGGGCATACCGCTTTCCGAAACGTGCCGTTTCGGCTTGCGATATGTACCGTTTCGCACAATGAAACGTGCCGTTTCGCGAGGTGAAACGGCACGTTTTGTAACTCTGCTGATTGCCAGACACTTAGGCGGTATGGTCAGGACTGCTTGTTGGCGGTCGAAAAGCATACGGGGCTGCGGGATAAAATCATCTCTGACAGAATAAAAAAGCAGAACCAAAAACAGATTCTCAGTTTATGATCTTGTATCTTGCGAATTTCAGCAGCAGTTGTTTTGTTCCTGAATTTTTGAATTGTACGGTTGCTTTCCGGTTCTCGCCGCTTCCTTCCACCTTTATTACGGTTCCGATGCCGAATCTTTGGTGCTCCATTACAGCTCCTGCACAGATGTCGCTGTCGTTTGGCGTGTCGTCGTGTCCTGGCTTTTCGTTTTCCAAAAGCGACGAGGCTGGTCTGAGGTGGAGCTGTTTGGCTTCCCTGAGTTTGCTCTCAAAACTTTCCGAGAACGGCGACACGGGGCGCTCTTCGCGTCGTGGTGGAACTATGCGCGGCATGGGGTCCGCCTTGAACTGTTCGGCCACGGGGTGCGGATTCTGCATCCACCTGCCGTTATAGGAACTGTTGTCTTGTAGCCTTCGACCCGCAAACGAGCCTCCCGAACCGGCAGTCGGCTCAATGTCGATAAGTTTCGGGTCAATGTCTTTGATGAACCGCGACGGTGTGTCGAACTCCATCCTGCCGTATCTGAACCTGTTTTGCGCGCATGAGAGTATGCAACGCTTTTCTGCCCGTGTTATGGCCACATACAGCAGTCGCCTCTCTTCCTCAAGTTCCCTTAGGCTGTTGCAGCTCATCGGAGACGGGAACACATTTTCCTCAAGCCCGACAATGAACACCGTAGGGAACTCAAGGCCCTTGGCGCTGTGGATGGTCATGAGCGAAACTTTGTCTCCATCGGTGTCGTCGGCATCGCTCTCCTGGTCGGTCAGCAATGCCACTTCCTGCAAGAAGTCCGGCAGGTAGACGTTGTTGGCAAGCCCTTCTTCGCGCCTTCCTTCCACGAAATCCTGCATTCCGGCAAGAAACTCAGTTACGTTCTCCTGCCGTGACAAGTCTTCGGGAGTACGCGAGCCGTATATTTCTTTGCCCAGTCCGCTGTCTTTTATTATCTCCTGCCCGAGCGCATAGGCATCGGTTGTGGCCACCTTGTCATTCCATGCGTTCACCATCGTGCAGAACGCTGCCAGCTTGGACTTTGTGCCGTTGTTCAGGCTCAGCCCGAAAGCGTCAGGTTCTGCCGTGACCTTCCACAGGCTCTCACCGCTGGCATTGGCGGCATCGGCAAGCTTGGCCAGCGTGGTGCTGCCTATTCCGCGTGCTGGATAATTGATGATGCGCCTGAATGCTTCTTCGTCATTGTTGTTGGCCACGAGGCGGAAGTAGGCGATGATGTCCTTTATCTCCTTGCGCTGGTAGAAGCTCAGGCCACCGTAGACGCGGTAGGGCACGTTTTGCTTGCGCAGTTCTTCCTCGATGCTCCTGCTTTGGGCGTTGGTTCTGTATAATACGGCAAAGTCACTGTAAGCGCATTTGTCTTTCTTCCTTATGCGTCTTATCTCGTTGCACACTATCGATGCCTCCTCACGGTCGCTGTATGCCTGCTTGAGGCGCAGTTTCTCCCCGTGCTCATTGTCGCTGAATACATTCTTGGGAATCTGCCTTGCGTTGTGCTTTATCAAGCTGTTGGCAGCCTGCACTATCAGTTGCGTGGAGCGGTAGTTCTGTTCCAGCTTGAACAGCTTGGCATTGTCGTATGACTTCGTGAAGTTCAGGATATTGTCTATGTTGGCTCCGCGAAATCCGTAAATGCTCTGTGCATCGTCGCCTACGGCGCATACCATCTGGTGGTCGCGCGTCAGTTGCATGACTATGGCTTGCTGCGCGTAGTTGGTGTCCTGGTACTCGTCTACCAATACATAGCGGAATCTGTCAGCATATTTTCTCCTCACGTCATCATTGCCGCTGAACAGGAGGAATGTGTTCAGCAGCAAGTCGTCGAAATCCATGGCATTGGCCTTGCGGCAACGCTCCACATACCTTGTATAGATGTCCTTGATGGCCGGCACTCTTCGCTGTGTGTCTTCCTTGACATGAGGTCCGGAGGCATAGTCTTGCGGTGTGAGCAAGTGGTTTTTTGCCATGCTTATCCTGTCGGCCACTGATGTGTGGTTGTACTTTTTGTCGTCGAGTCCCAGTTCCTTTATTATCGATTTTATCAGCGAGCGCGAGTCACTTTGGTCGTATATGGTGAAGTTTGAGCCGTATCCGATGAGTCCGGCCTCTACGCGCAGTATTCGTGAAAACATTGAATGGAACGTTCCCATGTTCAGCATCCGAGCCTTTTCCATCCCGACGAGCTTGCTGATTCTCTCCTTCATTTCGGCAGCGGCCTTGTTGGTGAAAGTCAAAGCCAGGATGTTCCACGGTTGCATTCCTTGCCGGAGCAGGTAAGCTATTTTGTAAGTCAACACGCGTGTCTTGCCGGAGCCGGCGCCCGCAATGACTAGTTGTGCGCCTTCGCAATATACGGTAGCCTCGCGTTGGCTGTCATTAAGCTGTCCAAGTATATCTTCATTCATCGGCGCAAAATTACGCCAAATAGCTCAAACGGCAAAATTATTTGTCTTTTTTCGCGAAAAAAGCGGCTGTGTCAAAATGAAGTTAACGGGAGTTTGGAACTTCGCCCGGAGTTATCCGGAGTTAACAGACGTATGTTCTGTTGCTGATTTCCAAGCTATTTTCGCTACGCTCTGGCAACACTTGTCCGTTAACTTCCGGCGACCGACAGGTCATCTAACTTCGGTTAACTCCTTTCAACTACATTTTGACACAGCCTCAATGGTTTATTTGGCTATGGGAATCTTGTCCACTCTTGTTTTGTGGCGGCCGCCTTCAAAGTCGGTTGACAAGAATTCGTCCATTATCCTTTTAGCCATGTCATGGTCAATGAAGCGTCCCGGCATGACGAGCACATTGGCATCGTTGTGCTGGCGGATGAGGTGGGCCACCTCTGGAATCCAGCACAATCCGGCGCGCACGGCTTGGTGTTTGTTGAGCGTCATGCTGATGCCCTCGCCGCTGCCGCAGATTGCGATGCCCGGATATACCTCTTGCGTTTCGATGCCGTGCGCAAGGGCATGGCCGAAGTCCGGATAGTCACAGCTGTCGGCTGTGTATGTGCCGTAGTCCTTGTACCTGTAGCCATGAGCCTGGCAGTATTCTATGACGTACTGCTTCAGCTCATAGCCTGCATGGTCGGACGCAAGTCCGATTGTTTTTATTTCCATGGCAACGGGTTATTCAGAAAGGAAGTCCTTCACTTGCTTGTAAACGTTCTCTGCGGTGTAGCCGAGTTTCTCGTCAAGAACCTTGTAAGGAGCTGAGAAGCCGAAGCTCGGCATACCGAACACGCGGCCGTTGGCACCCACAAGCCCTTCGAGGGTGACTGGCAGTCCGGCGGTCATTCCGAACACTTTTGCGCCTGTTGGAAGCACACTCTCCTGGTACTCGCGGCTCTGGCTGCGGAACAGGCCTTCGCTCGGTGCGCTCACGATGCGAACCTTCACGCCGTCCTTGCGTAGCAATTCAGCACCGGCAACGAGCGTTGATACCTCAGAGCCGTTGGCGAGGAGGATAATATCGTAGTCGGAATCGGAACCGGCCACCACGTAAGCACCGCGGCGTGCACCCTCGTAGTCGTTGCCTTCGGGCAGCTTGGCAATGTTCTGGCGTGAGAATATAAGTGCGGTCGGCGTCTCGGTGTTCTCCATCGCCATGGCCCAGCATACCGTTGTCTCATCGGCGTCTGCGGGGCGGAACACGCGCACGCTGTCCTTTCCGTGGTGGTTCTTGAGTTTCTCCATGAGGCGTATCTGTGCCTCCTGCTCTACAGGCTCGTGGGTGGGACCATCCTCGCCTACGCGGAATGCGTCGTGAGTCCAGATAAACTTGATGGGCACTTCCATCAGAGCGGCCATGCGAACGGCGGGCTTCATGTAGTCAGAGAACACGAAGAATGTTCCGCAGGCAGGTATCACGCCTCCGTGGAGATACATTCCGATGCACATACAGGCCATGGTGAGCTCGGCTACTCCGGCCTGGAAGAAGGCTCCGGTGAAGTCGCCGGCCTGCAGGGCATGGGTCTTCTTCAGGAAGCCATCGGTCTTGTCCGAGTTCGAAAGGTCAGCAGAAGCGCATATCATGTTGGGTACTTGTTCTGCCAGAACACCGAGGCAGGCTGCGCTTGCTGCGCGTGTGGCCGAGCCTTCTTTTTGGGTGAGCACGCTCCAGTCAACCTTCGGTGCCTTGCCGCTGAACCATTCTTTCATCAAGGCAGCCTTCTCCGGATTAGCCTTTGCCCACTCTGCTTCTGCTGTATGACGCCCGGCAACAATCTTTTTCAGCTCTTCGCGGCGGTCGGCATACAGCTTGGCCACTTCAGGGAAGATTACAAACGGATCGTCGGGATTGCCTCCAAGATTCTTGATGGTGTTGGCATAAGCGTCGCCACCTAGGGGAGCGCCGTGGGTGGCAATGTTGTGCTCGTAGCTCGAACCGTCGGCTTTCAGTGCTCCTTTGCCCATCACAGTCTTGCCGATGATGAGAGTGGGGCGGTGCTCTTCTTTCTGAGCGGCCTTCAGAGCCTCGCGAATCTCGTCGGGGTCGTTACCGTTTATGGTGATCACGTTCCAGCCCCAAGCCTTGTACTTGGCCTCGGTGTCTTCTTTCATAACTACGCTGCACTCTGTGGAGAGCTGTATGTCGTTGGAGTCGTAGAACATTATGAGATTGTTTAGTCCCAGTATTCCGGCTATGCGCCCGGTGCCTTGGGAGATCTCTTCCTCTATTCCTCCGTCCGAGATGTAGGCATAAATCTTATGCTGCATTGCCTCTTTGCCGAGCCGGGCTTCAAGGAACTTCTCCGCAATGGCGGCTCCCGCACCGAAGGTGTGGCCCTGGCCGAGCGGACCGGAGGTGTTCTCAATGCCCCGCTCGATGTCGCGCTCGGGGTGTCCGGGCGTGGGAGAACCCCACTGGCGGAACTGCTTCAGCTCGTCGAGCGTGAACTTTCCTTGCAGAGCTAATGCCGAATAGAGCATCGGTGACATATGGCCGGGGTCGAGGAAAAAGCGGTCACGTCCTTCCCAAGATGGATTTTCTGGGTCGTAAACCAGGAATTCGGAGAACAGAACGTTAATGAAGTCTGCTCCACCCATGGCTCCTCCGGGGTGGCCCGACTTGGCTTTTTCAACCATAGAGGCGGCAAGTATTCGTATGTTGTCTGCCGCTTTGTTCATCAAACTTTTCTCATTCATGACTTTAAATGTTTTTTATGTGATTGTTGTTTGTTGTTTATTTGATTGCTTTTACGCCCTTGTGGGTTGGTGTGGTCCGCTTTATCGTGCCGTCGGAATTGAACTCCATCTTGTCAATGCAGACCTCCCTGTGATAGCCAGGGCCTTTGTCCTTGGATATAAAGTCCTTGTTTATGCGATGGTAGACTATATACCACTCGTCCTTTCCCGGTATTTGCAGCACGCTGTTGTGGGCAGGACCGTATATCTTTTCTCCCGGTTCCTGGATGAGGATGATAGGGTCTTTGGCTACTTCTATAGGGCCTAAGGGTGACTTGCTAGTGCCATAGACAACATGATAGTTGGGAGAGCCTGTGTCATCGACGCTCCAAAGGAAGTAGTAGAGCCCGTTGCGCTTGAACACATACGGGGCTTCTCGGTACTTGTAGTCCTTGAGGCTGCCGCCACGCGGGGTCATCAGCGTCATTGTGGTCGTGTCGATGCCTGTCATGTCGGGGGTCAGTTTGGCTCCTGCCATATAGCCGTTGCCCCAATAGAGGTAGTCAACACCGGTATCAGGGTCGGTAAATACATCGACATCTATCTGCTGTCCGTTCTTCAATCCGGCAGGTCTGCGGTTGATTATAGGTTTGCCGAAGTCAACAAACGGCCCGGTGGGATTGTCAGAAACGGCCACACCTATGGCCTTGGCCCTGCCTGCGTTGCCGCTGTAATAGAAGAAATATTTGTACTGTCCGTCTATTTTCTTCTCCACAATGGCCGGTGCCCATGCGTTGCCGCTTGCCCATTTTGTGTCTTTGCATACGTCAAGCACGATGCCTTCGTCATGCCAATCGGTGAGGTTGTCGGACGAATAGCATGTGAAATACCAACCGCCCCAGCCGGGGAATCCGTCTGTTGTGGAATAGATGTAATACTTTCCTGTCTTCTCGGAATATAGAATCTCCGGGTCAGCGTGCAGTCCCGGTAGTATGGGGTTGCCGCTCCAATCCTTGAACGCGAAGCCTTTTGTTGTGGGATTTATTTTCTTTATCGTTCCATCAGGGTTATATTCCATTTCTTCTGCTATGACAGAGCGGCTGTAGCTTGTGCCTTCTGGCAATCCTCCGTTGTGCGAGAAGAAAATCCACTTGTCGCGGAAGTTGACGATGGCGGGGTGGGTTGTGTTGCTGTTTCCGGCGATTTCGGATATCACCCCCTGAACGGTGTATGGCCCGGTCACGCTGTCTGCCATAGCGTATGCAATCTTTTCGGGCCATTCAGTGGCGTAAGTCAGGTAATATTTGCCGTTGTACTTGTGAACCCACGGTGCCTCTGTGAATGGTTGTCTGTTGTCAATGTTCACTTGGTGTATCTCGCCTTCGGTCTCGATCATGTTTTCTTTCAGCCTCACGTAGTAGCATTCGCGGTTGCCCCAGAACAGATAGGCCTGTCCGTCATCGTCGATAAACACGGCCGGGTCTATGCATGCCCATCCGTGTGTAGAGGCAAAACAGTCTTTCTTGGTGAGCAGAGGCTTGCCCAGGGCGTCCTTGTATGGCCCTTCGGGGCGGTCGGCCACGGCTACGCCGATGCCCCCGGAGTTGGTGCTCACGTACCAATAGAACTTGCCACCACGCTCGGCCACGTGACCGGCGTAGGCCGGACGCGACTTCGCCCAGCTGAAGTCTGTAGGGCGAAGCGGCACGGGATATTCAGTCCAATGCTTCATGTCGGTGGTTGAGAACGCCAGCCAGTTCTTCATCACATACCTGTTCTGGTTGCCGGCATAGTCTTCGCCGGTGAACAGCCACAGTGTGTCGTTATGGACAAGCACCGCCGGATCGGCCGTAAACTTATGGCGGAAGATTGGGTTGCCGTCGCTCACGATGTCGTGTCTCAGCACATATCCCCACTTTTCCTGCATACGTTCTAGCTCTTCTTGAGTCAGTGAGGTGACAGTTCCGTGGCGTGGGTTGAAGTCCTTGCGGAATGATTGTGGTTTGCTTGTGAAGGTTTTTAAGTCCTTTGAGGTTTGGTACTCATACCTGCCGCTTGAGTAGAGGTCGTACATCAGCACATATTCATCCTTGTCGTTGAGCTTGAACACGCCAGAACCCTCTACGTGTGTCTTTGTTCCGGCGTAGGCGTCAACGTACTTGAAGTTCTCTTTCCACTTTCCGGTAAGGCTTTGTGACGTGGCCTGCTGTATTCCGTTCTTTATCTCTTTGCCGTCAGCGTCCTTAGTGTTGCCTTTGTAGAACATGTGGTAGACACCATCTTTGTAGATGATGTCGTTGTCAATGCAGCCGTATTTTGCGCTGAACAGCACCTTCGGCTCGCTTTCGAAAGCCGTGAAGTCCTTGTTTGCGTAGGCATAATATGTCACAAGGCTCTTGCGGTCATTGCGCTGCAGCGTGAAGTAAATCATGTACTTGCCGGCTTTCTTGTCGTAGATGGTCTGTGGTGCCCACACCCAATAAGCATCGCCGAAGTTCTTAGGGAAAGCCTTCGATAGGTTTATCTTGGAGTGGCTCCAGTTTATGAGGTCGTCGGACTTCATCATCACGATGCCAGGATTCTCTTTCCAACCGTGCTTGCGGGTGTTCATGTCGGTGGCAACGATATAGAACGTGTGGCCGTCTTCGCCGCGCAGGATGTGCGGATCCCTGATGCCGCCGCTCTCGCTGATGCTGTCTGAGCTGATGACTGGGCGGTTGCCGTTGAGTGCGTACCAATTCTTTGCGTCCTCGCTGATGGCGAAACGCAGGTGCTCTTGCTTGTCGGCATCGCCTGTTCCCTCAAAATAGGCAAACACATAGCCAGCGTATCTTGGTGTGCCTGCCTGCGCCTTGCGTGCCTGTGCAGGCAGTGACAGCAGCAGGCTCATGCAGGCTGACGCCATGATATAAGTTGGTTTCATTTTCATTATGCTTTGCAAATGTACTATTTTATATTTACAACAACGATGGATTTTGCCGGAATCTTCATGCTTACGGCATCGCCTTTCACTTTGGCATCGTCAAACTTTACGGGCTTCACCTTGTCCGTGTTGCTGAAGTCATTGTAGTCCGTTATGGCGTTGCAGGTGAGCTTGCGCCCCGTTATGGCACTTGCCTTCATGCCGTCCAGCTTTATCTGGATATCCTGGGCGTTGTCGAGACTGATGTTGGCCAGCGCAATGATGACAGAGCCATCGGCACAGCGGGCGGCAGAGGCGCTGAGCAGTGGAATCTTGCGGCCGTTTCTGGCGTGAGAGTCGCCGCGTACCTGCATGGAGTCGCAGGCTATCTCCATTGGCAGATAGGTGGCTCCCATGAATCCCTTGTACATTTCGAACACGTGGTATGTGGGCGTGAGCACGATATGGCCCGTACCTATGGTGTCCGTGAGTATCATTGACTGCAACACGTTGACCACCTGCGCGATGTTGGCCATGCGCACCCGGTCTGTGTGGCGGTGGAATACATTGAGCGTGAGGGCGGCCACGAAGGCGTCGCGCATGGAGTTCTGTTGGTAGAGATGCCCTTTCACGGTGCCTGGTTCCTCGTCCCACCATGTTCCCCATTCGTCTACGAGCAGCCCTATTTGCTTCTTCGGGTCTTGTTCGTCCATGATTTTCGAGTGCCTCTCTATCACGTCTTCAATCTCAAGGCACTTGCCTATGGTCCAGTAGTAGTCGTCGTTGTTGAACTTCAAGGCAGAGCCTTTGCTGCCCGACCAGCCAGACACGGTGTAGTAGTGGAGCGAGATGCCGTCCATCCGGTTGCCCACATTCTTCATCAGCACCTTGGTCCAGTTGTAGTCATAGTCGCTGGCGCCACTTGCTATCTTGTAGAGCTTGTTGCCGTCGTAATTGCGGCAGTATACGGAATAGCGGCGGTATAGGTCCGAATAATACTCCGGGCGCATATTGCCCCCGCAGCCCCAGCTTTCGTTGCCCACTCCGAGATATTTCACTTTCCACGCCTTGTCGCGCCCGTTCTTGCGGCGCAGGTTGGCCATTGGGGTGTCGCCGTCGCTCGTCATGTACTCAACCCACTTGGCAAGCTCTTCCACAGTGCCGCTGCCCACGTTGCCGCTGATGTATGGCTCACAGCCCAGCATTTCGCATAGGTTGAGGAATTCGTGCGTGCCGAAAGAGTTGTCTTCGATTGTTCCGCCCCAGTTGTTGTTCTGCATTTTGGGGCGTTTGTCGCGCGGTCCTATGCCGTCCATCCAGTGATACTCGTCGGCAAAGCATCCGCCAGGCCAGCGCAGCACCGGCACCTGCAATTGTTTGAGCGCCTCAAATACGTCTTTGCGATAGCCGTTGATGTTTGGTATGGACGAATTTTCGCCAACCCATAGGCCGCCATAGATGCAAGTGCCGAGGTGTTCGGCAAACTGGCCGTATATCTCTTTGTGTATGATATTCTTTCCACTGTCAGTGGCTATTGTGATTTGGGCTTTGTTGTCGGCGCAGACTGTAAGGCCTATAGTACAAAACAGTCCGCAGGCAATTAGTTTCTTCATTTATAGGTCTGTTTTTTAATGTGGATTGTGGATGTCCGCAGTTGGCTCTTGGCGTTAACAATTTTATGTTAAAGACGGAGAAAGCTTGTGGTCGGGCCAATCGTCTGGCAGTCAGCTCGTTATGATATGCGCCGTTTTGCGTTTCAAAACAGGCCGTTCCGCAAGCCGAAACGGGTCGTTCCGGAGCGCGAAACGGCCTGTTTCGGAATGTGAAACGGCACAGGCCGGCAGCTACAGCGAGTCAATCTGTCTCTGCTTGCATATTTGCAGGCATCGGCACTATGCGGACGTTCATTTCATTCTGTGCTATGATATGCCTGTCAGTTATACTTAACTGCCGCTTCTTCTACGGGCAGGCATTGATTGTACTTCTTGATGTAGGCGTTGAATCCGGCCACATCTTCCGGCGTCGGGGCAATCTCGGTGCCTTGGTTTCCGGCAAACACTTTCTCGTCGAGGAAGTCGGGCAAAGACAGGTTGGCCGTGTTGTTGACGAGATATGACCCCAAGATGGCCATGCCCCACGGTCCGCCTTCGCCGGCTGTCTCCATCACGGATATGGGGGAGTTGAGAGCTGCGGCCAATATCCGCTGCCCGACGCCTTTGGTCTTGAACAATCCGCCATGCCCTGTTATCTTGTCCACCTTAATGTGCTCATCGTTGAACAGGATGTCGTTTCCTATCTTGAGCACTCCCACGGCCGCATAGAGGTTGGCCCGCATGAAATTTGCAAGCGTGAACTTGTCGTTTGCCGAGCGTATGAATATCGGCCTGCCCTCTGCCATGCCGGTCACGGGCTCGCCTGAGATATAGTTGTACGAAAGCAGTCCGCCGCAGTCTGCAGCTCCTTTGAGCGCATGATTGTACAGCTTCTCGTACACTTGGTTCATGTCTGCGGGCAGTCCCATCAGCTCCTGGTATTCCTTGAATAGGTTCACCCATGCGTTGAGGTCAGACGTGCAGTTGTTGCAGTGGACCATGGCCACCGGGTTACCGTCGGGAGTGGTCACGATGTCAATCACTTCGTATGGCTTGGACAAGTCTTTTTCGAGTACTATCATTGAGAACGACGACGTTCCTGCTGATACGTTTCCTGTGCGTGGCTTCACAGCGTTGGTGGCCACCATGCCTGTGCCGGCGTCGCCTTCAGGCGGGCATACGGGTATTCCGGCTTTCAGGTGGCCGGACACATCGAGCCGCTTGGCGCCCTCGGGGGTCAGGAAACCGGCGTTCTGGCCTGCCGGCAGCACTTTTGGCAGTATGTCGGCCAGCTTCCATTGGTATCCTCTGTTTGCTATCAGGTTGTCGAATTTGTCTATCATTGCAGCCGAATAGTTCTTTGTTTTCGGGTCGATGGGCAGCATTCCCGAGGCGTCGCCTATGCCAAGCACCCTTTCGCCTGTGATAAGCCAGTGGATGTATCCGGCCAGTGTGGTGAGGTAGTCAATGTCTTTTACGTGTTCTTCGTTGTCCAGTATGGCCTGATACAGGTGGGAGATGCTCCATCTGAGCGGTATGTTGAAGAAAAAGAGCTCTGACAGTTCTGCTGCGGCCTTGGCTGTGTTTGTGTTTCTCCATGTGCGGAACGGCACCAGTATCTCCTGCTTTTTGTTGAAGGCCATGTATCCGTGCATCATGGCGCTCACTCCGATGGCAGCAAGGGTCTCAATCTCTATGTCGTATTGTTCCCTTACGTTTCTGCGCAAGTCGGCATAGCAGTCTTGCAGTCCATACCATATTGCTTCTATGCTGTATGTCCACAATCCGTCTACCAATTGGTTCTCCCAAGTGTGGCTTCCTTGTGCTATCGGTCTGTTTTCCGGGTCTATCAATACGGCTTTGATGCGTGTAGAGCCAAACTCTATGCCAAGAATGGCCTTGCCGTTTTCTATTATTGATTTAGCGTCAGTACTCATATTGGTAATTATAAGTTGATAATGTATGGTAATGAAAGTAACTATAAGAAGTTCCGTGGCTGTCTGTTCAGGCAGCCCTGGAACTCCTTTTAGCTTTTTGTTCGGTCGCGCGGATTAGCAAAGCGCTTTGTTCAACATATAGTAAACCTCGTTGAAGCGCAGCTCCTTGCGGAAGTCGTCAACTGTGGTCTTGTCGTTTATGATGACGCACTCTATGCCTGCTATCTCGGCATAGTCCTGCCAGTATTCGTCAGTCAGGTCATAGGAGAAGCAACTGTGGTGTGTGCCTCCGGCATAAATCCAGCATCCTGCGCCAACTTCAAAGTTAGGCTGCGGTATCCAGAGCGCTGATGCCACAGGGAGTTTGGGCAGTGGTTTTGGCTCGATGCAGTCAACATCGTTCACGATGAGGCGGAATCTGTTGCCCATGTCTACCACTGTTGCCGTTACGCCCTTGCCTACCTTCGATGTGAACACGAGGCGTGCAGTCTGGCTCTTGCGTATGCCGATGCCAAGGAAATGCACTTCGAGGCGTGGCCTTGCAGCGGCTATGAGCGGGCATACCTCAAGCATGTGGGCCTGGAGGATGGCACTCTGCTCGCCGTTGAAGTTGAGGGTGTAGTCCTCAAGGAACGAGCATCCGCCGCCCATGCCCTGGTTCATCACCCAAAGTGTGCGGTAGAGAGCTGCCGACTTCCAGTCGCCCTCTGCTCCGAAACCGTAGCCTTCGGCCATCAGGCGCTGCGAGGCGAGACCGGGAATCTGGTCGAAGTGGCTGCCCTCCGTCTGTCCGAGGTCGTCGAAGTTGGTGGTAAAGCCCTTTGCGCCCTTCTCTTTCAGTATGGCGCGTATGGCCAGCTCGGCCTTGGCGGCATTCCAGACGATGGCATAGTTCTCGTTGTTCTCATCCTCAAGAGCTGCGTCGTGCTCGTACAGCTTGAAGTATTCGGCCACAAGAGCCTCTACATCCTCGTCCTTGACCTGCTTCTGGCATTCCATCAGCTCGCTCACAGGGCAGTAGTCAACGTGATAGCCCATCACTTGCTCTGCGGCCACCTTGTCTCCGTCGGTCACGGCGACGTTGTTCATCTGGTCGCCAAAGCGTATTATGAGCATATCCTGTGCATCGGCCCATGCTGCGCACACACGTTCCCATACGGCTATGTGGTCTTGTGTCTTGGCGTCTTTCCAGTATCCGACCACGAGCTTGCGGCGGATGCGCATACGCGAAATGATGTGCCCGAACTCGCGGTCTCCGTGCGCGCTCTGGTTCAGGTTCATGAAGTCCATGTCCATAGTGTCCCATGGAATCTCCTCATTGAACTGTGTGTGGAGGTGGAGCAGCGGCTTGTGGAGTATCTGCAGACCGTGAATCCACATCTTGGCCGGTGAGAAAGTGTGCATCCATGTTATCACGCCGACGCACTTCTTGTCGTTGTTGGCCTGTGCGAATATGTCCGCAACCTCCTTGGAACTGTTGGCTGTGCCTTTGTAAACTACCTTGATGGGCAGGCGACCGGACTCATTGAGGCCGTCTACCATAACCTTAGAATGTCCGTCAACCTGTACAACGGCATCACCGCCATAAAGTAATTGTGCACCGGTAACGAACCAAACTTCCAAATTTTCAAATGCTTTTACCATAGTTGTTTTGTTATTTTAGTTATTGACAATAGTTTATAATGGGATGTCTGTGTTTATTTTTTCTTCTGTCCGTAATAGGCGTTGGGGCCGTGCTTGCGGCTGAAGTGCTTCTCCACGAGCAGTGGGTTCATGGTCGTGGCGGGGTTTACCGTGAATGATATGAATGCCATCTTTGCCACTTGCTCCATTACCACGGCGTTGTAGACGGCGTTGTCGGCATCTTTTCCCCATGCAAACGGGCCGTGGTTCTTTACCAGGATGCCCGGAGTGTGGACGGGGTTCACATTATTTTCGTTAATGCACCTTACGATTACGTTGCCTGTCTCAAGCTCATAATCGCCTTTCACTTCGGCTTCGGTCATGTCGGCGGTGCAGGGAATGTCGTCATGGAAATAGTCGGCGTGGGTTGTTCCGATGTTCGGAATGGCCTTGCCTGCCTGGGCCCAGGCCGTGGCGTATGTGGAATGCGTGTGTACTATGCCCCCGATCTCCGGGAAAGCCCTGTATATCACAAGGTGGGTCGGTGTGTCTGACGACGGGTTGAGGTCGCCCTCTACAACGTTGCCGGTTTGCAGGTCAACCACAACCATGTCGGATGCCTTCATCGTGTCATAGCTCACGCCCGACGGCTTTATCACCACGAGCCCTTTCTCGCGGTCTATCCCTGACACATTTCCCCATGTGAAAATTACCAAGTTATGCTTCACCAAGTCGAGATTGGCCTTGAATACTTTTTCTTTCAGTTCTTCTAACATATCAAAATGCTTTATAGTTTAAAGTTTGGGGCATTGTTGTAAGCCCTTTCGTTGAATCGGTAGAGGCAGGCTCCGCGCCGCGAGCTGGTCTTGTCGATAAGGTTTGTCTTTTCGATGAAGTCCATGTCCTTGATTCGTTTGCGGAAGTTGCGCTTGTCAACTTTCTCTCCGCACACAGCTTCATACAGCCTTTGTAGCTGCGTGAGGGTGAAAAGCGTTGGGAGCAGGTTGAAGCTGATAGGCTCTCGCGATATCTTTTGCTGCATCATTTTATGCGCTAAGGCCACCATGGTGTTGTGGTCGGAGTAGAGCGGGGGAAGCTCGTTGACGGCAATCCACTTGACACCGTGCAGCTCTTGCAGCTTTACGTCGTAGTCTTTCACGTTTATCAAGGCGTAGTATACTACTGAAATGACACGTTCTCCTGGGTCGCGGTCAACTTTCCCAAATGCTCCTACCTGTTGCATATATATGTTGCGCAGCCCTGTCAGTTCGTAAAGAACCCTGTTGGCTGCTTCATCGAGACTTTCGTTGTCATGGATGAAGCCCCCGTACAGTGACCATTGCCCGCGTCCGGGATCCATCTTTCGTTTGCCGATAAGGATTCGCAGTTCGTCCTTGTCGAAGCCGAATATGATGCAGTCAACGGAGACCAGTACCTTTGAATATTCTTCGTAATATGTAGTCATCGATGCTCGTCAAGTAGTAATTGCCGCCGGATGTGCGTCCGGCCCATTTCTTTGGCAGGTTGATTATGTCCGGCGGCAATGTCTTTTACCAGAAATATATATAGAATGCGGCGCACAGTGCGATTACGCCGAGCGACGCGATTACATCTCCAATTGTCCAGCTTTCGCGGATGGACTTCCTGTATTCTGCGTTGAATGTTATGGCTTCTACCTGTGCTTTGGACGGAGCCGGGGTGAAGAACGACACAACAAACATCATCACAATGATGAACACAAGCAGCCAAACCTCAAACACAAGCCAGTTGGTCTGCCAGAACCACGCGGTGGCATCCCAGAAAGCGCCGTCCATAGCTGCCTTGCCCGAGCTTGTTAAGACGTTGGTGACCAGGCGAAGCATACCTATAAGGAAGCCGCCGATGAGCCCCCACTCGCCAGCTTTCGGAGTGATGCGCTTCGAGAAAATGCCGAGAGTGAACACTGCGACCATGGCCGGGGCAATGAGTGACTGTATGTCCTGCAGGTAAGAATAGAGGTTGCCCATGTTCATCATTATGGGCATCCATGCCAGACCCAATATTACGACCACCACAGTTGCGATGCGGCCTACGAGCACATAGTGGGCTTCGCTCATGCCTTTCTTCATCGGCTTATAGAAATCTTCGGTGAACAGGGTCGCGCAACTGTTGAAGAACGCTGCCAAAGAGGCGACAAGTGCACAAACGAAACCGATGGTGACGATGCCCTTTACGCCGGCCGGCAGGATGTTTTTCACCATCATTGCAAACGCGCCGTCTGTGTCGTGGGTGTTTGTTATGTCCATTTCGATGCCGCTGCCAGTCTTCATGGAGAGTGCGTATGCCACCATGCCAGGTATGAGGAACATGAACACAGGCAACAGCTTGAAGTAACCTGCTGCGATGGTGCCGCGACGTGCGCGGGCCATAACCTTAGCGTTGTCCTCTCCCTTGGTCTGGCCGAGCACACGCTGAACGATGTGCTGGTCAGTACACCAATACCAGAAGCCGATGATGGAAGCTCCGAGGAACACCACGTAGCCGGGGTATTGGTTGTACATCGGGTCGGCAGGGTCTGTGTGGAACAGGTGGGTCGTTCCGAATCCGTCGTGAGCGGCGTTGCATACATTCATCATCTGCGACCATCCTTCGGTTATGCTGCCGTTGCCGAGCATATTCAACCCGAGGAACAGCACGAGGAAAGAGCCGATGATGAGGATTGGCGTCTGTATGGCAGAGAGGGTCATCACGCCTTTCATGCCGCCGAACACTGTGAATATAGCCGTAACTACTATGAGGCCGATGGCACCGTACCAGAAAGGAAGCCCTATGAGGTACTCAAAGAAAATGCCGCCGGTGAAGGCTGTCACGGACACTTTGGTGAGCACGTAGGCTATCAGCGTGATGATGGACAGCCACGAACCTGTGCGCTGGGTGTAGCGGAACTTGAGGAAGTCGGGCATGGTGATGATTTTGCCCATCTTGTTGTTGAGCAGCTGGTAGAACGGTACGAAGAGCCAGCCGAGTATGAGAATCATCCAGCCTTGCATCTCCCAGTGGGCCATTCCCACGCCGTCCTTGGCACCGGTTCCGGCGAGTCCTACGAGGTGCTCGGAGCCGATGTTGGCAGCAAAGATGGCCGCGCCGATGATATACCACGGCTCACCCTTTCCGAAGAGGTAGTCCTGGCTGTCGGCTCCCTTCATTTTTTCCTTGTCTTTCTTTATTGTGCGGTAGACTGCCACTATGATGGCGAGTATACCGATGGCGAGAATCGCCCAGTCGAGCCATATGAACTCTTTAGATGTCCAATTCATTTTGTTTTCAGTTATTTGTTGATAGAAGTTATGGATGTGCTTTCACCGCTTTATTTTATGCTGAATTTGTATGCCACGTGGCTGTGGTATTTCTCTCCAGGCTTGAGGTATGGAGAGGGCCAGTCCTTCTTGTTTGGCGAGTCGGGATACTTCTGGCTTTCAAGGCATACGGACACGTGCTTGGGGTATTTGATGCCGTGCTTGCAGCTGACGCCTGTTCCTTGGAAGTTGCCTGTGTATACTTGCACTCCCGGTTCGTTGGTGAACATTTCGAGGAATATGCCGGTTGTTGGCGAGTAGAGCGACGCGGCAACGGTGGTGTCGTCGCCCTTGCCGTCTTTGTATGTGTTGAGGCACCAGTTGTGGTCGTAGCCCGATGCGTTCTTGATTTGCGCGAACGTGGTGTCATTGATGGTCTCTTGTATGGCGTGCGGTGTGCGGAAGTCCATTGGGGTTCCCTCCACAGGGCTTATCTCGCCCGTTGTCATGTAGGTAGAGTCGGCCGGCGTGTAGTTGTCGGCGTTGATGTAGAGCACCATGTCCATGCCTTCCTTCGACGGGTCGCCATTCAGGTTGAAGTAGCTGTGGTTCGTCATGTTTATCACGGTCTCCTTGTCGGTTGTGGCATCGAATGCGATGTCGAGTGTGTTATTATTTAATAATGTATAAGTGGTGGTTGCCGTCACTGTTCCGGGGAATCCGTTGTCTCCGTCGGGCGATACTATGGTCAGGCGCAGCGTGGAGTCGTTTGGTTGCTCGGCGTCATATACTTGGTACATCCATCCGCTCGGGCCTCCGTGCAGGCAGTGGCCGAAGTTGTTCTGTGGCAGCTGGTATTCCTGTCCGGCTACGGTTATCTTGCCTTTGTTTATGCGGTTGGCATAGCGGCCCACAGACGACCCGAAGTCGCTCGGAGAGTTTACCGTGTCGGCATATTGGGCGATGTTGTCGTACCCGAGCACCACGTCGGTGGGCTTGCCGTTCTTGTCTGGCACTACGAGCGATACGACGCGTCCACCGAAGTTGGTGATGCATACCTCCATGCCGTTGTTGTTCTTTAGTGTGTAGAGAGCTGTTTTCTTGCCGTTGATGGTAGAGTCGAAAGCAGCCGGATTCAGTCCAGAGACAGTCATTTCGCCCTGTTGTTGGCCGGACGAACACGCGGAGAGCATTGCCGCAGTAATGCCCAATCCGATAGCTGATGCCTTAAAGTTTCTCATAAAAAGTATTTAGTTATTGTATAAAAAAAATGTGATGTTGCTGGTTATTGGGTGTAAATTTACGGCTTTATTTTGATATGGCAAAAAGAATCACGCCTTTTTTATTCATTGATAGTGTATTTTATACACATTGAGAATGTCGTTAACCATTTTAAACTATATTTAGTTTTGGTGAAAGTTGCGCGCTTCCGTTGTTCCCGGTAGTCTCTGTCTGTGCGTTTTTAGCTTTAAACGGATTGGTAATCAGAAGGTTGTCGTTGGGTTGCTTGAGGGTGATTGTCATGTAAAAGCAGTAACATGTCTTTGTCATCGTAACCTTGTGGCTGTGCAGATTGGCATCGTTCCTGTTTGTTCTTCTTCAAGTTTATTGTCTGCGGCAGCGTTTCTTGCTTGCGTTCAATGTGAGTTGCTTCATTCCCAATGGCTTTCTTGGAGGGCAAAGCTATTTTGTCCTATTGCCGGGCAGATTGCCATTTGTGGAGGGTGGTCGCCGGTTGCGCAGCTGTGGTTTATGATACTTTCGGACTGCTTGGTTGCTCTTGTGTAAATGGTTGATAGCCAGCGAGTTGCGAAACGTGCCGTTTTGCAAGCCAAAACGGTGCGTTTCATAGTCCGAAACGGCCAGTTTCGTAGTGCAGAACGACCCGTTTTGCGGCAGAAAATGTTTGGCTTTGATTTTTGATATGTTTTTGGTGTGGTGTCATAGTTTCCTTTTTGGTTTGTATCTGTGGTTTTGTTCGTTGCTTTGTTCTTGCTTTTGAAGTATGGCGGCAAAATTGTGCTATGCGTTCATTCTGTATTATAAAAGATGTAGTATGGTTGCATTTTGTTATTAATATATGACAGTTTCTTATAAATTTGCATTAAAAAGCCATTTTGTAGAAGTTTTTTTTGTGCGTTAAACCAAAAAAGATTAACTTTGCATTTAATACGCAAAAGAAGCTATAACAAAGTAACGATATGAAACACAGATTGAGAAGCGCAGTATGTACCGAGGGGCGCCGCATGGCCGGCGCGCGTGCCCTGTGGGTGGCCTCGGGCATGAAGCGCGAGCAGTTTGGCAAGCCCATCATCGCCGTGGTCAATTCGTTCACGCAGTTTGTGCCAGGTCATACGCATCTGCATGAGGTTGGACAGATAGTGAAAAAGGAGATAGAGGCCATGGGATGCTACGCAGCCGAGTTCAACACGATTGCCATTGACGACGGAATAGCCATGGGCCACGACGGAATGCTGTATTCGCTGCCCAGCCGTGACATAATAGCCGACTCGGTGGAATATATGGTCAACGCCCACAAGGCGGATGCCATGATTTGCATTTCGAACTGCGACAAGGTGACACCCGGTATGCTCATGGCCTCGATGAGGCTCAACATACCCACCGTGTTCTGCTCGGGCGGACCTATGGAGGCAGGGCGCTGGCGCGGCGAGAACGCCGACCTTATAACGGCAATGGTGAAGGGTGCCGACCCATCGGTGAGCGATGAGGATATGGCCGAGCTGGAGGGATGTGCCTGTCCGGGTTGCGGCAGTTGCTCGGGTATGTTCACCGCCAACTCCATGAACTCGCTTACCGAGGCTATAGGACTGTCGCTGCCCGGTAACGGCACCATTCTGGCCACGCACAAGAACAGGATTCAGCTGTTCCGCGACGCCGCGAGGCAGATAGTAAAGAACGCCCTTGCGTATTATGAAGACGGCGATGAGAGCGTGTTGCCGCGCAGCATAGCCACTCGCCGGGCCTTCCTCAACGCCATGTCGCTCGACATCGCCATGGGCGGAAGCACCAACACCGTGCTCCACCTGCTGGCCGTGGCGCAGGAGGCCGGTGCCGACTTCACCATGAAGGACATCGACGAGCTGAGCCGCCGTGTGCCGTGCCTGTGCAAGCTGGCACCCAACACGCAGAAATACAGCGTGCAGGAGTGTGGCCGCGCGGGCGGAATACTCGCCATAATGAATGAGCTGGCCAAGGGCGGGCTTATAGACGGGGCTGTGAAGCGCGTTGACGGATACACGCTCGGCGAGCAGATGGCACGCTATGACATAACGAAAGCGAGTGTAGAGCCCGAGGCTCTGCGCATCTATGGCAGTGCGCCTAGGCGCCGGTTCTCCACCGTCATGGGCAGCCAGGATGCCCGTTGGGAGTCGCTCGACACCGACCGCGCCGCCGGTTGCATACGCGACATTGAGCACGCATACACAAAAGACGGCGGACTGGCGGTGCTCTTCGGCAACATTGCGCAGGACGGCTGCGTGGTGAAGACCGCCGGAGTGGACGAGAAGATATGGCGGTTTGCAGGGCCGGCCCGCGTGTTCGACTCGCAGGAGGATGCCTGCGAGGGCATACTCGGTGGCCTGGTGCAGAGCGGCGACTGTGTGGTCATCACCCACGAAGGGCCAAAGGGCGGCCCAGGTATGCAGGAGATGCTTTATCCCACATCTTATATTAAGAGTATGCACCTTGGCACTGAGTGCGCGCTGATTACTGACGGACGCTTCTCCGGCGGCACGAGCGGCCTCAGCATAGGCCATATATCGCCCGAGGCTGCCGCCGGCGGCAACATCGGAAAGATTGTTGACGGCGACATTATAGAGATAGACATCCCCAACCGCAGCATAAACGTGAGACTGACAGACGAGGAACTGGCCGCCCGCCCGCAGCGTCCGTTGACGCGCAAGCGCACCGTGTCGAAAGCTTTACGAGCCTACGCACAGAGCGTAAGCTCGGCCGACAAGGGCGGAGTAAGGGTGATTGATGATTGAGTTTGTGCTCAATTGCAGAGTGAAGGACGATGAGCGCAGAGGAATTGGTGCCTTTGGTGCAGAGTGTATGCCATGTGCTGAGAGGTGTTGCCGTATTTTACGGATTGATATACGGCTGCTGCAGGCGTGGAACGCGCTTGTTGCTGTGGCGTTCAACAGTATAAACCGATTGATGCCTTTAGTGTTATGGTGATTCGGTTTGTGAGTCCCGCGCGCCTTGTCATAAGGCAAAGATACCTCTGCATTCGTCACTCTAAACTCATAACTAAACAAATGATATTATGCAACAGGAAATGATTTCAGGAGGAGAAATACTCATACGGGCACTCATCGAGGAGGGCGTCAAGACCATATTCGGCTATCCCGGAGGGTCGATAATGCCGGTGTTCGATGTGCTCTACGACTATACGAGGGGCGAGAAGAAGGCTTTCGACCACATACTTGTGCGCCACGAGCAGGCCGCCACGCACGCCGCCGAGGGTTATGCCCGCGTGAGCGGTGAGGTGGGGGTATGCATAGTGACGAGCGGTCCGGGCGCAACCAACACTCTGACGGGCGTTGCCGATGCCATGCTCGACTCCACCCCGATTGTGGTGATAGCCGGACAGGTGGGCATCGGGGCACTCGGCACGGACGCTTTTCAGGAGGTTGACCTCGTGGGAGTGGCCCAACCAATATCCAAGTGGAGCTATCAGATACGCCGTCCGGAAGATGTAGCGTGGGCCGTGAGCCGCGCTTTCTACATCGCCAGGTCGGGAAGACCGGGCCCGGTGGTGCTCGATTTCCCGAAGAATGCGCAGGTGGACATGGCCGAATGGAAGCCGCAGCATGTGGATTTCGTGCGCAGCTATGTGCCTTGCCCTACGCCATCAGAGGCCGCCATCGCTTCCGCTGCCGAGTTGATAAACGCTGCCGAGCGTCCGTTGGCGCTGGTGGGGCAGGGCGTTGAGCTGGGCAATGCCCACAACGAACTGCTGGAGTTCATAGAGAAAGCCGACATACCGGCTGCCCGCACGCTGCTCGGCCTGTCGGCGTTGCCAACCGGCCATCCGCTGAACGTGGGTATGCTGGGTATGCACGGCAACTATGCGCCCAACGTGAAGGAGCAGGAGTGCGATGTGCTTATAGCCATCGGGATGCGCTTCAGCGACCGTGTTACGGGGCTTGTGTCGGCGTATGCGCGGCAGGCAAAGGTGATTCACCTCGACATCGACCGCTCGGAGATAGACAAGAACGTGAAGACCGACGTGGCCGTGGTGGGCGACTGCAAAGTGACACTGCCCGCCATCACCCGCCTGCTGAAGAAGGACAGTCATGCGGAGTGGCGCGAATCGTTCCGCCCGCTCTACGAGCTTGAGTATGAAAAGGTGATCCGCCCGGCCATACATCCGGCAGACGGGCCGCTGCTGATGGGCGAAGTGGTCAACGCAGTGGCTGAGGCTACTGGCGGCGAGGCCGTGCTCGTCACCGATGTAGGGCAGAACCAGATGTTCGCCAGCCGCTACTTCAAGTACAACAGAAAGCGTTCGATCGTGACAAGCGGCGGGCTCGGCACCATGGGCTTCGGCCTTCCGGCGGCCATCGGGGCCACTTTCGGCGCACCGGGGCGCATGGTTTGCTTGTTCATGGGCGACGGAGGAATGCAGATGAGCATCCAGGAGCTTGGCACAATCATGGAGCAGCAGGCACCCGTGAAGATGGTTCTGCTCAACAATAACTACCTGGGCAACGTGCGCCAGTGGCAGGATATGTTCTTCGGGGGACGTCAGTCGTTCACCAAGATGATGAATCCCGACTATCAGAAGGTGGCCGAAGCATACGCCATTTCTTACGGTGTGGTGACTGAGCGAGCCGACTTAGAGGCAGAAGTGGCAAAGATGGTGGCCTCAGACGGACCTTACCTGTTGGAGTGTGCCATAAAGCCGGAGGACAATGTGCTGCCGATGACACCTCCGGGGAAGGCTGTAGATGAGATGTTGCTCGAAATAACATTGTAAGATATGGATGGAAAGAAACTATATACATTATTGGTTTATTCGGAAAACATAGCCGGAATATTGAACCAAATCACCGCCGTGTTCACACGGAGGCAGGTGAACATAGAGAGCCTCAACGTGTCGGCATCGAGCATTGAGGGGCTGCACAAATACACAATCACGGCTTGGAGCGATGAGGATCAGATAATAAAGATAACCAAGCAGATAGAAAAGAAGATTGATGTCGTGAAGGCCAAGTACTACACGGACGACGAACTGTTCTTTCGCGAGACTGGGCTTTATAAACTTTCCACAGAGATTGTGCTGGCCAATCCGGATGTCTCGCGTGTCGTCCGTAAGCACGAGGCGACCATAACCGAGGTGAATCCCACCTACGTGATAGTGATGAAGCACGGCATGACGGAAGACATATTGAGTCTGTATCGCGCTCTCGACGCTTTCGGGTGCGTGCTCCAATATACTCGCTCGGGCAGGATTGCCGTGACGCGCAGTACGCAGGAAGAGGTGAGCAAGTTTCTTGAAGAGCGCGAGCGGGGTCGCACGACAGGCCGTTCGCTGTGAATTTGCTGTATGTGACAAATAAAAAGAATCTGCAGAAATGGATAAGATAGGTAAGTATTTGTATCTGACGGAGCCGTTTCATTGTGACTTTTCGCACCGTCTTTTTATGTCGCACCTCGGCAATCACTTGCTCAACGCTTCCGACAGCCATGCCAATGAGCGCGGCTTCGGCATGACGTTGCTCAATCCCATGCACAAGACGTGGGTGCTGTCGCGCCTTGCCGTCGAGATGGAAGATATGCCGCGGCAGTACTCTTCGTTCTTTGTCGAGACGTGGATAGAGGGAGTCATGAGGTCGTTTATCAACCGAGACTATCGTATATCGTCTGGCGACGGTCGCACATTTGGCTATGCCCGCAGTGTGTGGGCGCTGATAGATGCGACTACAAGGCAGCCAGAAGACGTGCTGTCGATGTGTGGTGAGGGCATGATGGAGTGGGGCGCGCCGGATGTCGCTTGCCCCATTGCCAAAAGCTCTCGCGTGAAAATGACCGCAGGGGCGGAGGTTGTGCGCACCATAGGCACCTTTTATAACGATGTGGACGTGAACGGACACGTGAATTCAATCAAGTACATAGAGCACATTCTCGACCTGTTCAGCCTTGACTGGCACAGGGCTCACCGTCTGCAGCGGTTCGACATAGCGTATGTGGCGGAGAGTTACGGAGGTGATTCATTGACGTTCAGGCTCGAACAGACGGGTGAAGGAGAGTACTGCATTGGCGTGTCTAAGTGTGTTGACAGTGCTTCTGGTGGTGTTGAAGTATGCAGATGTAAAGTTAAATTTATAAATAAATGAAAGTATTCTTGGTGCTTTCGTTTTAATTTTATACTTTTGCAGTCGCAATAGAAGAATAATATCAAACGTAATAATGTGCGGCTCCAAGGTGAGCCGCCGGTTAAAACATTTTGAATTATGGCAGAAATGAATTTCGGTGGCGTGATAGAAACGGTTGTCACCAACAAGGAGTTCTCCTTGGCAAAGGCGCGTGAAGTATTAAAAGATGAGACGATAGCAGTGATCGGCTACGGCATTCAGGGGCCGGGGCAAGCCTGCAACCTGCGCGACAACGGTTTCAACGTGATTGTGGGACAGCGCGAAGGAAAGACTTACGACAAGGCCGTGGCCGATGGATGGGTGCCGGGCAAGACGCTTTTCTCTATCGAGGAGGCTGCCGAGAAGGGCACAATCATCTGTATGTTGCTCTCTGATGCGGGTCAGATACAAGTGTGGCCCACCATCAAGAAATACCTCACCAAGGGCAAGGCACTGTACTATTCGCACGGCTTTGCCATAACATGGAATGACCGTACGGGAGTTGTTCCCCCCGATGATATAGACGTTATAATGGTGGCACCGAAGGGTTCGGGCACTTCTTTGCGCACGATGTTCCTTGAAGGTCGCGGACTCAACTGCTCGTATGCCGTATATCAGGATGCCACGGGCAAGGCAGAGGAAAAGACGATAGCCTTTGGTATAGGCATCGGGGCAGGTTACTTGTTCAAGACAACGTTCCAGCGTGAGGCCACAAGCGACCTTACCGGCGAGCGCGGATCGCTCATGGGAGCCATTGAAGGACTGCTCGAAGCTCAGTACGAGGTGCTTCGCGAAAACGGCCACTCGCCTTCAGAGGCGTTTAACGAGACTGTGGAGGAACTGACGCAAAGCCTGATGCCGCTGTTCGCACAGAAGGGAATGGACTGGATGTACGCCAACTGCTCTACCACTGCGCAGCGCGGCGCGCTCGACTGGGCACCGCGTTTCCGTGACGCTATCAAGCCCGTGATGGAGTGGCTCTACTATTCTGTCAAGACGGGCAACGAGGCTCAGATATCCATAGACAGCAATTCGAAGCCCGATTACCGTGACGGACTGAACAAGGAACTGGAGGCAATGCGCAACATGGAGATGTGGCGCGCTGCCGAGACGGTGCGCAAGTTGCGTCCGGAAAACAGCTTGGACTGAAACCGGGTCGTGCCCGCTGTACTTGTGAGTCAGCCACGCGGTTGCGCAGAGTGGGCACACGGCATCCAAGGCTGTCATAAAAATTGATTGACATAAGACTCGCTCCGCAGGCCGTTCGCCTGCGGAGCGAGTCTTTTTTTGGTTTTGTTGGGGCATAAAAAGGCTGCACAACCAATGTCCTACCATAAGAGAACAATGATTGCGCAGCCTTTTTACTGATACTGTGCGGAACTCATTGGTACCTGTCCAAGTAGAGGTTATGTTTCATTTTTAAGGTGAGGGCAGGAACGTTAGCCCCTTCTGTTTCATTTCCGGTGGCCGTTCGGATTTTATCTGACGGTATTTCCGGTGTGCGTCGTCTTGCTTCTTGTCAGTTGTGTACCAGCGTCCCTATCTCCTCGCCGTCCAAAACCCGGCGCAGGTTGCCCACGATGTCCATATTGAACACATAGATGGGCAACCCGTTTTCTTTGCACATTGTTGTGGCAGTGAGGTCCATAACCTTCAGTCCGCGTGTGTAAATCTCGTCGTAGGTGATGTCCTTGAACTTTGTGGCCTTGGGGTCTTTTTCCGGGTCGGCGGTGTATATTCCGTCCACGCGTGTGCCCTTGAGCATCACGTCAGCTTCGATTTCGATGCCGCGGAGCGACGAACCGGTGTCTGTCGTGAAGTACGGGTTGCCTGTCCCGGCTGAGAATATGCACACATAGCCTGCCTCTAATGCTTCGATAGCTTTCTTTTTGCTGTAGAACTCGCCTATCGGCTCCATGCGTATTGCCGTGAGCACTTTTGTCTTGATGCCGATTGCTTCGAGCGCGGAGCTTAGTGCGAGCGAGTTGATGACTGTGGCGCACATCCCCATCTGGTCTCCCGTCACGCGGTCGAATCCTTTCGATGCACCGCTGAGGCCGCGGAATATGTTGCCTCCGCCTATCACGATGCCTATCTGCACACCCATTTGGCTTGCTTCTTTTATTTGCCTGGCGTAGTCGCCAAGGCGTTCGCTGTCAATGCCGTAGTGCTGGTTGCCCATCAGACTTTCGCCGCTGAGCTTCAGCAGAATTCTCTTGTACTTTGCCATAGTTGGTTGTTTATGTTTAGTCTGTCATGAATTTCACTTCCTTGAACCCGTATGTGGATGTGCGCCCATTGTTGCGTTGCAGGACGAGCAGTCCCGAAGGCTCCACCGTTTCTATTCTTGCAATGAACTCCCCGCCGGCATCCATGTACCTGTGGTAGCCGTCTTTGCGGTAGAGCGCGCCCATATATATGTGATGCAGGCGGTCATATTCCTTGGCGTTGACCATCTGTATGTAGAGCCGCAGCCGTTCGGTCACTTTGGCAAGGACCTCGCGCAAGTCTGTTTCCATTCCGGTTATCTGGCACAGCGACACCGGGTTTGGCGCGTCGCTCGTGAACCGCTTCTGGTTCACGTTGATGCCAGTGCCAAGTATGCAGTTCTTTATCGTTGTGCCGCTTATGGTGCATTCTGACAGCGTGCCGCTTATTTTTCGGTCGCCTACGTACACGTCGTTTGGCCATTTCACGCTTGCGTTTCCCGTGTAGTGGGCCACTGCGTCGCGCACGGCCAATGCGCACGCTTCCGTCAGGGCATACTGTCGTGTGGCCGGCAGCTCCTTGGGCCGCAGTTTTATCCCCAAGAGCAGGTTCTTGTTCCGCTCGCTTTCCCACGAGTTGCCGCCTTGTCCGCGTCCTGCTGTCTGGTACCCCGCTGTGACCACCGTCATCTGTTCACCTTCGTCTCCTTCGTATTGGCGCAGCAGGTCGATTGTAGAGGCGGTTTCTTCTACGTTTATCGTCTTTATCTTTTCAGTCATGTTCAATACGGCAGTGGAACAAAGGCGTTTTCTATGTGGTTTATCCGGCAGTCTCCGCCTGGGGTCCCTGTTACGGTGACAATGTCGAAACGCGCGTCGGCATCCACTCTGTTTTGTTTCATGAACGCAGATGCCGCAGTTGTCAGTGAGCGTATTTTCTTCGCGTCAACAGCCTGTTCAGGCTCAGCGTAGCGGTTGTCTCGTCGTGTCTTTACTTCGACGAACACTACTGTGCCGTCCTTGTGGGCCACGATGTCTATGTCGCGCGCCCCCATTCGCCAGTTGCGCGCCATGATTCCATATCCTTTCGCTTCCAGGTATTCGGCGGCTCTCTGTTCGCCCCAATATCCCAAGTTGTTGTGCTCTGCCACTATTAAGACTTTTGTTTTGCGTTGTTTCTGATGCAGATCGGCCGTTTGGCCGGCAATAGGCCAATGGCTTTGCCAGTTGCAAATGTACGGAATTTCTGTGACAAACAGCAAAGGCTGGCTAAATATTCTGTTTTTTTATGTGCGTGAAATGCATTGCTTTTGCAGTGTGGCGGGCTTGTGTGTGATTCTGTTTGGATTTTTCTCAGGTGCTATTTCTGGGTTGTTTTCGGGGCTGTAAGTCCTGTTCCGCATAAGGAAACGTGGCACGGCATGGCATAGGTGAGGGTAGGAGGGCAGGCCAGGAAGGCCACCGAAGAGGGCGCGAAGAAAGCCCCCGGCACTGTAACAAAAACATATCAAAAATCAAAGCCGGATGTTTTGTGTTGCAATATGTGCCGTTTTGCACTCCAAAACGGGGCGTTTAGGCTTGCAATACGAGCCGTTTCGGCTTATAAAACGGCACATATCGCAACTCGGCTGATAATCAGCTACTTGCGGAGACGGTA
Organism: uncultured Prevotella sp.; assembly: GCA_944320355.1. Classification (GTDB taxonomy): domain Bacteria; phylum Bacteroidota; class Bacteroidia; order Bacteroidales; family Bacteroidaceae; genus Prevotella. The sequence goes on along the minus strand of CALUHC010000030.1, from coordinate 46,210 downwards.
CGGGACTGTTGATGAGTATCAAAAAACGAGGACGCCATGATGTCGGCGGCAGGAGACCTTTGGCCTTGGCAAAGGTTTGTGAGGCTGTCATGCAATAACATGGCGATTGTGGCGTTATTGATAAGGCAGGCGGCATGGTTGCCGATGCCGTTTGAGTATGGGCAAGTGGTATGTGCTTGCTTTGTTTCACTTAATCATTAGGTCATGCAGTGGACAGACAGGATGAGGCAGGTCAGAATTGTGCTTGTGGTTGTGGCGGTTGCCATAGCCGTGGTGTCTCTGTCTGTCTCACATATACTGGTGAAGGACTTGTCTGACGAGGAGCGCAACAAGATGGGTATGTGGGCCCAGGCCCTCCAGGCTCTCAGCAATGCCGACAGCAACACAGACCTCACGCTTGTGCTGAGCGTGATACGTGGCAACAACACCATCCCAGTCATTGTTATGGACTCTGGGGGCAATGTGATGGATTACCGCAATGTGGCCATAAAGGAAAAGACGGCGGAGGACTCCATGGCATACCTGGTCGAGCTGGGCCGGCAACTGTATCGCAGCGGCAAATATATAAAGGTGGAATATGGCGACTCTGCCGCTTCCACAGCCGACTACCAGCTTGTGTGTTACGATGAGTCGACACTGCTCAAGCGGCTTTCCTCCTATCCCTATGTGCAGCTCGGCGTGGTGCTGGTATTTGTCATCGTGGCCATTTTCGCCTTGCTCTCGTCCAAGCGCGCAGAGCAGAACAAGGTTTGGGTGGGCTTGTCGAAAGAGACTGCCCACCAGCTTGGAACGCCCATCTCAAGCCTCATGGCATGGGTGGAGTTCCTGAAAGAAAGCTATCCAGACGACGAGTTGATACCGGAGATGGACAAAGACGTGAAGCGGCTTGAGCTGATTGCCGACCGATTCTCAAAGATTGGCTCGCTGCCCGAGCTTGCAGACTGTGCGGTGAACACTGTCCTTGACCGCGTCATAGAATACATGGACCGCCGCACATCCGCCAAGGTAGAGATAAAGCGCGACTTTCCAGACCACGATGTCATGGCCAAGATGAGCGCTCCGCTCTTTGAGTGGGTGGTGGAAAACTTGTGCAAAAATGCCGTAGACGCGATGGAGGGCAGCGGTACGATAAGCCTCAGGCTGCTCGACGAGCCGGGCAGGGTGGTGATTGAGGTGCAGGACACAGGCAAGGGCATAAGGAAAAAAGACTTGAAGAACGTATTCGCTCCCGGCTTCACCACAAAGAAGCGCGGTTGGGGGCTTGGCCTGTCGTTGGCCAAGCGCATTATCGAGGAGTATCACCGTGGCCACATTTTTGTGAAAAGCTCAGAGCCGGGGCGCGGAACTGTGTTCCGCATAGAGATGCGCAAGGGCATACAATAGCTTCAGAGTCTCTCCGTTTGGAGTTGCGCCACATGGGATATATGGCATGTGTGATGATGAGTGCGCAGATGAGTATTTTGATGGAATTTGTGTTGTCTTTTGCTTATCTACACAGCCGACATTCCCTATCCCCCTCCTTGCGATGTGTCGCAGGGAGGGGGATAGGGAATGTCGGCTGTGGCACTGCGTTGTGTCGGTGGTCACATCATTGTATGTGTGTCCAGATAGGACTGCACTTCGTCTTTATAGCTGTCGGATATGGGGATGTATGTCTCACCGAACACAAGGCGGAATCTGTCGACCATGTTTATTTTTGTCATGTGGACAATGTATGACCGGTGGGTGCGCATGAACTCAGGCTTTGGCAAGTTGTCCTCAAGGTTTTTCATGTTCATGAGCGACATTATCTTTGTGCCGTTCTCCAAGTATATGCGCACATAGTCTTTCAGGCCCTCAATGTATAGGATGTCGTCGAGCTCCACATGAATCAGTTTGTAGTCGCTTTTCACGAATATGAACCTGTCTTGCTTGTATTTTTCCTGTTTGCTTTTGATGGTAAACCAGTATAAGACCTTTTTCGCGGCATTGAGGAAATCGTCATAGCTCACCGGCTTGAGCAGGTAGTCCATGGCATCGACCTTGTATCCATCAATTGCGTATTGGTTGAATGCTGTAACGAAAATGATTCTTGTTTCTTTTGGCAATATCTTAGCAAACTCAATGCCGCTGAGTTCCGGCATCTGGATGTCAAGGAATATGAGGTCTACCGGGGTTTCCCTGAGATCCTTTATGGCCATGCTCGCGCTGTTGTAGACTCCTGTCAGTTTGAGGAATGGGGTCTTCTTCACGTAACTCGATATGAGTTCGGCAGCCAGAGGCTCGTCGTCAATTATTGCACACTTTAGTATCATATATTATAATTTTTGATGAATATTCCTTTCCTTCGTTCCCTATCCATGTCTTCCATTCGTATTTGCCGTGATACATGAGCTCAAGCCTGTCGGCAACCTGCTTCAGCCCGATTCCGTGTCCGCTGCGGTCTTTGTCGCCTTTGGGGTAGTTGCTGTTTCTTATGAAGCACGAAATAGTTTTCTCGTCGGCATCAATGCTTATGTGTATGTAACTTGGTTGGGTGGCGCTTACCCCGTGCTTGAAGGCGTTTTCTATCAGCGATATGAAGATGAGCGGAGCCACCATCAGGTTGCAAGGCTCAGGTATGCTTGTGTGGAACGACACATCAACGTTTGGCGAAAGCCTTATCTTCATAAGGTTTATGTAGTTGGTGAGGAATTGTATTTCGCTTTTCAGGTTCACGAATTTCTGTTGGTTGTCGTATAGTATGTGCCTTAACAGCTTGCTTAGCTCATGTATGGCCTGCTGTGCCCTTGTTGTGTCGAACTCAGTCAGGGCGTATATGTTGTTGAGTGTGTTGAGCAGGAAGTGTGGGTTTATTTGGGAACGCAGGTTCTTGAGCTCCGCGTTTGTACGCGCGGTCTCGGCTTCCCTTCTGGCGTTTTCCGAGACCTGCCATCGCGTTGCTAATTGTATGGTTGTGGCGATGGCAGCCGATATGGAAAGGTTGAAGATGTTTCTCAATACAAAAAACAAGGTCATTGGCCTTTCCTTTTCCCTGATGTGCAAAGGGGCCTCGTATATGGGGTGCGTCATCTCAAGCCATGCGTGGAGTGCCATTCCCACGAACAGTATCATGATGGCGTTGATGACAAAATATGTCTGTTTGTTGCCTGTGGCAAAATATTTAGGAGTAAGCCATGAGTAGTTGGCGTAGAACACTATTAGCAATGAGAGCGGGACTGCGCTTATGAAAACAAATTTGTGCAGGGTCATGACATCGTCATGGGCCGATTGCATCAAAGGCGATAAGAACATTAATGTCCATATCGCCACGTGTATTATGTATGTTACTCTCTTGTTATTCATACCTTAGCGCTTCTATCGGATCCAATTTGGCAGCCTTCTTTGCCGGATACCATCCGAAAAAGACTCCTGTAAAGGTGCAGACGGCAAAGCTCATGACTATGGTCCACAGCTGTATGGCTATGGGCCAGTGGGCGAACATCTTTATAGAGTATGACGCTCCGATGCCGATGGCAACTCCAATGATGCCGCCTGTCACGCTGAGTAGTATGGCTTCGATGAGGAACTGGTTCAGGATGTCTATGCCGCGAGCTCCAACGCTCATGCGTAGCCCTATCTCACGGGTTCGCTCCGTCACACTTACGTACATTATGTTCATGATGCCTATGCCGCCTACTATGAGTGAGATGCCAGCTACGCAGCCGAGCAGGATGGTGAGCATGCTTGTTGTGGAGTTCATCATCGATGCCAGTTCTTCCTGCGAACGTATCGTGAAATCATCTTCATCGGCTTCTGCATTATCGGTGGCGTCCTTCAGCTTGTGCGTTCTGCGGAGTATGCTGGATATCTCGTCTGTAGCCTTTTGTGTCGCTCCTTCGGTTATTGCCGAGCACTGTATGCCGTTCAGATATGTCTGTGCCAGAATTCGTTTCATCACAGACGTGTAAGGTGCAAGCACCAGGTCGTCCTGGTCCATTCCCATTGAGTTGTAGCCTTTCTTCTTCAGTACACCTATGACTCTGAACGGGATGGAGTTGAAACGCACCACTTTGCCTATTGGGTCGCTTCCATCAGGAAACAGATTGTCTACTACGGTCTGACCGAGTATGCACACCTTTGCGCTTGTCTTTATCTCAGTGTCAGAGAACACCACTCCGTCAGCCACGTCGATTTGTCTTATGGAAAGGTAGTCTTGGTTCACTCCGTATATGGTGGAGGGAGTGTTCTGGTTGCCGTAAATGAACTGTCCGCTGCTTGATACCATCGGGCTTATGGCTTTGATGTATCTGCACTCGTCCTTTATGGCTTCATAGTCAGTGAGCTTCAGCGTTTCCATTGCAGAGGCCTCTTGGCGAACTCCTCCGCGCATATCGGCTCCCGGGCTTATCATTATCATGTTCGATCCCATCTCGGCGATGTTCGCCTGTATGCTTTGCTTGGTTCCTTGGCCAACGGCAAGCATCGTGATTACAGATGCGATGCCGATAATTATGCCCAAGGCGGTAAGGAACGATCTGGTCTTATTTGCGGCGATGGCTCTGAGGGCAATCTTAAATAGGTTTGTATAGTTCATGATTCTTATTCGTCTGTATTCATTGGCAGTGCGGCCAAGCCTTCTGCTGCCGACATGATTTTGTTGTTATACTCATCACTGATTACCTTTCCGTCTCGTAGCATGATGTTGCGGCTGGAGTAGTTCGCTATGTCGGGATTGTGAGTGACAAATATGATTGTGCGTCCCTCGGCGTGCAGCTTTTGGAACAGTACGAGTATTTCGAACGATGTCCTTGTGTCAAGGTTGCCCGTTGCTTCGTCTGCCAGAATCACAGCCGGGTTGTTTACGAGTGCCCGTGCGATGGCAACTCGTTGCATTTGTCCGCCGGACATTTGGTTTGACCGGTGGTTCAGCCTGTCGCCCAGTCCTACGGCTTGCAGTGCCTTGACGGCCCGCTCGTGTCGTTCTTTTGCGCTAACGCTGCTGTTGTACATCAAAGGAAGTTCTACGTTTTCGACGCTTGTGGTTTTTGGCAGCAGGTTGTAGTTCTGGAATATGAAGCCAATCTTTCTGTTGCGGAGTACGGCTCGTTGTGATTTGGACATCCTGCGCACAGGCACACCGTCGAGCAGATACTCTCCTTTGGACGGTGTGTCAAGGCATCCTAATTGGTTTAGCAGTGTCGATTTGCCAGAGCCAGACTTTCCCATGATGGTCACGAACTCTCCCTCGTATATCTTGAACGATACACCTCGCAGGGCGTGGACGGTCTCGTCTCCGACAAGAAACTCGCGCCTTACATCCTGCAACTCAATTACAATCTTTCTGTTATCTCCAGGCATGGCTTATTTCTTTTTGTCGTTTCTCTTTGGACCTGGGGCGAATGGTGATTGCTCTTGTTGCTGTTCTGTCGGCTCTTCGTCCATAGTTTCGTTGATTTCTGATATGATTTCGGTGCCGTTCTTTATGCCGCTCAGTATTTCTGTGTGTGTGCCATCAGACATACCTATCTGCACAGCATGAGCCGTAAGGGTATTGCCGTTGACTGTCCATACTTTGTTTTTTCCATTGCAGTCTGATATTTTATAGTTGCCTACGGTTTCCTTGGTAGGTGAGAAGCGCAGCGCTTTTGTGGGGACGCTAAGTACTCCTTCTTTTTCTGCCGTATATATAGTGATATTGGCTGTCAGTCCGGGCTTTAGTTTTAAATTCTCATTGGGTGCACTGATTACGACTTCGTATGTCACCACGTTGTTGGTTGTCGTGGCTTCTTGGCGAACTTGCGTTACAACACCTTCAAAGATGTCATTCGGAAATGCGTCTACGGTGAATGAAGCCCGTTCCCCTTCCTTCACGTTGCCTATGTCTGCCTCGTCGACATCGGCAATAACTCGCATATCGGTCAAGTTTTGTGCTATGGTGAACAGTTCCGGTGTGCTGTAGCTTGCAGCTACGGTTTGGCCTTCTTCGACTTCTTTTGACAGCACTATGCCGTCAATTGGCGAAGTGATAGTGGCATAGCCAAGGTTCGTTTGTGCCTTTTGTACAGTCTCTTTGGCTGTGGCCACGTTCTCTTTTGCTGTTTGGTAACTAAGCCTTGCGCTCTCAAATTCATCCGCACTGACAAGCCCTTTGTCATAGAGTGCTTTGTATCTGTTGTAGTTTGCGGTTTGGTAGTTCAATGTGCTTTGCGAACTTGACAGGTTGGCCTTGGCTGTATTTAACTCGCTTATCAGGTTCGTCTTGTCCAGTTCGGCGATTACTTGTCCTTTTTTCACCACGCTGTTATAGTCGACAAATATCTTGCTGATTATGCCGGACACCTGTGTGCCTACTGTGACCGATGTCACCGGTTCTATCGTTCCTGTGGCCGTCACGCTGTTTTGTATGTTGGCCGGTTCCACTTTCGCTGTGGTGAACGTTATATGCTGTTCTTTTTTGTTTCCTGACAGTGCCCAGGCGGCGATGGCTATTACCACGACCACTCCGGCTGCCACCCATACTTTGCTTATTCTTTTCATGTTGTCTTTCTTGTTTTTATATGTTTAATTGTTCCCCTTGATAAAACTTTAGCATTTGTTGGTTGAGTATTGCCATATACTTGCTTTGCAGCATATTCTGTTGGGCAGTCATAAGGTTTGTCTTTCCCGTCATGAGTTCTATGATATTTTTGAGCCCGAGTCTGAACTGCTCGCTGAGCAAGTCATAGCTTGCCTGCTCGCTCTCCACGCTTGCTTTGGCGGCGATGTACTTTTGTTGGTTGGTGTTGGCGTCAAGCCAATAATTCTCGATTGTGCTGTATAGTTGCTTTTGGGTGTCCTGAAGCTCCAGCAGGCTTTGCTCCTTTTGTATCTTTGCCTTGTTTATAGAGGTCTTGGTGCTTCTGTTGTCAAATATCGGGATGCTTAGCGTAGCGCCTATTGAGGCGTCGAAATTTGTCTGCATTTGTTTGTCCCAATTCCGTGAGTTCATTGAAGTCGTGCTTGTTATGACACTGCCGCTGATGCTTACTGTGGGTAGCTTTCCTGCTTTTGCGATGGCTATGCTCAGGTCGCTGCTTTCTATGGCCAATTGGTTGTTCTTTATTTCGGGGCGTATTGAGAGTGCGGCCTCGTATACGGTCTGCAATGATGGTATGTCGCTCAATGCGCTTTCGTCTGTGGTCTCCGGTATATAAATGTCAAATTCTTGCCCGTTTGTTATTTCCAGCAGTTGTTTCAGCTGCAGCTTATAGTTGGCCAGGTTGCTTTCTGATTCTACAATGTTATATTTGTCTTGTGCCGTTTGTGCCGTAAGTTGTGCCAAGTCGGCTTTTGACATCTTGCCTACTTCCATCATTTCCCTGCCTTTTTCTTCGTTTTTGAGGCTGGTTTCGTAGCTTTGCTTGTTTACTTTTATTGATTCGGTCAGGTATAATATCTGGATGTATAGTTGCGCTATTTGTTCTTGGATGCTGTTGGCTGTCTCGGCAGAGTCGAGCTCTGACTGTTGGGCGTTCAGCTTGTTCAGTTTTATTGTGTTTCTGTTGGCGTTTCCGTTCCATACAGTCCAACTTGCATTTAGCCCATAGCTTCCGTTGTAATACGTCTTGTTTATGCTTGTTGACACGGTTCCGTTTGTAACGGTGCTGATGCCAGAGTTCACCCATGGCCTGTAGCCGGCCGACTGGGTGGTCGAGAAGCTGAGTGAAGGCAACAGGTCTGATTGTGATTGTTTCAAGTCTTCTATTGCCGAACGTTTCGTGAGGCGTGTCTTTTGCAGTGTTATGTTGTTGGCTATCGCATAGTCAATACATTCTTTCAATGTCCACTTTCGGGGGCTTTCAGCATTGGCATAAGATGCCGATGCTGTGATTGCCATTATAAACACTATCCATTTTTTCATACATGATTCTCTAAAGTTTCACGGTGCAAAATTAGGGATATTTTTGTTTGCTGAAAAATGTAATAGATGTTTATTGGCGGTTAGTAGAGTTAAGCATCCAAATCTTCGATAACATTTGGGTGCTTAACTTTTGTTTGGTGTGTGAATATATATGAAATAAGGCTGTAGGCAGATGGGACTGTTGCCTGTCTTTTTAACGTTTCATTTGCTGCAGCCTTGCAATGTATTTCCCTAAAATGTCGAATTCGATGTTTACAATTGAACCAGGCCTTATGTCGCAAAAATTGGTATGTTCAAATGTGTATGGTATTATTGCCACTTGAAATGTGTTGGAAGTCGGGTTGCATACCGTCAAAGATACGCCGTTTACAGTTATGCTTCCTTTGTCAACTGTGAAATATCCGTTCTGGGCCATGACAGGGTCCTCTTTATATTCAAACGTGAAGTATGTGCTGCCGTCGGCATCTTTGATATCAGTGCAGCGTGCCGTTTCGTCCACATGGCCTTGCACGATGTGTCCGTCCAGGCGGCCGTTCATGAGCATTGAGCGTTCCACGTTCACCTTGTCCCCCACTTTCAGCAACCCGAGGTTGCTTCTGTCGAGAGTTTCTTTCATGGCCGTCACCGTGTAAGTGCCGTTTTCTATGTTCACAACTGTTAGGCACACGCCGTTGTGCGCAATGCTTTGGTCTATTTTCAGCTCGTCAGTGAAAGAGCATTTAAGCGTGAAATCAATGTTCTCGCGATCCTTGCGTATGGCAGTGACCGTGGCAAATTCTTCTATTATTCCGGAAAACATGACGGTTGGATTTTGTTGTGATATAAAAAAGGTCGTACCGATGATGTGATGAAAACTCCTATATACATAAGATTTGAGAGTTCCCTGCCTTTGTAATCCACCGGCATTGCTGCTACCTGAACGGTTGTGGCCCGCCATTGGTCAGTGATATCTTCTCGGTTTTCGTTTTTAATTTGATGAGTATCCCAATCTAACCGATACGACCTAAATTTGTCCTTCTTTGTATTTGCAAAGGTATGAAATATTTCTGTAACGGCGAAATATTATCCGGATTTTGTCTGTTAACGTATCGTAATTTGTTGGTGGCGCTGTGTCTCCCGTCATGCATTGTGTGCGTAGTGGCCTGTTCGTTTTGTGTTGTTGTTTGTGTCGTCTTTCATGGTGGGGGGATTTCCTACGACAGGGAGCAGAATGTAGTTGAAAGTAGTTAGCTGAAGTTAGATGCCTTGCCGGTTGTCGGAAGTTAACGGACAAAACCTCAGTAAGTTAAAAATTAAAGGTAAGAAAGAGTGAACAGTTGGAAAGTCAGAGACAATTGTCTGTACTCCTGTCTCCTGTTTCCTTTAAAGCATACGTCTGTCAACTCCAGATAACTTAGGGTGAAGCCCCAACTCCAGTTGACTTCATTTTTGCGCAGCCTCTTTTTTGCTTTCTTTTCCCCTGCGTTTCCTTATGGCCATTCGCGGATGCTTGTGTGTTTCACGAAGGCGTTTCAAGGGTGTGCTTGCATTGTGACAGAATGTCAGCGAATGTCTCCTGCGCTCAGTGGACGTATATTGTCGTGTGTTGCGGTTAACACTTTTATGTTAAAGGCGGCAACAGTGGCCAACGTGGTTAACCGGCTGGCGGACAGAGTGTTGTAAAACGTGCCGTTTGAGCCTCCAAAATGTGTCGTTTCGGGTGGTGAAACGCCCCTTTTCGCAGCGCAGAATGTGCTGTATTGAAAGACGGAACGGCTCATGCTTGAAAGCGGTGGCGGATGGGTATTTTCTAATTGCATATTTGTATGTACGGGCAAGATGCGTGTGCCTTGTTTAAGGAAAGACCTTGTGGCGGGCTGTACGGAGTGCTCCTGGTTTATGACAAAAAACAAATGCTCCCGCAGCATTGGTGTGCGGGAGCATTCATTATGTTTTAGCAAGATGCTTGCTATGGCGTTATTTCTTGTTCAGTGCCATGTCTACGGTTACGGCTACGGCAACTGTTGCGCCGACCATCGGGTTGTTGCCCATGCCGAGGAAGCCCATCATCTCAACGTGTGCAGGCACCGATGAAGAGCCTGCGAACTGAGCGTCGGAGTGCATACGACCCAAAGTGTCTGTCATGCCGTAAGAAGCGGGGCCTGCGGCCATATTGTCCGGGTGCAGCGTGCGGCCCGTGCCACCACCAGAAGCTACCGAGAAGTAGGGCTTGCCTGCGAGCACGCGCTCCTTCTTGTATGTTCCGGCTACAGGGTGCTGGAAGCGTGTCGGGTTTGTGGAGTTGCCCGTGATTGAAACATCAACGTTCTCTTTCCAAAGGATGGCCACGCCTTCGCGAACGTCGTCGGCTCCGTAGCACTTCACCTTGGCGCGCGGTCCGTCCGAGTAGGGAATTTCGCGAACGACCTTCAACTCGCCCGTATAATAGTCGAACTTGGTCTGTACATACGTGAATCCGTTGATGCGGCTGATTATCATGGCTGCGTCCTTGCCGAGTCCGTTCAGTATGGTGCGTAGAGGCTTCTGGCGCACTTTGTTGGCCATCTCTGCAATCTTGATTGCGCCTTCTGCTGCAGCGAATGACTCGTGGCCGGCCAGGAAGGCAAAGCATTCTGTGTCCTCGCGAAGCAGGCGTGCAGCCAGGTTGCCGTGGCCCAGGCCCACCTTGCGGTCATCGGCAACTGAACCGGGAATGCAGAAGCTCTGCAGGCCGATGCCTATGGCCTCTGCTGCCTCAGCAGCTGTCTTCACTCCCTTCTTGATGGCTATTGCGGCGCCGCATACGTATGCCCACTTTGCGTTCTCAAAGCAGATGCCTTGAGTGTCCTCGCAAATCTTGTATGGGTCTATGCCGACATTCTCGCATATCTGGTTTGCCTCTTCTATGTCCTTTATCCCATTGGCGTTGAGAGCGGCCAATACTTGCTTGATGCGACGCTCCTGGCTCTCGAAACTAACTTTTCTAATCATTGTGTCGGTCCTCCTTCTTACTCTTTACGTGGGTCAATACTCTTAACAATTCCCTGCTCGGCGGTGGTGCGTCCGTAAGTTCCTGTGAATTTCTTCACAGCCTCGTTGGCGTCCATGCCGTTCTTTATGGCTTCCATCATCTTGCCGAGGTGCACGTACTCATATCCGCACACCTGGTTGTCTTTGTCGAGGAACATCTTGGTGATATAGCCTTCGGTCAGTTCGAGATAGCGTGTGCCCTTTGCCACTGTGCCGTAGAGTGTGCCGGTCTGTGAGCGCAGGCCTTTGCCAAGGTCTTCCAGGCCGGCTCCGATCACGAGTCCGTCTTCCGAGAAAGCGCTCTGCGAGCGTCCGTAAACTATCTGCAGGAAAAGTTCACGCATGGCAGTGTTGATAGCATCGCATACAAGGTCGGTGTTGAGTGCCTCAAGAATGGTCTTGCCGGGGAGAATCTCCGATGCCATGGCTGCAGAATGGGTCATGCCAGTGCACCCGATGGTCTCGACGAGGCATTCCTGGATGACGCCTTCCTTTATGTTCAGTGACAACTTGCAGGCACCCTGCTGCGGAGCGCACCAGCCCACACCGTGGGTGTAACCGGAAATGTCCTTTATCTCCTTTGCTTGAATCCATTTTCCCTCTTCGGGTATTGGAGCCGGTCCGTGGTTCGGGCCTTTGGCAACAACACACATGTTGTTGACTTCATTGGAATAAGTCATGTTCTTTTAATTTTATGTAATGAATAAATGAGCGTTCTTATTTGCTCGCAAAATTACTAAAATCTTCTGAGAAAATACCTAAAAATAGGTATTCTTTTTAACTCTTTAACCCAAAATCGCCATTAGAAGCCAAGGTGATTTCGTTCTGTTGCTGTGCAGATTGGCGGCAATCTTTGTCGAAGACGTGGTGGACTATGTCGAGACAAGGCGGCAGACAAGATGGCGGCAACAGGATGAAAGCGCTTGGAAAACCGTGGAAAGCAACAAAACATATTTTCCGGCGTTCTGGTTTCCGATTATGGTTTAAGTCTATTTTTCCTTGGCTTTCATGTTGTGCGTTGTGTCATGTTGGCATCGATTGTGGTTTGTTGTCTGGTCTTTCCGCGATTGAAAGGTGTCGGTCGCCTGTGCCGTTTCTGGTGGTGTGGAGTGCAGTGGCATGGGCTTTGTGTGGTCGCTTTTGTGCTGGTATGCAGTTTTTTTCGTCGTGGAGAGTAGCATTTCGGAAAAAATCATGTAAATTTGCAAACCATACATTGCGCTTGGCGGTTGCGTGTAAGTCCGTGTTTATGGTGGCGCAGTGTTATTTTGTTAATGGATATGAAAGAAGCGATAGTGAAAGACGCGGAGTTGCGAACGGCGGCATCCGAAGGCATGGATGCTTTTCTGCAGGTGTTTGTCGATGCCATCCGCGCGGTTTCGGGTGGGGAATTGACAGCAGAGGCGATGGCAGAGTTGAATGCCGACCAGCTAACTTTGCTCGCTTATGTCGCTATGCGCGACGAGGTGATGGACGGTGGGCTTATCCAGCTGATACACAACGGATATGGCGGGTTTATATTCTTGAATCCGTTTGCCAAGATGCTGAAGCTCTGGGGGCTGCGCGACCTGGCCAAGCTGGTGTACGATGCGTATCCTTTATATAAGAAATATCATGAGGAAATAGAACGCGACTGTTCTGACGATGAGTTCATGGCATTGTTCGAGCGATTCCCCGATTTCGATGATTTTGACGATGAGTTCGTGGAGAACGAGGAAGAGTGGACGGCAGCCGTGGCGCAGTTTGTCGATGAGCATATAGAGCGTTTCGCAAGGATAGACAAAGATGAATAAGGAAGAAGAACTGATACGAAAGAAGAGTCCGGTAAACATAAGGAACAAGAAGGCTGCTTTCGAGTATTTTTTCATAGAGACATACACTGCGGGAATAGTGCTCACAGGCACCGAGATAAAGTCTATCAGGCAGGGCAAGGCCAGTCTGGTGGACACGTTTTGCTATATAAATAATGGTGAGATATGGGTGAAGGGCATGAGCATAAGCCCTTATTTCTATGGTTCATACAACAACCATGATGCCAAGCGCGACCGCAAGCTGCTGCTCAACAAGCGAGAAATACGCAAGCTGCAGAGCGCAACAAAGCAAACTGGATATACCATCGTGCCGCTGTTGGTGTTCATTGATGCCAATGGCAGGGCAAAGATGGACATCGCTCTGTGCAAGGGAAAGAAGGATTTCGACAAGAGGCAGACATTGAAGGAAAAGGAAGACCGCCGCGAGATGGAGCGGGCCATAAAGCATTATTGATAGATGAACACTACACTGAGCGAAGCGGCAGGCCGTCGCATATTGATTCTTGACGGTGCTATGGGCACCATGATACAGCAGTACGGGCTGACGGAGTCTGACTTTCGTGGCATGGACTTTGCCGATGCCGTGGTGCAGATGATGGGCAACAATGACTTGCTGAACATAACGCGGCCTGATGTCATTGCCGATATACACCGTAAATATCTGCATGCAGGTGCCGACATAATCACAACAAACACTTTCAGCAGCCAGAGAGTGTCTCAGGCTGATTACCGCCTTGAGGCTGTTTGCCGTGAAATGGCGTTGCAAGGGGCTTTGGTAGCACGTCGTGTGGCCGACGAGTTTTCCACCGTGGATTGGCCGCGTTTTGTGGCTGGCTCTGTCGGACCCACAAATAAGACTTGTTCCATGAGTCCCGACGTGAGCAATCCGGCTTTGCGCAACCTTAGTTTCGATGAGTTGTTTGATGCTTATCGAGAGCAGATTGACGCATTGGTGGAGGGCGGCGTAGACGCATTGCTCGTCGAGACGATATTCGATACGCTCAATGCCAAGGCGGCGGTCAACGCGGCTCTGGCTGTAATGGAGGAGCGCGGCGTGAGCCTTCCTATAATGCTGTCTGTGACTGTGAGTGACCTTGCCGGGCGAACGCTCAGCGGGCAGACGCTCGATGCCTTCCTTGCCAGCATGAGCACTTACCCGGTTTTCTCCGTCGGATTGAACTGCTCGTTCGGTGCGCGGCAGATGAAGCCGTTCTTGCGCCAGCTCTCACGCCGTGCTCACTGTTATGTAAGCGTTTATCCCAACGCGGGCTTGCCAAATGAGTTGGGGCAGTATGACGAGACTCCGGAGAGCATGGCTGCCCAGATGGCCGAGTTTGTTGATGAAGGGCTGGTCAACATCATGGGCGGTTGTTGTGGCACTACAGATAAGTTCATAGAGCGTTTCGCAGCTTTGGCCGAAGGAAAGCCGCCGCGCATACCGGCCGGTCGGCCGGTCAATCTTTGGCTCAGCGGCCTCGATGCGCTTGAGGTTACGCCCGAAGTCCGTTTTGTCAATGTTGGCGAGCGGTGCAACGTGGCCGGCTCGCGCAAGTTCCTTCGCTTGGTAAAGGAGAAAAACTACGCCGAGGCTCTTGGCATCGCGCGCAAGCAGGTGGCCGACGGGGCTTTGGTGCTCGATGTGAATATGGACGACGGTCTGCTCGATGCCCGCACGGAGATGGTGAACTTCCTGAATCTGCTCATGTCTGAACCTGACATAGCCCGTGTGCCGATAATGATAGATTCGTCTGATTGGGAAGTGGTGAAAGCTGGGTTGAAGTGCGTGCAGGGCAAGTGCATTGTAAACTCCATATCGTTGAAGGGGGGCGAGGAGGCGTTTCTCGCTCATGCCCGAGATGCCGTGCGCTATGGGGCGGCGGTCATAGTGATGTGCTTCGACGAGCAGGGACAGGCCACAACTTACGAGCGGCGCATAGCCATTGCGGCGCGGGCTTACAAGTTGCTTGTAGAGAAAGTCGGCATGAATCCGCTTGACATAATATTTGACCCCAACGTGCTCGCCATTGCCACTGGCATGGATGAGCACAACTCATACGCAGCCGATTTCATAAAGGCGGCCGCCTGGATAAGGCAGAACCTGCCTGGGGCGCACGTGAGCGGAGGGGTGAGCAATCTGTCGTTTTCTTTCCGTGGCAACAATTACATCCGTGAGGCCATTCATGCTGTGTTTCTTTACCACGCCATACAGAGCGGAATGGATTTTGGCATCGTGAATCCTGCGACTAAAGTTACGTATAGCGACATCCCCAAGGAACAGTTGGATGTGATAGAAGACGCGGTCCTGGACCGTCATCCCGGTGCAGCCGATGCGTTGATAGGGCTTGCCGAAAGGCTGAAGGAACAGGCTGAGACAGGCAATGCCTGTGGCGAAAGTTCTGCCACAGACATTCCATCGTGGCGGCAGGGGACTCTCGGCGAGCGGTTGTCTACGGCTTTGGTGAAAGGTGTCAGCGATTATTTGGAGTCCGATTTGCATGAGGCCTTGGGGGCATATCCATCTGCCGTTGCCATAATAGAAGGCCCGCTTATGTCAGGTATGAACAGGGTGGGGGAGTTATTTGGCAGTGGCAAGATGTTCCTTCCGCAGGTGGTCAAGACCGCCCGCACCATGAAGCAGGCAGTAGAGATACTGCAGCCGTATATAGAGTCTGCTGGGGTGGCCAACCGCGCCAAGGCTGGCAAGGTGTTGCTTGCTACGGTCAAGGGTGATGTGCATGACATTGGCAAGAACATTGTGGGCGTGGTCATGGCCTGCAACAACTATGAGATAATAGACATGGGGGTGATGGTGCCCGCCGAGCAGATAGTCAGGAAGGCGAAAGAAGAGCGGGTTGACATCATTGGCCTGAGCGGACTGATAACCCCGAGCCTTGAGGAGATGGTGAATGTGGCAAAAGAACTGGATGCTGCCGGGCTTGACATACCTGTCATGATAGGCGGAGCCACAACGAGCGAGCTGCACGTGGCACTGAAGATAGCCCCCGTGTACCATGGTCCGGTGGTGTGGCTTAAGGATGCTTCGCAGAATTCCATCGTTGCGGGTCACTTGCTTAACGGTGCGGAGCGCGCGTCGTTCGTCAGCAGCCTCGCGGATAAGTATGAGGCCATGCGCGATGCTTACCGTTGCGAACAGCACGGACTGATGTCGATAGAGCAAGCCCGCAAGAACAAGTTGGACTTGTTTGCCGATTGACTGGCAGCCTTGTCCTTCTTTTGTTGATGGATTTTTGTGAACTGGCAATATGCAGAGATGAAGGGTATGTCCGCAATCTGCCCATAAATGCGAATATGCAATTAAAAAAGAGTCGGCCGGCCACGTTTTCGCGTAGGAGTCATTCGGTATTTCAATACAGCGCATTTTGCATTGCGAAAAAGGGCGTTTCACCGTCTGAAACGGCATATATTGAAGGCTCAAATGGCACGTTTCGCAACACGTTGGCTGTCAGTAGGTTATCTCCGTTAGGCGCTGCTGCTGCCGTTAACATAAAAATGTTAACTGTGACATACGGTGTTCTATGGCAGCGGAGAGTGTGAGTAGTTTGTGGATATTTGTCGCAAAAGCATTGATGCTTGGCGTCGTTTGAAAACAAAGAGTGATGATAAAGAATATATTGTTTGATTTTGGAGGAGTGATTATCACCCTCGACCCTGTGCGGGCTGTGGACCGCTTCAAAGAGATAGGGCTCAAGGATGCCGACAAGCGGCTCGACACATACACACAGAGCGGTATATTTGGCGACCTTGAGCTTGGCAAGATAAGTGCGGAGGAATTTCGTGCCGGGCTTAGCGATATCATTGGGCATGAAGTGACAGGTGAGCAATGCCTGTACGGATGGAAAGGTTATTGCAAGGAAGTGCCGCAGAGAAATCTTGACGCGCTGCTCAGGCTTCGTGCCGACGGATATAGGTTGATATTGCTGTCCAATACCAACCCTTTCATGATGAGCTGGGCTCTCAGTGATGACTTTGACGGCAACGGGCATCCGGTGTCGTATTATATGGACGCGATGTATGTAAGTTATAAGTGTGGAGTGATGAAGCCAGACGAGAGGTTCTTCCGGAAAGTGCTTGGTGATGAAGGCATAGAGCCGGGCGAAACGCTGTTCCTCGATGACGGCATACGCAACGTTGAGGCAGCAGGGAGGCTTGGCATAAAGACATTCTGCCCTGAGAACGGTAGCGACTGGACCGAAAAAATATTTGAATATCTGAAATAAAGGGTTCTGATGAAAAGATTATTGTTATTTGTGTTGGTGCTTGCTTATATGGCGGTATTGCCGGTCAAGGCACAGCAAAAGAGGGAATTCCGCGGCGCGTGGATACAATGTGTGAACGGACAGTTCATGGGGATGTCTACCGCGGCCATGCAGCAAACGCTCATTCGGCAGCTTGATGAACTGCAGAAGGACGGTGTGAACGCGATAATTTTTCAGGTGAGGGCGGAGTGCGATGCCCTCTATGCCAGTCCTTATGAGCCTTGGAGCAGATTCCTTACCGGCGTTCAGGGCAAGGCGCCCAATCCATATTGGGACCCGTTGGAGTGGATGGTTGAGCAATGCCACAGTCGTGGCATGGAGCTTCACGCTTGGATAAACCCTTACAGGGCGAGGACCAAAAATACGGCTGAGCTAGCTGCAACACATATAGCGGCGCGACAGCCGGGACGTGTGTTTGCTTATGACGGGCAGTTGATATTGAACCCAGGTATGCCTGAGAACAGGGATTACATCTGCAAGGTGGTAAGCGACATCGTGAAGCGTTATGATATAGACGGGTTGCATATAGATGATTATTTCTATCCGTACCCGGTTGCCGGGGCTGTGATTCCCGATGATACGCAGTTCAGCCTGTATTCCAACGGCATTACGGACAAGGGCGATTGGCGTAGATATAATGTCAATTTGTTCGTAAAGCAACTTTATGAGACCATAAAGGGGGTGAAACCATGGGTGAAATTCGGCGTGTCGCCATTTGGAATTTACAGGAACAGGCGAAGTTCTTCCATAGGCAGCAATACGAACGGCCTGCAAAACTATGATGATTTGTACGCCGACGTGCTGCTTTGGATAAACAACGGATGGCTGGATTACTGTGTGCCGCAGCTGTATTGGCAGATTGGACATCCTGCAGCCGACTACAAGACACTGATAGAGTGGTGGAACCAATATGCTGGCGGAAGGCCGTTGTTTATCGGTGAAGACGTGGAGAGGACTGTACGCTATGCAGATCCTGCCAACCCAAACATCAACCAAATGCCGGCCAAGTATGATTTGCATAGGCGTATGTATAATGTCCAAGGCACTGTGTTGTGGTATGCGAAGGCTGTTGTGGATGACATAGGAAAGTATGGAAGCCTGTTGCGGAATGTATATTGGAAATATCCGGCGCTCCAGCCACAAATGCCGTTTCTGGACAAAAAAGCGCCAAAGAAAGTGCGCAAGCTGAAACCAGTGTGGACGGCCGATGGGTATATACTCTTCTGGACACCACCGAAGGGCAAGGATTGGGATGATGTGGCCCATAAATATGTGATATACCGGTTTGAGAGAGGCGAGAAGGTTCGCATTGAAAATGCGTCAAAGATTGTGGCAATTACAGACAAGACTTATTATAAGTTGCCATATAGGAATGGCGGAACTCAATATACTTATGTTGTCACAGCTCTTGACAGATTGCAGAATGAGAGCAAGGCAAAAAAGGTAAAGGTGAAACTGTGAGGTTGGAAGGCTTAGACACTGTGCCAAAATGGAGTTGACGGGAGTTTGGGCTTCGCCCGAAGTTATCTGGAGTTGACAAACGTATGCTTTAAAGGAAACAGGAGACAGGAGTACAGACAATTGTCTCTGACTTTCCAACTGCTCACTCTTTCTTACCTTTAATTTTTTTACTTCCTGAGGTATTGTCCGTTAACTTCCGACGGCCAACAGTTCGTCTAACTTCGGTTAGCTCCTTTCTACTACATTTTGACACAGCCCCATGCAGTTTCAGCAAGGGTGTGTTTCTTTCATTCTGCTGAGTGCCGTATATATGGATGTCTGTGTGTTGCGTAGTAGATGCCAGGCAAGCAAGAGGCTGTGTGGTGGTTAAATTTTTACGTTGCAACCTTTTGTTTTATGTCCTTTCTGCATTTTACGAAAAAGAGGCTGTGCCAAAATAGGCGCAGCCTCTTGCTTGTTATGTTATGGTGGTTTGGTTTTATACGATGCCTTGTGCCATCATGGCCTTGGCTACTTTCATAAAGCCTGCCACGTTGGCTCCTTTCTCGTAGTTTACATATCCGTCTGGCTCTGTTCCGTATTTTACGCAGTTGTCGTGAATGTCCTTCATAATGATTTTCAGCCTGTTGTCCACGTCCTCGGCTGTCCAACTGAGGCGTTCGGAGTTCTGGCTCATCTCAAGTCCGGAAACAGACACTCCACCGGCATTCGATGCCTTGCCTGGGGCATAGAGTATCTTTGCGTTCTGGAATATCTCTATGGCTTCGGGAGTTGAAGGCATATTAGCGCCTTCTGCAACAGCGATGACCCCGTTGTTGACGAGAGCCTGAGCCTCTTCCCCGTTGATTTCGTTTTGTGTGGCGCATGGCAGCGCGATGTCGGCCTTTTCGTTCCATGGCCTCTCTCCTGCGTGGTAGACGGCGTTCGGATATTCGTCGGCGTATTCCTTTATGCGCCCGCGCTCGATGTTTTTCAGCTCCATCACGAAGTCGAGCTTCTCGCGGTCAATGCCGTCTGGGTCGTATATGTATCCGTCCGAATCGGACAGTGTCAGTACTTTGGCACCAAGTTGCAGACATTTCTCGGCCGCATATTGCGCAACGTTGCCCGAGCCTGAAATGAGCACGCTCTTGCCTGCCAGCTCAATACCTTTGGTGTCAAGCATAGATTGGAGGAAATATACCGTTCCGTAGCCTGTGGCCTCGGGGCGTATCAGCGATCCGCCGTATTCTCTTCCTTTGCCTGTGAGCACACCGCTCCATTCGTGGGTGAGTTTCTTATATTGTCCGAAAAGATAGCCTATTTCGCGGCCGCCAACGCCTATGTCGCCGGCAGGAACGTCTACATCGGGACCAATATGCCGGTACAGCTCGTTCATGAATGCCTGGCAGAAGCGCATCACTTCGGCATCGCTCTTGCCGCGGGGTGAGAAGTCGGAACCGCCTTTTGCGCCTCCCATAGGCAGGGTGGTCAGCGAGTTCTTGAACGTCTGTTCGAAAGCCAGGAACTTCAGTATGCCGAGATTTACAGACTTGTGGAAACGTATGCCGCCTTTATACGGTCCTATCACATTGTTGTGTTGGATGCGATAGCCCATGTTTGTCTGCACTTTTCCGCTGTCGTCAACCCACGTTACGCGAAATTCGATGACGCGATCGGGTATGCAGAGGCGCTCTATTAAGTTTGCTCTCTCAAATTCAGGATGCTTGTTGTATTCTTCTTCTATTGTAGGGAGAACCTGTCCAACAGCCTGTATGTACTCTGGCTCGTTTGGAAACCTTACCTTGAGGTTTTCTAATACTTTTGATGCATTCATAGCTTTCTTTCCTTTTTGCTTGTTTGCTTATGTTGTCTATTTCTTAAATTCGGTTGCAAAGATATAGCTTTTTGCTGAAATGGCAAACATTTTATCAATAAAAATATATAATTGCTGTCTTTTTGTTGGATTTTGTGGTGGCTTGCGGTCTATGTGTCATACGGCATTGGGTTTTCTTTCATATTGGCATTCCTTGAGTTCTGGAAACCGTTTCGATTTTACCAACTGTTGTTTTGGGTATGGTTTTCACGTCGGGTTTGCCTTTGTGGTTTGGCATGAAGTGTCTACTACGATTATTGTATTGTGGTTCTGCTTGTGGTTCTGCTTGTGTGCTCAGCTGTCCTTTTCCTGCAATTCATTTGTGTTTTAGAAATAAAAGCATTAACTTTGCTGATTAAATTTATGGATATCGGTTATGGATAATTGCATAGAAATAAGGGGGGCAAGAGTTAATAACTTAAAGAATATAGACGTTGTTATCCCGAGAAACAAATTTGTTGTGATTGCCGGTGTCAGCGGTTCGGGCAAGTCTTCATTGGCTTTCGACACATTGTATGCCGAGGGGCAACGGCGTTATGTAGAAAGCCTGTCAGTTTACGCAAGGCAGTTTCTTGGGAGGATGAACAAGCCAGAGTGTGACTATATAAAGGGCATCCCTCCAGCAATAGCCATAGAGCAGAAGGTAATCAGTCGCAATCCGAGGTCAACCGTGGGGACGACGACAGAGATATACGAATACCTGAGGTTGCTTTTCTCACGTATAGGGCGCACGTATTCGCCGATAAGTGGCGTTGAGGTGAAGAAGCATACTGTGGAAGACGTGATAAACTGTGTGGCGGAATTTTCTCCGGGCACCAAGTTTGTCGTTATGTCGCCGTTGTGTCTTGCGCAAGGGCGCAGTGTGGAACAGCAACTGCGAATGTACGTATTGCAGGGATATGCCCGTATGTTTTGCAATGGGAGCTTTTGCAGGATAGAGGATTTTCTCGATGATGGTGATGCTGCAGATGCCGACGCAAATGGCATATATCTTGTCATAGACCGTTTGTCGGTAGGATTTGGCAAGGATGATATAGCCCGGCTTGTGGACTCTTCTGAGACAGCTTTCTATGAAGGTAATGGCAGTTGTCGTATAATGTTTCTGCCCTCCATGCTTTGTTATGATTTTTCTACGCGTTTTGAGGCAGACGGGATGGTATTCGAGGAGCCTACGGACAACTTGTTTTCTTTCAACTCGCCAATGGGTGCTTGTCCAGAATGCCAGGGTTTTGGCAATGTGGTAGGTATCGATGAGAAGTTGGTGATACCGAACACATCGCTGAGTGTGTATCAGGGTTGTGTGGTATGCTGGCACGGAGATAAAATGAAAATGTGGCAAGATGAGTTCTGCAGGCGGGCCGCGGTGGACGATTTCCCGATATTCGAGCCTTACTATAATTTGACGCGCGAGCAGAAAGACCAGTTGTGGCATGGCTTGCCAAGTGAAAAGGGAAAGGGCATAAATGATAAGGTATGTATTGATTCGTTTTTCGAGATGGTGAAAGAAAACCAGTACAAGATACAGTACCGCGTTATGATGAGCCGTTATCGTGGCAAGACGGTGTGTCCGGTATGTCATGGCACTAAGTTGAAAAAGGAAGCAAATTATGTGAAAATATGTGGACGTAGCATTTCGGATCTTGTGGAAATGCCCATTGTGCGATTGAAGGAATGGTTTGACAGTATAGAGCTTGGTGAGCAAGATGCGAGTGTTGGCAAGAGGCTTTTGGTTGAGATAGGCAATCGTCTGCAGTTTCTGCTTGATGTCGGTCTTGGCTATCTTACTTTAAACCGTGCGTCGAACACGCTCAGTGGTGGCGAGAGCCAGCGCATAAACCTCACCACTTCATTGGGAAGTAGCCTTGTTGGTTCTCTTTACATACTTGACGAGCCGAGTATCGGCCTGCACAGTCGAGATACAGACAGGCTGATAGGGGTGCTCAGGCACTTGCAGGCTTTGGGCAACACGGTTGTGGTCGTTGAGCATGACGAGGAGATAATAAAGGCGGCTGACTACCTTATTGACGTGGGACCGGACGCCGGACGGCTTGGCGGTGAGATCGTGTTCGCTGGGAGTCCGTCTAAGATAAATGGTGACGCTGTGCTCAAGTATCCTTCAAGCCACACTGTTAA
Organism: uncultured Prevotella sp.; assembly: GCA_944320355.1. Taxonomy (GTDB): domain Bacteria; phylum Bacteroidota; class Bacteroidia; order Bacteroidales; family Bacteroidaceae; genus Prevotella. The sequence continues at coordinate 23,803 of CALUHC010000030.1, read as the reverse complement.
ATATTTAATGGGTGAAGAGGAAATACCACTACCACGCAGTCGTCGTAAGTGGAATATGAGTATAAAGGTAAACGGTGCCCGCATGAACAATTTGCGTGGAGTAGATGTCGTTTTCCCGCTTAATGTAATGACGGTGGTTACCGGGGTCAGTGGCTCTGGCAAGTCTTCGCTTGTGAAAGGTATATTGTACCCTGCTTTGAAACGCCATTTGGGCGAGGTGTGCGATGCGCCCGGTGATTATGTTTCGCTCGAAGGAGACATAATGCGTGTCAAGCACATAGAGTTTGTCGACCAGAATCCGATTGGTAAGAGCACACGCTCCAATCCGGCTACCTATGTCAAGGCTTATGATGCTATAAGGGAGTTGTTCGCCCAGCAGCCGTTGGCTCAGCAGATGGGGTTTACGGCGCAATACTTTTCTTTCAATGCCGAAGGCGGACGGTGTGAAGAATGCAAAGGGGCAGGGGTGATTACAGTCGAAATGCAATTCATGGCAGACCTTGTTTTGGAATGTGAGAGTTGCCATGGCCATAGGTTTAAGCAAGAGGTGCTCGATGTACGCTATGAAGGAAAGAACATCGATGAAGTGTTGAATATGACAATAAGTGAGGCAATGGAGTTTTTTGGTGCGCATGGCCAGAAGCAAATAGTGAAGAGGTTGAAGCCATTAGAGGATGTTGGTCTTGGGTACATACAGCTTGGACAGAACTCCTCAACGCTGTCAGGTGGGGAAAATCAGCGGGTGAAACTGGCTTATTTTATAGGACAGGAAAAGCAAGAGCCTACAATGTTTATTTTTGACGAACCTACCACCGGACTCCACTTCCATGACATAAAACGTTTGCTGCAAGCTTTCGATGCGCTTATTGAGCGTGGTCACACAATTGTTATAATAGAGCACAATCTTGATGTGATAAAGTGTGCAGATTACGTAATCGACATGGGGCCTGATGGAGGCGACCGCGGTGGTGAATTGGTCATTGCTGGTACTCCGGAAATGGTGAGCGGATGCAAATATAGCATAACAGGGAATTATTTAAAAGAAAAACTTTATTGAAAAATTTGGTGGATAAGATTTTTTGTTGTTTCTTTGCAACAGCAAAAAAAGATACGCAGTAAACAAAGCCGACATGGCACATTTGGGAGCGCAATTCTTTCGTAATGAATAGGTCCCCGGTTCGAGTCCGGGTGTCGGCTCTTCTCTTTTGTGGAAGAATCTAAGTCTAATTTGGCAGGTGATGCGGTAATAGCTCAGTTGGTAGAGCATTGGCTTCCCAAGCCGAGGGTCGCGAGTTCGAGTCTCGTTTACCGCTCTAATTCATGTTTTTTTGAACCGTATGTTCAAAAATTCCTTCCTCTCTATATATACGCGAGTTCGGGATAAGAAATGCTTTAGAATAGCTCTAGCTGTGCCGTTTTTTCAATATGCACGGGCAATGCTTCCGGCTTGTTGTCGAAGAAGCAATATGGCAAAATGATATCTTTTGGTCGTTAAAAATTATAATTTATTTGTTTGTTTCAATGATTTTGTTTAACTTTGCAGTCAAATAAGTGATAAAATCAAGATATGAACAATAATATTCTATCACAGCTACAGAACATTATCCTGCTGCTACGGACGGTAGGGGGTGATGAAGGTGGCGTGTAGTTTCGTGTAAAGATATGTGTCAGACCTTTCTCACTCCCTGTGTGAGAAAGGTCTTTTATTTAAATAATAAACGAACGGATTATATTATGAGTGACAGATTGTTTATTTTTGATACCACGCTTCGGGATGGCGAGCAGGTGCCCGGATGCCAGTTGAACACAGTTGAAAAGATTCAGGTGGCCAAGATGCTGGAGCAGCTAGGGGTTGATGTCATAGAGGCCGGCTTCCCTATTTCGAGTCCAGGCGACTTCAATTCGGTGATAGAGATATCCAAAGCCGTGACGTGGCCCACCATCTGTGCTCTGACGCGTGCCGTAGAGAAGGACATTGATGTTGCCGCAGAGTCACTGAAGTATGCCAAGCACAAGAGAATTCACACAGGCATCGGCACGAGCGATGAGCACATTAAATATAAGTTCAACAGTAACCGTGAGGAGATAATAGAGCGGGCCGTGGCAGCTGTGAAGTATGCGCGTCGCTTTGTTGACGACGTGGAGTTCTATGCCGAAGATGCCGGGCGCACGGACAACGAGTACCTGGCGCGGGTGATAAAGGCCGTGATCAAGGCCGGCGCAACGGTGGTGAACATTCCCGATACCACGGGTTACTGTCTGCCGAGCGAGTATGGCGAGAAGATAAAGTATCTCGTGGAGCACGTCGATGGCATAGACAAGGCCATTATTTCGACGCACTGCCACAACGACCTCGGCATGGCCACGGCCAACACCCTGAGCGGTGTGCTCAACGGTGCGCGGCAGGTTGAGGTGACCGTGAATGGCATAGGCGAGCGTGCGGGCAACACCTCGCTGGAGGAAATAGCCATGATACTGAAGTGCCACAAGGACATCGGCATAGACACAAACATCAACACAGTGAAGATTTACCCTGCTAGCCGCATGGTTTCGAGCCTTATGAACATGCCCGTGCAGCCCAACAAGGCTGTGGTGGGGCGCAATGCCTTTGCCCATTCGAGCGGAATCCACCAGGACGGGGTGCTGAAGAATGTGCAGACCTACGAGATAATGAACCCGAAGGACGTGGGCTTGGACGACAATTCGATTGTGCTGACGGCGCGTTCGGGCCGGGCCGCGCTCAAATACAGGCTCGGAGTGCTCGGTGTCAACGTGCCGAGCGAGGAGGCTGTGGACAAGATCTACCAGAAGTTCCTGAAGCTGGCCGACCAAAAGAAGGAGGTAAACGACGACGACATACTGATGCTCGCGGGCGCAGACACGGCCGAAGCGCACGCCGTGAAGCTCGACTACCTGCAGGTGACCACGGGTATGGGCGTGCGGAGCGTGGCCAGCGTGGGGCTCGACATATCCGGGCAGAAGTTCGAAGAGTCATCGACGGGCAACGGTCCGGTAGATGCTGCCATCAAAGCCCTGAAGCGCATCATCCGTAAACAGATGACTTTGAAGGAGTTTACCATACAGGCCATCAGCAAAGGGTCCGACGATGTGGGCAAGGTTCACATGCAGGTGGAATACAACGGCAACCTTTACTATGGTTTCGGTGCCAATACCGACATTGTGACGGCTTCCGTAGAGGCTTACATAGATTGCATAAACAAATTCAGGAAATAGCAGAATATGAACACACTGTTTGACAAGATATGGGATAAGCACGTTGTGCAACAGATTGCCGACGGCCCCACACAACTTTATATAGACCGTCTTTATTGCCACGAGGTGACCTCACCGCAGGCCTTTGACGGCCTCAGGCAGCGCGGGTTGAAGTGCTTCCGCCCCGGGCAGATATACTGTATGCCCGACCACAATACGCCCACCCACGATCAGGACAAGCCGATAGCAGACCCTGTGTCGCGCAAGCAGGTGGACGCGCTGGCGGCCAACGCCCGCGAGTTCGGTCTCACACATTACGGCATGATGTCCAAGGACAACGGCATAATCCACGTTGTGGGGCCTGAGAAAGGGCTGTCGCTGCCGGGCATGACCATAGTCTGCGGCGACTCGCACACGTCAACCCACGGTGCCGTGGGTGCCGTTGCCTTCGGCATCGGCACCAGTGAGGTGGAGATGGTGCTGGCCTCGCAGTGCATACTGCAGCAGAAACCAAAGTCCATGCGCATCACTATCAATGGCTGCTTGGGTCGTGGTGTTACGGCCAAGGACGTGGCACTGTACCTCATGTCGCGGCTCACCACATCGGGAGCCACGGGCTATTTTGTGGAATATGCAGGCCAAGTGGTGCGCGATATGTCCATGGAGGGCAGGCTCACGCTGTGCAATCTCTCTATCGAGATGGGGGCGCGGGGCGGTTTCGTAGCCCCCGACGACACAACGTTCGAATACATCAAAGGTCGCGAGTTTGCCCCGAAGGGTGACGACTGGGATAGGGCAGTGGCCTACTGGCGCACGTTGAAGAGTGGCGACGACGCGGTGTTTGACAAGGAACTGGCGTTCGACGCTGCCGACATAGAGCCAATGGTGACCTATGGCACCAATCCCGGCATGGGCATGGGCATCACCGAGGCCATTCCTTCGGTTGATGCCATAGATGAGGCCGGCCGGGCTTCGTTCCTCAAGTCGCTCGCTTACATGGGCTTCGAGCCGGGAGAGAGGCTGTTGGGTCGCGCCGTAGATTACGTGTTTCTCGGTGCCTGCACCAACGGCCGCATAGAAGACTTCAGGGCTTTTGCCTCCATCGTCCGCGGCAGGAAGAAGGCCGAAGGCATAGTGGCATGGCTCGTTCCCGGCTCGTGGGCCGTGGACAGGCAGATACGCGAAGAGGGATTGGACAAGGTCCTGGTCGAAGCCGGGTTCGAGATACGCCAGCCGGGCTGTTCGGCCTGCCTCGCCATGAACGACGACAAGGTGCCCGCCGGCAAGTATGCCGTATCTACCAGCAACCGCAACTTTGAGGGGCGGCAGGGTCCCGGGGCGCGCACCATACTCGCCTCGCCGCTGGTTGCCGCAGCCGCTGCGGTGACAGGGCGCATCACTGATCCACGTACTTTAATGCAATAGAGCTATGAAACAGAAATTCAACGTAATAACAAGCACGTGTGTTCCGCTCCCGTTGGAGAACGTGGACACCGACCAGATAATACCGGCGCGCTTTCTCAAGGCCACCGACAAGGCCGGATTCGGCGACAATCTGTTCCGTGACTGGCGGTACAACGAGGATGGCTCGCCAAAGAAAGACTTCGTGTTGAACGACCCCACCTACGGAGGCTGCATACTCGTGGCCGGAAAGAACTTCGGCTCGGGGTCGAGTCGGGAACACGCCGCGTGGGCTATCGCAGGCTATGGATTCCGTGTTGTGATAAGCAGTTTCTTCGCCGATATACACAAGAACAACGAGCTTAACAACTTTGTCCTGCCTGTTGTGGTCACCGAGCCGTTCTTGAAAGAGCTGTTCGAGAGCATATCCGCCGACCCGAAGACAGAGGTTGAGGTTGACCTGCCCAACCAGACCGTGACCAACAAGGCTACCGGCAGGAGCGAGCAGTTTGAGATTAACGCTTACAAGAAACACTGCCTGATGAACGGACTGGACGACATCGACTATCTGATAGAGAACAAGGACAAGATAGAGGCATGGGAACGGCTCAACAAGTGAACAACTCCTATCGACGCATACAGCCCTTTGTGGAGATTATGGACAGCACCCTTCGCGACGGGGAGCAGACGAGCGGGGTCTCGTTTCTGCCCCACGAGAAGCTGGTTATAGCCCGTAAGCTCCTGAGGGATGTCAACGTTGACCGGGTGGAGGTGGCCTCGGCGCGCGTATCGGATGGCGAGAAGGAGGCCGTGACCACTATTTGCCGATATGCCCGCGGGATAGGTATGCTCGAACGGGTAGAGGTGCTCGGCTTTGTTGACGGGCGGCTGTCTATAGACTGGATCGACGATTGCGGCTGCCGGGTGATAAACCTTCTGGCCAAGGGCTCGCTGAAGCACTGTACTGGCCAGCTGCACAAGACACCGCAGGAGCACATAGAAGACATAAAGCGTTCTATAGACTATGCTGCTACGAAGGGCATAACTGTCAACCTGTATCTTGAGGATTGGAGCAACGGCATGAAGGATTCGCCTGATTATGTGTATGATATGGTCGATGCGTTGCGCACTTACGGCGTGAGGCGGTTCATGCTTCCCGACACTCTCGGCATCATGAATCCACTGCAAGTCATAGAGTATTTCCGCAAGATGCAGAAACGTTATCCCGGGACTCACTTCGATTTCCATGCTCACAACGATTACGATCTGGCTGTGAGCAACTCGCTTGCGGCTGTGCTCAGTGGTGCTCGCGGTATCCACGTCACTGTGAACGGGCTGGGTGAAAGGTGTGGCAACGCGCCGCTGTCGAGTGTGCAGGCCATTCTGAAGGATCAGTTTCATGCTAAGACAAGCATCAATGAGAGCGAGCTGAACGCCATAAGCCGCCTCGTGGAGGGATACTCGGGCATAGCTATCGCGCCAAACCAGCCAATAGTTGGAGAGAATGTGTTCACGCAGGTGGCAGGCGTGCATGCTGACGGAGACAATAAGGACAACCTCTACTGCAACGACCTGGTCCCGGAGCGCTTCGGCCGAAAGCGTGAGTACGCCCTCGGCAAGACCAGTGGCAGGGCCAACATAGCCCGCAATCTGCAGGAACTTGGGCTGGAACTTACGCAGGAGCAAATGCAGAGGGTGACGAAGCGCATTACGGAGCTTGGCGACCGCAAGGAGATTGTGACTCAAGACGACTTGCCGTTCATTGTGAGCGATGTGTTGAAACACACCGCGCCGGAGGATAAGGTTCGCCTTGTGAGTTATATGGTGTCATTGGCCTCGGGGCTGAAACCTCTGGCCAGTGTCAAGGTTTGCATAAATGGTGAGTACTATGAAGGTTTTGCCACAGGCGACGGACAGTATGACGCATTTGTGAAAGCTATGCGTAAGATATACAAGGAGTCGCTTGGGCGCACTTTCCCGACGCTCGAAAACTATGCCGTGACCATTCCGCCTGGAGGGCGCACCGACGCGCTGGTGCAGACGGTAATCACCTGGCGCAACGGCGACAAGCTGTTCCGTACGCGCGGACTCGATGCAGACCAGACTGAGGCGGCCATCAAGGCAACGTTCAAGATGCTGAACATAATAGAAGAAAACAACTAATAACTTACGACAACGATATGAAACTTAAGATTGCAGTCCTGCCCGGTGACGGGATAGGGCCGGAGATAATGAGACAAGGGGTGGCCGTTACGGATTCAATAGCGGCTAAGTTTGGCCATGAGATAGAGTACCGTGAGGCCATTTGCGGTGCGCACGCCATAGAGATGGTGGGCGACCCATTTCCCGACGAGACCTATCGTATCTGCAAGGAGGCCGATGCGGTGCTCTTTGCCGCCGTGGGCGACACAAAGTTTGACAACGACCCGACGGCCAAGGTGAGGCCTGAACAGGGGCTGCTCGCCATGCGCAAGAAGCTCGGCCTCTTTGCCAACATTCGCCCGGTGCAGACGTTCAAGTGCCTGCTGCACAACTCGCCGTTGAGGCCCGAACTCGTAGATGGAGCTGACTTTGTGTGCATCCGTGAGCTTACAGGCGGAATGTATTTCGGCGAGAAATATCAAGATAACGACAAGGCGTATGACACCAATTATTATACGCGTCCGGAGATAGAGCGCATCATGCACGTGGGCTTTGCCTACGCCCGCAGGCGTCGCCGCCACCTCACCGTGGTCGATAAAGCCAATGTGCTCGCCTCCAGCAGGCTGTGGCGGCAGGTAGCCAAGGAGATGGAGTCGGCCTATCCAGACGTGAATGTTGACTATATGTTTGTTGATAACGCGGCCATGCGTATGATAACCGAACCAACATTCTTTGACGTTATGGTGACGGAGAACACTTTCGGCGACATTCTGACCGATGAAGGCAGTTGCATATCCGGGTCAATGGGGTTGTTGCCGTCGGCCTCCACGGGCGAGAGCACGCCGGTGTTTGAGCCTGTTCACGGCTCGTGGCCACAGGCTAAGGGACAGAACGTAGCCAACCCAATGGCTCAGATTCTGTCTGCAGCCATGATGTTCGAGCACTTCGACCTCAAGGCCGAGGGCGCACTGATTCGCAGGGCGGTTGATGCCGCGCTCGATGCTAACGTGCGCACACCGGAAATACAGGTGGAAGGCGGTGCCCACTACGGCACAAGCGATGTTGGGGCATGGATTGTTGATTATATAAATAACGTGCGGCTTTGAGGCGGTTGTGGATTATGACCGTCTGCGTGGCGGTCATGTCTTGCAGTGATGTTATGGCCCAGACAATGCAAGAGTGGCGTGACTCGCTTGCGGAGCTCAATCGGCAGATAGCCGCCAAACCTTATTCTTCAGACTTGCACTTGCGGAAAGCGGCCATAAACTTGCAGCTATATCAGTGGGAGTATGCCATAGACGAGTGCACACTCGTGCTTGGCAAAGAACCCCAAAACCTTGCCGCGCTCTACTATAGGGCATACGCCAATACCAATTTGCGCCGATATGAGTTGGCCAAGAATGATTACCTGGCATTCCTTGCCGTGACTCCTTACAATATGGAGGCTCGGCTTGGTCTAGCCCATACGTACATGAAGCTAAAACAGAACGGCGAGGCCATGGACGAGATGAACCGCCTTGTAGAACAGTTTCCAGACAGCAGCATAGTTTTTGCCGCTCGTGCTGCCCTTGAAAAAGACCTTAAGGCATACGACGCGGCTCTATATGACTGGAATCAGGCAATACGACTGCAACCAGGCAATGCGGACTATATGATTTCAAAGGTGGACGTATTACTGCTCATGGGTAAGAAAAGCGAAGCCAAGACCGTGCTTGACGGCATGGTCAGTGGAGGAACTCCAAGGGGATTGCTGCGTGAGTGGTATGATAAGTGCGAAAAATGATGTCTCTTTTTTAATTCCAATCTGTCTTTAGGGGCAAAAGTACTTTCATTCTGTTGTCGCGCAGATTTGCTGCTGTCTTTGTCGAAGGCATAGCAGGCTAAGTTGGGACAAACCGGCATACAATCTGCGTGGCAACAGGACAAAATCACTTGAAAAACAGGGGAAGTGACAAAACATATCCCACAGCGTTCCAATGACCAATTGGGGTTTGCAGGGATTGCTATACTTGCAAGTGTATAATTAAAAGCAGTCGGTGTGACCTTGCCTTTATGTCTGTACCATATTGGATTGTAAAACGGCATATTTCATGCTTCAATATGGCACATTTTATGTTCTGAAACAGACCGTTTCGAAAGCTCAAACGGTATCTTTTGTAACTTATTGATCTTCAGGCTACTCTATGTTTTGTGACACTTTGGTGCTGTTAACTTATTTATGTTAACTGCAAACTGGATTTGGGCTGTGTTGTGAAAGTAGACTTGTATGGTCATGTTCGTGGCTCAGACTATTTGTCGACATTGAGATTTTGCGTTGTGGTATGCTTGTAAGCTGCGTGAATAAAACTCATTTGTGGCGGAATGTTTTGGAAGTGCTTTCGCGGGCGTGGGGTATGGATATAAGCCGGTTTGGAGCTTACGGGATGGTGGTTTGTGGCAATCGGCTAAGCGTCCATGAGGTCACTCATTATCATGTCGCTCACGAACAGGCCTCTGCGAGTGAGGCGCAGCCGGTTGGCTACGTGTTCAAGCAGGCCATTGTCAATGTAGGTTGCGGCCTGCCGCAGGCATAGTGTGGCGTAGCTATGGCCGAAATCTTGTCTGACAGCGTCAAGGTCTATGCCTTCACAGGTCCGTAGTGAAAGCATTACTGTGTCATTGTAGCGTGTGGGGATATCAAGTTCTTCGCGTTCTGCCGGCACTGTGTTGTGTTCAATGGAGTCAATGTAAGTGTCAATGTCGGCCACATTCCATTGCCTGCTGTTTATGTTGAAAGAGTGGGCTGCCGCGCCTATGCCCATGTAAGGCACAGATTGCCAGTATCCACTATTGTGTCTCGATCTGTAGCCTTGGTGCGCGAAGTTACTAATCTCATAGTGCTCATAGCCGGCGGAGGTCAGTCGGTCTGTCAATGTCTCGTACATTGCGCGGCACGTTTCCTCGTCATTTTCTTTCACACGGCCTTGCATGAGCATGGTGTGGAGTGGGGTTCCTTCTTCAAACGACAGACAGTATGCCGACAGGTGCTCAACCTCTAATGACAGAGCGGCATATATGTCGGCCTGCCACTCATCAATGGTTTCGCCAGGGAAGCCATACATGAGGTCGATGCTTATGTTTCTGATGCCAGCTTGGCGCAGTCGGGTGACTGCACAAGTCACGTCGGCAGCCTTGTGCCGGCGGCATAGGAATCGTAGTCGCGCATCACTGAAAGTCTGTGCTCCCATGCTTATCCTGTTTATTGGTAGGTGGCTTATCGCTTTTGCGAACTCGGGAGTTATGTCGTCTGGGTTGCACTCCATGGTGATTTCTTCAGCTTGGCTTGTGTCTATGGCATCAAACAAGCGGCGCAAGAGTGGGAGAGGCAGTTGGCTTGGCGTGCCTCCGCCTATGTATATAGTATGTGGCGGCTCGTTGATATAGCATTTGCGCAGCTTGAGTTCGCCACATAGAGCGTCTACATATTGTCCGGCGGTGTCACCCCGTGTCGTGGAGTAAAAACCACAATACAGGCAGCGGCTTTTGCAGAATGGAATATGAATGTATAGACCTGACATTGTTTGAATTTAAATGCAAAAATACTAATTTTGCTTAACCACCGCAAACTTTGCCTGATAATAATTGTGCTTCTCGAAGAAAAACGCTACCTTAGAGGCCGAATAAATCTTAAGTACCAACTTAAATCTATGACGATATGAGAGTATATCAGACAAACGAGATTAAGAACATCGCGCTGCTTGGCAGTGCGGGTAGCGGCAAGACCACTCTTGCCGAAGCAATGCTTTACGAGGCCGGCATAATCAAGCGCCGCGGTTCCGTAGAAGCCAAAAACACAGTTAGTGACTATTTTCCCGTGGAACAGGAATACGGTTACTCCGTTTTCTCTACGGTGTTTCATGTTGAGTGGAACAACAAGAAGCTGAATATCATAGACTGCCCCGGTTCTGACGATTTTGTTGGGGGGGCGATTACAGCTCTGAATGTTACGGATCAGGCTGTAATCCTTATAAACGGCCAATATGGGCCGGAAGTCGGAACCCAAAATAACTTCCGATATACGGAGAAATTAAAAAAGCCGGTAATCTTTCTTGTGAATCAGTTAGACAGTGACAAGTGTGACTTTGATGCTGTGGTTTCACAGATGAAAGATATTTATGGCCCCAAGTGTGTGCAGATTCAGTACCCTATAGCGACTGGCTCAGGCTTCAATTCGCTTATAGATGTGTTGCTGATGAAGAAATACTCATGGAAGCCCGAGGGTGGCGCGCCAATCATTGAGGACATTCCGGCTGAGGAGATGGACAAGGCAATGGAGCTGCATAAGGCTCTCGTCGAGGCTGCGGCAGAGAACGACGAGGCTCTCATGGAGAAATTTTTTGAAGAGGAGACGCTCACAGAGGACGAGATGCGCGCCGGCATACGTGCTGGTTTGGTGACGAGGAGCATCTTCCCCGTGTTCTGTGTGTGCGCAGGCAAGGATATGGGTGTGCGTAGATTGATGGAATTCCTCGGCAATGTGGTGCCTTTTGTTAGTGATATGCCGAAAGTCCACGATACGAGGGGCGAGGAAATAGAGCCGAAGAGCGATGGACCTACCTCGCTTTACTTCTTCAAGACGGGTATGGAACCACATATTGGTGAGGTCTCTTACTTCAAGGTGATGAGTGGAACCGTAAAGGCCGGTTCGGATTTGACTAATGCAGACCGTGGCTCGAAGGAGCGCGTGGCTCAATTGTTCGCTTGCGCCGGAGCCAACCGCCTTCCTGTTGATGAGATGTGTGCAGGCGACATAGGCTGTACTGTCAAGCTGAAGGATGTCAAGACTGGCAATGCGCTCAATGAGAAAGACTGTGACTATAAGTATGATTTCATCAAATATCCAAACTCGAAATACTCGCGTGCCATTAAGGCTGTGAACGAGCAAGAAACTGAAAAGATGATGGCTGCACTGCTCAAAATGCGGCAAGAGGATCCGACATGGGTTATCGAGCAGAGCAAGGAACTGCGTCAGACAATAGTTCACGGACAGGGTGAGTTCCATCTTCGCACGTTGAAGTGGCGTTTGGAGAACAATGAAAAGATACAAGTGGTATTCGAGGAGCCAAAGATACCTTATCGAGAGACCATCACTAAGGCAGCCCGTGCAGAGTATCGTCACAAAAAGCAGTCGGGTGGAGCTGGGCAGTTTGGCGAGGTTCACCTTATCGTAGAGCCATACGCAGAGGGTATGCCAGATCCGACAGTGTTCAAGTTTGGTGGGCAGGAATACCGCATGAACATCAAGGGAAAAGAAGAAATAGACTTGGAGTGGGGCGGAAAGCTTGTGTTCATCAATTCTGTTGTGGGTGGTGCTATCGATGCCCGCTTCATGCCCGCTATACTCAAGGGCGTGATGGAGCGTATGGAGCGTGGTCCACTTACAGGAAGTTACGCTCGCGATGTGCGCGTCATCGTATATGACGGCAAGATGCACCCCGTTGACTCTAACGAATTGTCGTTTATGCTGGCCGGCCGAAATGCGTTTGCTGCGGCGTTCAAAGATGCAGGGCCTAAGATCCTGGAGCCTATATATGATCTTGAAGTATATGTGCCTGCTGATTTTATGGGCGACGTGATGAGCGATTTGCAGGGGCGTCGTGCGATGATAATGGGAATGGACAGCGAGGCTGGCTACCAGAAGTTGCAGGCCAAGATACCTCTCAAGGAACTTTCCAACTATAGCATATCGTTAAGTTCGCTTACTGGTGGTCGCGCTTCGTTCACGACAAAGTTCGCAAGCTACGAACTTGTGCCTAACGATATTCAGCAGCAGCTTGTCAAGGAGCATGAGGCAGAACAGGAGAAAGAAGACTGATAACGACTGTTGTTAATTCTCACTGCTGATTCATGGATGGCCTCAACAGAACCGGATGGATTTGCAATCATGCAGATTTTAGAGGTTCGCCATGGCAGTTGTCTCGCAATTTTTCGCAATACTTTTATTCAGTCTGTGAGCGATAGACAGACTGTGGTGTTGGAAAGTGGAGCTGAATAAAAAAGAACTGCACTTCAGGAGAGTAGACACAACTCTTTTGGAGTGCAGTTCTTTTTTGTTCAGCTTTATTTTTGCTTTTTTGAATATCCGCAATCTGCCCATACTTGCAGATATACAACTAAAAAATAGCTTCTGCCGCCTTGAGTTTCCGTATGTGCCGTTTCGCACTGCAATACGGCCTGTTTTGACCTGCAAAACGGCACATTTCGCAAGGAAAAACGATTCGTTTTGCAACTTGTTGAATATCAGGTGTTTGGCCAATACGGCCTTTTCTGTTGTCATTAACATACTAATGTTAATGGCGGCGCGTGTCTACTGGCAGGCGTAGAGCGTTTGGGCTGTTTGTGGATATTCATATTTGCTTTTATCCCAAACCATTAGAGTTCAAACGCTTCCATTCTTTTGCCGACAGATTGCAGATTTCCTTTGTCGACAAGAGAATGGAAGCGTTTTGGAAGCCGAATACAGACACAAAGGGACAAGCATTCGGCTGTATAATGACCGCTTGTGGCTTATATGCGCTTACTGTGTCGTCATTTCACAGCAATCTTTTTGCCATCCACAACGTAAATACCTTTGGGCAGTCCGTTGAGTGTCTCTCCTGCCTTGCGCACAAGAATCCCATCTACAGTATATACGTTGCCATTTAGCATGCCGTCATCGGTGTTTACCTCGCTGATACCGGTGCTGATTAGATCTGCATTGCCTGCCTCGATGAGATAGATGTGGCAACCCTTCGTGGTAGTTACGAGCACATCGACGAGTTTTGTGCCAAGGTTGAGAGGCACTGTCCACTCGTATGAGGTCTTGGCGACTGGTTCTTCGCGTCCAATTTCCTGTCCGTCCACAGAGAGACTTACGCCACGTCCTTCGGTGCTCCGGTGCGACTCTACCTCCATGAGTATCTTCTGTCCGGGCAGCACACCGGGGATAGTGAACTGTATTCCCTCGCCGTTGAGCCAAAGATAAGAGCCTCCTGCGTATGTGCCGATGCTCGTTTCGGGATAGTCTATGGCCACGGCTATGGTGTTATTGAGTGCGGTCACGTTGTTGAACACCAGTCCTTCGGTCTCCGCTATGGTCACTCCGTCGGCCTTGAGTTCAGTCGGCTCGCTTATCTTGCTGCCGAACCAGTAAACGGTGTTCGGTGCGCGCAGCGGGTCATCATCGGTGGCTCCGCCGTCCTTCTCGTAGCGGCGCCAGCCCGTCTCCGTGCCTTGCTCGGGCCACGGCTCTGCTATGTATGCGCTTGCCTCGGCCTCAAGGTTGGTCTGGGTGGCCGTGCTCCATGAGGTGAAATCCCACTTGCGGTACTCCTGCACGTCGGGGTTGTCCTCGCCGCCCTGGCCGGGATCGGGGTTGTCCTCGCCGCCCACAACGCGCAGTATACCCTCGGTGTAGAGGTCGGAGGTGTCCCACGTCTGGCCTTCGCCGGGCGTAGCAGGCTGTATCTCTGCAAATGTGCCGGTGATGTTAAGGGCGGACGACGTGAACACACGATACTCCGTCTTGTTGTATGGAGCCTCGTCTATGATGCCGCCGTTTACCTGTAGTATCGCGCCCTCGCCCAGAGTGATGGCGCTCTCGGTGTATATGGTGTTGCTCTCGGCGCGGTTGGCCTGCACATTCACTATCGCGCCGCCCTCCACGGTGAGCGCACGCGAGAGCGTAAGACCTTCGTTGCGGTCTATGATTGTGTCGCCACCCTGGATGATTGCGCCCTCCTTCAGTGTCACGGCACCGCCTACTGTGCCTTCGCCGGCAAGCGTCGCACCGTCATTTACGGTGTAAGTACCGGTGCCGCTGTTCCTGCCGTTGACTACGAGCGAGCCGCCATTGACGGTCGTAGTGCCGCTATATACATTGGCTCCGGTAAGCCTCCAGATGCCGGATCCCTCTTTGACGATGGACGTATTGGCATCTCTGCCAGCCGAAGTCTTGTTGTCAATCACTCCATTGAACGTCTCGTCGGTGTTGGCTCCGCCCACGTGCCATATCATCTTGGCACTCGTGGTGTTCTTTGACGACGCACTGAGATATGTGCCATTGTCTCCACTGAGGCCTCCGATGTACTGTTCGTCATTGGTAGCCCAGCAAACCATGCGGGCATTGCCCTTCAGATATATCTTCGTATTGGGCATTCCGTCGAAGCTACTGTCAAACATCAGCTGGCTGCCATCGCTCTCCGTACCCACTCCGTTGGCCACGAGCGTGCCGTAGAACTTGCTCCAGTCGCCCTTGACATACTCACGGACGTAGGGGATGCGGTACTCAATGGTGCCGGTGCCGGTAACGTCACAATTTATCGAACAGTTCTTGTTGACAGAGAAAGTGGAGTAAGTGCCTTCAAGAGCCTCTATCGGAAATGCGTATGTAAGGTACAAACCATTGCCTCCCTCTACGGTGAAATTACCACCTGCAAGCACAAGCGACTGAGCTGCATCGGCCTCATCGACATAAACCATCTTGTCAGTAAGCTGCTTGACGTATGTCAGATTGAGCGTTGCTCCGTCCTTCAGCACAGTGTTTCCGTTGTACTTGAAGAAGTCTGCCGATGCTGGTTCAAGCGTGCCTTGGCCGCTGATAGCGAGGTTACCGTCGCCCTCTATGCCACCGGTCATGCTCACGGTCACGTCGTTGGCTATGTTGAACTCGGTGTCCTTATACAGCATGGCACTGCGGTTGGTGCTGGTTGACGGGCCGGTATAGCTCCACGTACCGCCATTCCAAATCCAATTCTGTGCAAACTCGAACGATGCGCCTATGGCACTGCGTTCGCCTCCGTTTTTAAGCGTGTTGAAAGAGAACACGCCATCGTGCAGCACGGTCTGGCCGGTATAGCCGTTCTCGGTCTCCACAGTGAGCGTTCCACCGCGCGTCTTGTTGAGCGAGCCACTGCCTTCGATCGAGCCTTCGCCCGTGATGAGCACGTCGGCATCGGTGCGGACCACTATGGCTTCCTTGCTCACGGCCTCAGTCAGCGTGATGGTGCTGTCTTCGGCGGGGGCTATGAGCCAGTTGTTCTCATCGCCAACGAACGTATCGCAGTCCACCATCTCCACCGGCTCGGGCTTCGTCTTGGCCTCCAGCTCGGCGTAATCGGAAAGCTCTTCACCCTTGTAGGCACAGATGCGGAAGGTGTATGAGCTGCCAGGCTCAAGGCCCTCTACGGCATATTGCTCGGCATCGGCTGCCGTGCGGGCCAGTTCCTTCCAGCCCTCGCCGTCCTTCTGCTCTATGATGAAGCCGTCTTCATCCTCGGTATAGTCAGACCATCCGATGGTGATGCTTGTCGGAGTGGTCTCGGCTGCCTCGACGAGAACCGGCACGCGGAGGAACAACGGGCGGTTGTCCTTGGTCAGGCTGTTCACGTAGTTCTCTATGTTGGCATAGCCGTTGGCGGCGATGGTCATGGCATCGTCCTTCGATGGGTCGGTGCCGTTGGCCTGCTCCCACTCGTCGGGCATGCCGTCGCCATCGGTGTCAACGGGCTTCTCGAACTCCTTCAGCGTCCACGACGACGGCACTCCGATTGGCAACTGCTCCTCGGTGGAAATCAGTGCGCCCTCCGTGCCGAACGACTTGACCTGATGAACCATGTAGAAGTCCACCATGTCGCGATACGGCAGCGACGCTCCGACCTCGGGCAACAGTTTCTCCACAAGCTCGGACGACTGCCAGGTGTCAAGCTCCGGGTAGTCGTATGGCTCTTCGGAGAACGTAGGTCCGCCCGTATATTCGTCGCGCGGAATCTCGTAGGGGTCGAGAACTCCGTTGCGGTTGCGGTCCTGCCAGTTGTCTATTGCGTAGATATGGAAGTCGGCGTTGCCGCTGGTGATGGCGTTGCCACCGCCCGACGGTCCGTTGATGAACAGGTTGTTGGTCACGTTCACATACGAGCTGCCCTGCGAGTCGCCTCCCATGAGATAGCAACCGTTAGACCAGTTATATACAATGTTGTTGACATACTGCTGCATTCCTTTCACCTTGTTGTTTCGGGTGGAGTTGTCGCAGTACAGATTTCGGTAGAGCGTGATGTTGTCGGCCTGCATGAGTCCGCCCGCCGAGTGCGAAAGCAGACCCTGCCCCATGATGCAATTGGAGATGGTGATGTCCTGCGGGTCTGTTCCTTTGCCATCGGGGTTGATGGAGAACGTCTCGTCCAATCCCCACGAGAAGGAGCAGTGGTCGAATATCATGTCGGTGCCGTTGGCAATGCCGGCGCAGTCTTTGCCCGAGTCGCCGTTCTTTCCCATGCGGAAGCGGATGTAGCGCACAATGATGTTGTCGGCACCCGAGAACGAGACTCCGTTGCCATATACGGTTATTCCCTCGCCCGGGGCCGTCTGTCCGGCTACGTAGAGGTTGTTCTCAAAGACCAGGCGGCTGCTGATGTTGATTACTCCCGAAACGTCGAACACGATGATTCGGTTTGGCCGGCTGATGGCATCGCGCAGCGAGCCGGTTCCGCTGTCGTTGAGGTTGGTGACGTGATACACCTCGCCGGCACGGCCACCGGTGGCGAAACGCCCCCAACCCTGCGCTCCCGGGAATGCCAGTTGCTGTGCGTCTGCGCACAAATTTCCGCCTGCAAATAGCAAGCCTAATAGCAATGCTGTAATTTTTTGATTCATAAATATAGTTTTAAGTTAAATGGATAATTTAATATGGAATAGCATAAACACGAAAAACAACGCATATTGTCAATCGTTTCAACATATAATGAAACCATTGCAAAATTAATCAAAATATCTGACAAACAATGATTTTATACTCATTATCTGCTGGAAAGTTAAAAAATAATCAATAACACTTTACAAACAATCTTTGTATGATGGCGAAGCAAAGCAAACGTATCCTGATTCTGCCCTGCAACAAACTTGCCTTGTATTGTTGCCTGGGCATCGCAAAAACTGCTTAAAATCACAGGCAAGGCATACATTTGATAAATTCTGATAAATTCGGAACAAAAAAATTCAGTTGTCCAAATTATGTAACATACTAATAATTTGAAAGTCTTTCAAACTAATTTTGTGACTTGCGGACTTCATAAAACTTGATGCCAGGAAATCGCTTGCAGTGCTCCATCGTGGTTCTTTCATCAGAAAAGTATGCCACAAGCAAACTCCATGGTGGCGAATATTCGCTTCCTTGCAGCCTTTTCTCTGGCCATGATGCCCAATAGGTCAGGAAAGCTATTTGGCGGATCTGTATTAAACCAGAAATTCTAAACGTTCATTCCATATAACGAGACTTCCACAAATATAATGTCAAAATGGTGTCGTAGAAATTGTTTTATAGCAGCCACATTATGTTTTATGACTGTCCGCATTTTGCCAACTCAATGCGCACGTCTCCCCTCCTTTTGCAAAAGATGGGAGGGGGTGGTTTGTGGAATAATGTCACAACCAATGGTCAAATGCATTGCATATCAGCTTATTTGACAAGCCACCCCTGCCACCTCCTTTGGCAAAGGAGGAGACAAGAGGAACGCTTTTCAGGCGAATTTGGCAACTTGCGGATATTCATTAATATTTTTAGCAGAAACAATGGCGTTTTTATTCGATACGACGGTTTGTTATAAAATTATTTATTACCTTTGTATATGCTGAAGTCAATGGCTATGATAATGATAGTCGGTAGGCTTTCTGACAAATAGCAACGAGGTTGTACCTATCGGTGCAACAGAAAAAAGTAATCCAAGTAATGGCACTAACTAAGACGAGTATGGATGTCCGAATACCACATATACATATAGATATGCAAGCAAAAACGCTCATCACGGACTTGATTTTCCGTGTAGGTCGTTTCAGCTTACGAAACGATTCGTTTCGTACTTCAAAACAGTCCGTTTTGTCATCTGAATACGGACCGTTTTAGAGGCAGAAACACAGCTTGTCACAATGCCCTGATTGCCAGTCAATTAGACAGAATAGTCAATTCGATGGACTTTAACATAAAATTATTAACAGCACATGATGTGCCGATGGCATGAAAAGCGCATTCATAAGTTTATCATAAGTATATGCAGTTTTCAGACATTGACCAAAACAAGACTCCAAAAATCACAAAAGATGAACAAGAAAATATTGCTTACGACACTGCTAACAGGCACTTTCTGTGCCATATATGCGCAAGATCCACGTGAGAGTTATTATTATTATGAAGTGCTTAACCCCAAGCATGAGACCAAGCCCAAAGTAGAGGGAACGGCAAAAACACGGGTTAAAGAATCAATAGACCGCGGACTGACTGCCACTCCGGCCATTAACGGAAAGGGGATATACCTCAGCTGGCGATTGCTGAAAACAGATGGAGATGCGGCTGCATTCCACGTGTACCGTGAAGCGGATGGCAAAACCACTAGGCTGACAGTAAGACCGATAGTCAAAACGTGTGACTTCACAGACCCGGAACCAGCCAACAACGCTACATACCGCGTGGAAAATGTAAACGCACCAAATGGTACGAAAAACTCTTTGGGTCACAGCTCTGTGACGATAGACATTGACAAACTAAAGCAATACTCCTCTATAGCAATACAAGGCAATGAAACCCCTGGCAAAATAGCAATAGCCGATCTGAACGGAGACGGGGCTTACGACTATATTGTGCGCACACCTAACTCCAATGTTGAC
This sequence comes from uncultured Prevotella sp., assembly GCA_944320355.1. Classification (GTDB taxonomy): domain Bacteria; phylum Bacteroidota; class Bacteroidia; order Bacteroidales; family Bacteroidaceae; genus Prevotella. Next base: position 4,375 of record CALUHC010000030.1, on the reverse strand, counting down.
CCAGGAATGCCGGGCGATAAGACAGGCAGGACGTACAAAATAGCGGCATACTTAAGCGACGGCACTCACCTTTGGACCATAGACCTCGGGCCTGGCATAGAGCCAGGCGTATGGTACTCACCATTCGTAGCCTTCGATTTCAACGGTGACGGCCGCGCCGAGGTGGCTTTTAAAAGCTCTGGCGACGACTACGTGAAAGATGGAAACGGTCGCGTTTGTGGTGGGAAAGAATATCTAACCATAGTAGATGGCATGACAGGCAGAGCCATAGACCGCGTAGGATGGCCTGAGCGCAACGCCCGCTATGGGAATCTTGTGCGCCAGAACCGCAACCAGATAGGCGTAGCATACCTGGATGGGAAGACACCTTTTCTGTTGGCCGCTCGCGGCACATACAAATTAATGGTGGTTGACGCATGGACACTTGAAAGTGGAAAGCTGCGCCGTGCGTGGAGATGGGATGGCGACGAGGAAAATCCGGTAATACGCAGCATGGGGGCGCACAGTATGGTGACTGGCGATGTTGACGGTGATGGACGCGACGAGATTCTACTCGGTTCGTGTATGCTTGACGACGACGGTACGGCACTTTGGTCGTCTGGACTCGGCCATAGCGACAAGGCGTATCTGTGCCGCCTTCGCAAAGACCTTCCGCTACAGGTATTCATGGTGAGCGAGCCGAAGAAAGAAGACGGCCGAGGCGTGTCGGTAGTCGATGCCGCCACCGGCAAGCTGCAATGGAGCATTGGCCAAACGACATTCCACGTTGGCAGTGGTATGGTGGCCGACTTTGACCCGCAATATCCTGGTTTGGAGTGCTTTGCCGGCGAAGACCGCAAGGGCGGCAGCACAGAAAAATATCTGTTGACAGCTGATGGCAAGCGCATAAATGTACAGCAAAAGGATATACCAGGTTGCGGCAACTGGGTTTGGTGGGATGGAGACCTGCTACGTGAGACATTCACCTACAAACCACAAGCCACAAAGGAGGGTGGACCGCGCCGTATGAGATACAATATTGCTGTATGCAAGTGGAAAGGTGAAACTCTGACCGAAGGCATAGAGGGGGGAAAGCTCGCCGTGGCCGACATTGACGGCGACTGGCGCGAAGAGATAATAACGGCACTCCCGGGAGAGCTACGCATATACCGCACTAACATACCAGCCCAAGACCGTCGCATCACTCTGATGCAAGACCATCTTTATCGTAGCTACATAGCTCATGGCAGCATGGGCTATCCACAAGCCCCCGTGCCATCGTTCTACCTCGGTGAGTAGTAGCTAGCTGCAACTACGCCCGGTCCATAAAAACGGCAAGGCAAAGCATCGGAAAAGTTGTCCATTATGAGATGTTTGTAATTGATAATCTGAGTGCTGATACATGGGATAAAATAGTACCCAAATGCGTTGGCAGGGTACGGTTATCTTTGCTGACGGTTTCTCCTCGCACTTCAATTTCGAAAGATATGTTGAAGGCGATGTGGATTCTGTGGTCAAGCCCATTTGCCTTGGGTGCATATTGTCTATTTACCGAATGATGAAAGTTAGGAGTTAAAATGTCCGGTGCAACCATTTATTATTGGTTGGAATAGAGTTATGGCAAATGCACTTTATGTCCACAAAGGCATTGCAGTAATAAACCAAAGGTAAATCTTTGGCCATTACGCGGATTTTGTTTACTTTTGCATAAAGATAAACTGCATCTGGAAAATAGGAAGCGAGCTTTTCTCTTATCCGTTTGCAGTGTCTCTGTGGACAATATGGAACTTTGGTAATGGAAGACATACGACTTTCATGATATTATGAAGTTGTTTTGGAATAAGTGTAGCAATGGTTATAAGCTGTTGCAGAACTGCCATGGCCTTGTTCTATAGGTATATTTGGTTAAACAGGCAGAAATGTTGAAATTTATATCTTTTGGCAGTGGTAGCAGTGGCAATTGTTACTATTTGTTTTCTGAGACGGATGGCATTATCATTGACGTTGGCATTGGTTTGCGAACTCTGAAGAAATATTTCAGAGAGTATGGTCTTAGTTTGTCTTCTGTAAAGAATATCCTTGTTACTCATGACCACGCAGATCACGTTAAGTCAGTTGGCTCTTTGGCTAATGAGTTCAAATTGCCGGTATATGCAACTGAAAAGGTTCATGACGGCATTGTGCATAACTATTGTGTGCAGAAAAAAATAGACAGAGTGCTTGTGCGCAATATTGTCAAGGGGCAAGTGTATTCTATAGGAGCTTTTAAGGTCGTTCCATTTGCGGTTCCGCATGACAGTAGTGATAATGTGGGGTATCGCATAGAGTATAGCGGATGTGCACTCTGCATAATCACAGACGCTGGGTGTGTGACCGATGAGATGAAAGGTTATGTCTCTGATGCAAAGTGCATTGTTGTAGAAGCAAATTATGACGAAGAGATGCTGGAGGCCGGTCGTTATCCGCTTTATCTGAAAAAGCGGATATTAAGTTCCTCGGGGCATTTAAGCAATGCGGAATGCGCCCGGTTTCTTGCTGAAAATGTGACAGATTCTTTGAAGTTAATATGTTTATGCCACCTTAGCGAGGAGAATAATCATCCGGAGCTAGCTCGTAAAACAGTCGAGGCGGTATTGGCAGACGTAGGGGTGGCGGTTGGCAGAGATGTAGAGCTTGAGGTCCTGAAGCGTAGGCTGCCAACCGGCATCTTCGATTTGGCATGAATGTCGTATATGTACACCATTGTTGTTTAAAAGTATAAAGAATGGAAGATTTACAGAAAATATTGCAAAGGGTGGGGGTAGGGCGTCTTAACAAAATGCAGGTGGATGCTTATGACAAGATTAGCAACACTGTGCAGGATGTCGTGGTCATATCTCCAACAGGTTCTGGGAAGACATTGGCTTATATGCTCCCTCTGTTGGGCATGATGGATAAAGGCCGTAATTCCTTACAAGCAATAGTTATAGTGCCTAACCGAGAATTGGCACGGCAGTCTGCAGCGGTTATGGACAGTTTACGTACAGGCGTTAAGGCAGTATGTTGTTATGGAGGAAGACCGTCAATGGAAGAGCACCGCATAATCAGGGATGTAGAGCCCCAAGTCATATTTGGCACCCCGGGTAGACTGAATGACCACCTGGACAAAGGGAATATTTCTCCATATACAGTGAAATATGTTGTCATAGATGAGTTTGACAAATGCGTGGAGATGGGGTTCCAAGGTGAGATGTCGCGTCTCTTGAAGCGTCTCGGAGGCGTTATGAGGCGTTTCTTGTTTTCTGCGACAGATGCCGAACAGATTCCTTCTTTTGTAAGCATGGGCTCAATGATCAAACTCGATTATTCTATAAGTGGGGTATCGTCGAGGGTTGCTGTGTTCTGTTTGAAAAGCAAGACCAATGACAAGATGCAAACAGTTGCCGACCTGCTGTGCACACTTGGCAGCAAGAGTAGCATTGTGTTTCTTAATTACCGAGATAGTGTTGAGCGTGTCTCGCGCCATCTAGCCAAACGTGGATTTAGTGTTAGTATGTTGCATGGAGGGATGGAGCAGGAAGAACGCGAGATGTCTTTATTCAAGTTTAGCAACGGAAGTAACAACATCCTTGTTTCTACTGACCTCGCTTCGCGAGGCTTGGACATACCAGAGGTTGACAATATAATCCATTACCACCTGCCATTAAACAAAGAGTCCTATATTCATAGGGTAGGGCGCACTGCAAGATGGATGGCGACAGGATGCACTTATTTCGTGTTGTCACCTGATGAGTATATGCCTGATTTTGTGGAAGAGAAGTGCGATGAGTTTACGTTGCCAGAACAAATACCGTCTCCAATGCCGTCTACCAAAGCCACCATATACATAGGAAAAGGTAAAAAGGATAAAATAAGCAAAGGGGATGTTGTTGGGTTCTTGTGCAAGAACGCAGGGCTAAATGCAAGTGAGATAGGGCAGATTGATGTTAGGGACCGTTTCGTTTATGCTGTTGTGCCTCAGATGAAGCTAAGTCAAGTATTGTCAATGACCAGTGGTAAGGCTATAAAGGGCATAAAGACAATCGTTGATATAATAAAATGAATATCCGCAATCAGCCCATATTTGTTAGAGGCTGTTTTGACTTTATCAACTGCCGGGGCGAGTAGGTTGTCCCTTTGCCGAGGAGCATAGCTGGCTATGTGACGAAGCAAACAGGCAAATATGACCGAAAAACACTCAAAGTGGCAGTGGCTATAGTTTACCAATACGTTGCAAAGTGGCACATAAATTACGCGAGTTCGGGATAAGAAATTCTTTAGAATAGCTCCAGCTGTGCCGTTTTTTCAATATGCACTGGCAATGCTTCCGGCTTGTTGTCGAAGAAGCAATAAGCCGTGAGCGCTGAGCAGAGGTTGA
>CALUHC010000029.1 GCA_944320355.1 uncultured Prevotella sp. | reverse complement strand
GCGCTCGTTCATGGAGTCAGCGGACATCACCCACTAAAGCTATCGTCCGCTAACTCCGGGCGACCGTAAGGAAGCCTAACTCCCGTTAACTCCATATAACTACTTGGCAACTTGCGGACATTCATATTATGCATTATGAATTGTTCATCCTCGTTTTTCCCTCGTCAATTTTGCGTTATTCATTTTGTTTTCGTCCTTTGGCGCAAATAACGCGAAAATGGGCGTGCAATTGCAATACACTGAAAACCGCGCACTTAACTGCATAAACGAGGGAGATGTGCAATAACAGCACCCATAATATTTGCCAAAAACAAGCCTCAAATTGTGTTTTTTGACCGAAAACAGAGTGCGAAACCTGCCGTTTTGCACTCCGATAGGTGCCGTTTGGCTTTGTGAAACGGGTCGTTTCGCAATGCGAAATGGCACATATCGCATCCCCGCCCGGTTTTATTACAAATTATATTCGTTTTTATCGCCTTCCGACTTCTATTTCGCCATGCCGCAATGTCAAGATTTTTTACCTGTTTTCCGGCGTAAAACGATGCCTGGAGACAAGCCGCTTAGCTGTCAGCAGGCAAGCGGCCGCAGATGGAACACTAACATTTCGCAACAAAACACACCCACCGCCGAGGCATTGCGGCGAGAATACCTCAAAGACAAATGCACAAAAAAGCGACGCACAGCAATCACTGTGCGCCGCTTTTTCGCTATCAGACGGCTGCGGTATGTCAGTAAACGCGGAGCGTGCAACGCTTCAGCCGACGGCTGTCGGGGCCGGTCATGATGGTGAACTCGCCCGGATCGAGCGCGTAGCGCAGCTCGTTGTCATAATACTTCAGCATATCGGGCGTTATGGCGAAATCGACGCTGACGGTCTCGCCGGCCTTGATGTGAACGCGGCGGAAGCCCTTCAGCTCCTTGACGGGGCGGCTGATGCGAGCCACGAGGTCGCGGATGTAGAGCTGAACGACCTCATCGGCATCGCGACTGCCGGTGTTTGTCACGCTGACCGTGACGGTGACAGAGCCGTCGGTGGCCATGCTGTCGGCACTGAGGCGCGGTTCGGAATACTTGAACGTGGTGTAGCTGAGGCCGAAGCCGAAGGGATAGAGCGGGTCGTTGCGCACGTCGAGATAATTGCTCTGGTACTTTCGGTACGACTTCGTGCCCTCGGGAACGGGCCTACCCGTGTTAAGGTGGTTATAATAGATGGGTATCTGGCCCACAGCCTGCGGCATGGTCATGGTCAGCTTGCCCGAAGGCACCTTGTCGCCGAACAGCACATCGCAGATGGCATCGGCGGCCTCGGAGCCTCCGAACCACACATTCATAATGGCGGGAACGTGAGCCTGCTCCCACGTGAGCACCGTGGGGCGGCCCGAGAAGTTGAGCAGCACAACGGGTTTGCCCAGCTTCAGCAGCTCGGCGAGCAACTCTCGCTGCACATCGGGCAGCGAGAGGTCGGCGCGGCTTGAGCTTTCGCCCGACATATCGGAGCACTCGCCCATGGCGCAGACTATGACATCGGCACGCCCGGCCACGGCCAGTGCCTCGGCCTTCATGGTGGAGTCGTCGCCCCGGGGGATGGTCTTGCCAAACTCGGCGGCCTTCTGCAGAGCGGCATCGCGGGTCAGGTTGCAGCCCTGGGCGTACAATACCTCAGCCTTGCCGGCCACGGCGCGCTCCATGGCCTGGCGCAGGGTGGAATAACGTTCGGGCGTGTAGGCCACGCACCACGTTCCGCACAGGTTGGCCGCATTGTCGGCCAGCGGCCCTATCAGGGCAATCTTGCCCTGCCGCCGCAGCGGCAGCAGGTCTCCGTCGTTCTTCAGCAGCACAAAGGTTTCAGCCGCAAGGCGGCGTGCCTCGGCGCGGTTGGCGGCAGTGTATATGTCCTTGGGGCGGCGCGTCTCGTCGCAATACTTGTACGGGTCGGCAAAGAGGCCGAGCCGATATTTGGCCGCGAGCACGCGGCGGCAGGCACTGTCTATGTCGGCCACGGCGATGCGACCCTCGCGGAGCGAGCCTTCGAGAGTGGTGTAATAGCCGTCTGAGCACATCTCCATGTCCGTTCCGGCCTTCAGAGCCTGCACCGACACGTCCTGCATGGTGCCCATTCCGTGGCGCGTCATCTCCATGAGCGACTCGTAGTCGGTGACAACGAAGCCGCTGAAGCCCCACTGTCGGCGCAGCACATCGGTGAGAAGCCAGCGGTTGCCCGTGGCCGGCACGCCGTCAACGAGGTTGAACGAGGTCATGAAGCTGCCCGCCCCGGCCTCCACGGCGGCGCGGTAGGGCGGCAGGTAGCGGTTGAACATACGGATGCGACTCATGTCGACGGTGTTGTAATCGCGCCCCGCCTCAGAGGCGCCGTACAGTGCGAAGTGCTTCACGCAGGCCATAATGTTTTCCGGACGGCTCAGGTCGCCCTGGTATCCGCGCACCATCGCGTCGGCGATGCACGAGCCGAGAAAAGCGTCTTCGCCGCTGCCCTCGGCCACTCGACCCCACCGTGGCTCCATGCTTATGTCCACCATGGGGCTGTAGGTCCAGTTTATGCCGTCGGCGCTGGCCTCTGTTGCCGCTATGGCGGCCGACCTGCGGATGGCCAGAGTGTCCCAACTGCACGACATAGCGAGTGGAATCGGGAATATGGTCTCGTAGCCATGAACCACGTCCATGCCCACTATCAGCGGTATGCCAAGGCGGCTGTGCTCCACGGCGACGCGCTGCAGGTCGCGTATCTTGTCTACGCCTTTCAGGTTGAACACGCCACCCAGCCGCCCGGCGGCTATGCGGTCGGTGACGGGCGAGCTTTTGGCGTTGCCCGTAACGATGTCGCCCGCACCAAGAAGTGTGAGCTGCCCTATCTTCTCCTGCAGCGTCATCCGCTGCATCAAGCTGTCAATGAACCTGTCCATCGCAGCGTCTTGTGCCTGCCCAACGGCGGCGACGGCCGCCACGGCGAGCGTAATCAATGTCCGTTTCATATCTCAATTATATAATGTTTGTAAAAGAAGCCCCTCCAAATCTCCCCCGTGGGGAGGCTTAGGCTACGCAACCACAAAGCATTTGTCAGTTAACTTCCAAGCGGAACGCAGTGGAGCGATAACTTCAGTTAACGTCTTTAACTCCTCAAAAATAACTTCTTTAACTCCTAATCCAACAGCTTCTGCAGCTCATCACGGCATTGCTCCATGAGCCACTTGGGCGTGCTCGTGGCACCGCAGATGCCCACCGTGGCCACGCCGTCGAGCCAACGGCGGTCTATCTCGCCCGGTCCCTCGATGAGATGGCTGTTGGGATTGACGCGGAGACACTCGTTGAAGAGCACCTTGCCGTTGCTGCTCTTGTGCCCGCAGACGAAGAGTATGAGGTCGTGGCGAACGGCGAACGCGCTGACATTGGGCATACGGTTGGCCACCTGGCGGCATATCGTGTCGAAGCTGCGGAAAGTTGCCCCCGGCGCGATGTGGCTCTGGATGTAGTCTATGATGCGGTGGAACTCGTCGAGCGACTTGGTTGTCTGCGAGTACAGGTATATGTCGCGGCCGAAGTCGAGGCGGCGCACGTCGTCGAACGCCTCGATGACTATGGCGCGGCTGTGCGTCTGCCCCACGAGTCCGAGCACCTCGGCATGGCCGTTCTTGCCGAAGATGACTATCTGGGCGTCGGGGTTGGCGTCATACTGGCTCTTTATCCTGCGCTGGAGTTGCAGCACCACGGGGCAGGTGGCATCGATTATGTCGATGTTGTTGCGCCGCGCCAGCTCGTAGGTCTCGGGCGGTTCGCCGTGGGCGCGCAGCAAAACCTTCACGTCGCGAAGCCGCTTCAGGTCGTCGTGGTTGATGGTTATCAGCCCCATGCGGCGCAACCGCTCGCACTCCATGCCGTTGTGCACAATGTCGCCGAGGCAATAGAGCGTCTTGCCACAGGCCAGCTCCTCCTCCGCTTTCTTTATGGCAGTGGTCACGCCGAAGCAGAAACCGCTGCCGCTGTCTATCTCTATCTGCACTGTCTTTATGTCCTTTTGTTGGTAATACAAATCCGGCCACACCGTCGTGAACCGCACTCCGCGAGCCCGTCCGCCACAGTCCGCGCAACAGCCTGACACTCAACGTGTTGCGAAACGGGTCGTTTTAACCTGCAAAACAACCCGTTTCGCAAAGCGAAACAGGCCGTTTCAGGGCGCGAAACGGCACGTTTCGCTTTGCGCCATGGCTGCGGGTGTTCTCCGGCCCGCGGCCGGAGGTTCCGGCTCAGCGGCCTTTCATCATGTCGAAATATGCATCGAGCAGCTCGCCTGCGGCGGCAAAGCTGGTCTTGCCCCCGGCCAGCACAAGGCGCTCTTCGGCTGCGAGATGCTGCCGGATGGCCTCGTTGTTGTAGAAGCTGCCGCGCAACTGCTCGTTGATGGTCTCGTACATCCAGTACTTGCTCTGCTCGTTGCGGCGGTGGTCAAAGTACCCGTTGGCCTTCACGAAGTCAAAGTACTGGTATATCATGTCCCATATCTCCTTGATGCCGGTGCCGTAGAAGCCGCTGTAGCACATCACCTTGGGCTGCCACCCGCTCTCGGGCATGGGGAAAAAGTGGAGTGCGTTGCGGAAGTTGCGGGCCGCGAGGTGGCACTTGTCCACGTTCTCGCCATCGCATTTGTTTATCACTATGCCGTCGCTTATCTCCATTATGCCTCGCTTTATGCCCTGCAGCTCGTCGCCTGTGCCGGCGAGCTGTATCAGCAGGAAGAAGTCAACCATGGAGTGGCAGGCCGTTTCGCTCTGGCCCACGCCCACGGTCTCAACGAAAATCTTGTCGAAGCCCGCCGCCTCGCAGAGTATAATGGTCTCGCGGGTCTTGCGGGCCACACCTCCGAGCGAGCCCGCCGTGGGGCTGGGACGGATGAAAGAGTCGGGGTGCTGGGCCAGCTTCTCCATGCGGGTCTTGTCGCCGAGTATGCTGCCCTTGGTGAGCTCTGAACTCGGGTCGATGGCCAGCACGGCCAGCTTGCCGCCCCGCTCGGAGAGCAGGTGGATGCCAAACTGGTCTATCGAGGTGGACTTGCCCGCGCCGGGCACGCCGCTTATGCCTATGCGCACGGAGCGGCCGCTGTGGGGCAGGCACTTCTCTATGACCTCCTGCGCCTTGGCCTGGTGGTCGGGGTTGACGCTCTCCACAAGCGTGACAGCACGGCTCAACACAGTGACATTGCCTTTCTGTATGCCCTCCACCATCTCGGCTGCCGACAACTCGCGGCGGCGGTGGCGCATACGGCTCAGGTATGGGTTGACGATAGAGGGCTGCTCAACACCGCTGTTGACGGTGAGCCCCTTGTACTCTGAACTGTTTTCGGGGTGTTCCATAGGTCATTTGGTTTTTATTTTTATCACCACCTTCGGGCGGTCGGGGTCGTTGGTTATCATCAGCACGCGCGGACGGCCGTGCGCCTTGGCCAGCTGCTCGCGATAGGCGGTAATCTTGAGCGTGGTGCTCTCGCCCGCCTCGAGCTCGCGCTTGCCGAGCGTCACCTTGAGTCCGCCGGTGAACATTTGCAGCGAACGTATCTTGAGCGCGGTCCGCCCGGTGTTGGTTATCTCTATCGAGCCTTTCTTCTTGCTCTTGCCTTCGAAGTCTATGAGCAACGAGTCGGCCGAAATCTTCATCTTGGGGGCGAACTTGCGCACCTCGTCAGTCATGCCGTCGAATCCCGGCAGCAGCACCGACGACACCTGTATCTCCTTGTCCTGGCTCACCTTCTCACCAGGCTCGTTAGCCAGGTAGACCGAAGTCTGCGTCAGTCCGTAGTCGTGCAGCTCGGCCGAATTGAGCGTGACGCTTATCCGCCCCTCGTGACCCGGGCGCAGCTCGGCTGGCGTAACGGCAGCCGAAAGGTATGAAGGCAGGTGCATGAGGTTGGGGCGCAGCGTCTTGGTTCCGGCGTTGCGTATGCGTATTTCAAGCTCGGGCGTGTCGCCTTTGTTCACGTCGTCAAACTCCAGCTCGTTGGTGTTGGCGCGCAGGTCGCCAAACTCGAACGGATAGTTGCCTGTGTATCCCTCCACCTCGGCCAGCACAACGCCGCGCATGGTCAGGTAAACAGGCTCGTCGGAGGCGTTGCTGTATATGGCGGCCTGCTTGTAGAAGCGGCCGAGTTGGCGCGCATCGTATGTGAGGCGCACCTTGAACGTCTCGCCGCCCGGCACCTCACCCTTTGGATAATCTACGCCTATGCAGCCGCAACTGGTGCGCACGTCGTCTATTTTCAGCTTGCGCAAGCCTTTGTTGCGCAACTCGAAGACTGCCGTTACGGGCGAGTCGTAGGCCACGCTGCCGCAGTCCACGGTTTCCTTATCCACCTCAAGGCGTTGCGCAGAGGCCGTGAGTGCGGTCATGGCCGCCAGCGATATCATTATGATTTTCTTGTTCATGTCTTGTCGTTATGTGTTCGTGAGCCTCATCAGAGGCATGAGCGTTGGTCTCTATTCTTTCACTTCGATGGTTGTTGAGGGAGCCGTGGCGCGGTATTCAGGGGCATAGGCGCATCCTACGGCGCACGTGCCGGTTTCGTAGCGTCCGGCTCTGTCTATATAATATGTGGTCTCTATCACGTACGTTCCCTTGGCCATGCGGTCAAAGAAGTAGTTGGTCACGTTGTCCTTTGGCGAGCAGTATGCGCCGTTGCGATAGCCGCTGAGCTGCTCGGCCGGCTCCATGCAGGCCGCACGGCGGTCGGACACCTGCACAAAGTCGAGGTCGCGCTCGGCACGGATGGTGATGCGCACCTTGACACGGCTGCCCACACGCAGCGTGGCCGAGTCGGAAACGACCTCGCGCCGCACGCTGATGCCCGAGCCAGACGCCTCTACTGCCGATGTGTTCTGCATCGACTGGGCGTAGAGCGCGCCCCACGATGTACCGCCATTGGCTTTTGTCGCCGTGAAGGTCTTGCCCTTCGGCTCGTGCACGACAACCTTTACGTAACCCAGCCCGGCCGTGGCCTGCGGCGCATCGATGGCCTCGCCGTCGATGGCAAGAGCCGTCCGCTCGCCCGATTCGAGCAGAGCCGCCCCCCCGGCAAGGAAGGCATAGACAGCGTTCACGCTGTTTATCGGCGTGTCCCATGCCTGTGTGCGCTTCTGGGTGAGCAGCCACCGGCGCATCTCGTCAAGCGTAGTGCTATCCTCAGGAGCAATGGTGGCAATGGCTTCCATGGCCGCCACCTCAGTGGGTATGCGGTAGTCGCGCCACGAGTAGCCCGCCCGCGGAGTGTCATAGTAACGGCCTTGTTCCTCGCTGAACACAGTATATTCCTTCAGGCTCTGCACGTACTCGCGGCCAAGGCTGCCCTCTCCGCGCTTGGCGAGCACGATTGCAGTCAGGGCTTTGTCGTATATCGACTGTCCCTTCACGTCTTTCTTCAGCAAGTTCACGAGGTAATTGGCCGCGTCATCGACCGAAGCAACCTGCTTCCGCCCGTCGATGGCGCAAAGATACAGGTATCTCAAGGCTGTGGAACCGGGGAAGGTCGGTTTCACCCCTTTCTTCTCGGCGGCACGCATCTGCCTAACCTGCTCAACAATCCGCTTGCCCATGAAATCGAAAGCCTTGTCGAGCATGGCCTCTGTCTGCTCCTGCCGACCTGCCATTAGGTTGAGGCGGGTGAGCATTTCGGCCACCTCGACAGTCATCATGAGGTTTCCGGCCATGCCAGGACACCAGCTCCACGAGCCGTCGGCGTTCTGCAGGGAGCGCAGTTTGTCGGCAGCGGCGACCATGCGAGCCTGCGTCAGCGACTCATCGAAGAAGTCGGCAAGGCGTTGTTTCTGCTCCGTCTCGCTATCGGCATCGGCCATCCATGGTGTCTCGCCCAGCACAATGTCCTTCAGTTCGGCGTTCTTTGCCAAGCTGCTCGTTAGCGTCTGGCTCTCGGCAGACTCCATGCGCCAGATGTCAAACACCGTCTTGATGCGCGGCGAGCGGCTTATGATGCTATGACCGAGGGCGTTGGCATAGAAAGCGGCGGCCTGGTCAATGGCGTTATCGTCGCGCGCCGTGCCTACGGAAGGCAGTGCCTGCACCATGAGCCATGCCGGGCTGTTGGTATATTCGATGGTCAGCTTGCGGTCGGAGGAGCCTTTCCGGAACAATGTATCTATGCGAACGGACTTCGTTCCGGCTCCGTGCTGCGTCAGCGGCACCGTTATAGTGACGCGCTCACGGTCGGGCAACACTGGCAGATAGTGCTGCTCACCGTCTGTGAAGCCGCCGCCCGTGGCCGTCACGCGGCATATCAGCAGCGACTGCGTGCCGTCGGGGCTGTAGTCGAAGCCCACAGCGGCGGTTGCCCCGGCCTCTACGCTGAAGCGGTCGGTGCGGCTCAGCACCGTCTTCTCCGTTTCGGGGTCTATCAGTTCCATGCGCGCCGTGCCGCTTATACCGACTGTAGAGGTGTTGAACACGCGCGCCGTGATGCGTGCCTTGTCGCCCACGCGGACAAAGCGCGGCACGTTGGGCTGTACCATCAGATCTTTCTTGGCCACTGCCTCACCCTCTATCGAGCCGCAATACATATCAGAAGTGTGGGCCACGCCCATGAAACGCCACGTCGTGAAGCTCTCCGGCAGGGTGAACTTCAGCGTCACCGTGCCGGTGCTGTCGGTCTCAAGGGCTGGCATGAAGAACGCCGTTTCGTTCAGGTTCTCGCGCAACTGGTCGGCCGAACCGCCAGCGTCGCTGCCATCGGTTGCCATCTGGGCCGCTTTTGGCGCAACGGCAACACCAGCAAGAGCTTCACTCTCCGCCACAGCATCATAGGAAGCCGAAGCCGCCGACTCTTCCTTGGCGAGCCGCTTCACGCTATTCGCGCCACTGGCACGCATCATGGGGCGTGGCGTGGCCACATCCGCAATGCAATAAAACACCTTTCCACCATAATACGGGAACAACAACGGGTCGAACCGGCTGACCTCAAGCGGGCGGAAGGCGAACGACTTCCATGACTGCACGGCTGTGGAAACGACACTCCACCACTGCGGATACGACCACGCTGCGTATGGCATCGGCAGCCACGACTGCGGCTCCAGCGACCACGAATGGGCAGCTATCTCGTCGAGCGACTTGTCGTAGAGGGTGGCCATGAACTGGGCGCGGGCGGGTGTTCCGTCGGGCATCGCCACGCTGAGCCGCCACTCTTCCTGCTGACCGGGCACAAGACGGTCGCGGAAGGTGGCCCACTTCAGCCTCAGTTTCCTGTCGGGCAGCGGGCGGCGCAACTCCTTGCTGAACGCATGGCACTGCCCGTCCTTCACCCAAGCGTATGTGAGCAACAAGCCGTTGCCGTACTCCTCCTTGTATGTGAACTTGCGGTTTATAAGCTCGTTGCTGATGTCTGCCACACCGCTTTCAACAATGCTGTCGCCTGAGAAGATGCTGTAAACCACGTGCACACTGTCGTCCGACGAGCCGACCTGCACCGTGACGGGCTGTCCGTCGGTTCGGAACGCCTCGTCCGAAGCGTAGAACCAACCGCAAGTATCGACGCACGGCACAGTGTCATCGAGCGCAAAGACAACAAAATCGCGGTCTATAGTGTCGGCCTCGCACACGGCGAAGAGCCTGTGCCGGCCCGAAGCAAGCCTGTCGGTGAGCTTTATCGGCTCGGCGGTCTTGCCGGAAAGCCACTCTCCGGAGCCGTCGATGCGGAAACGTACATCGGCCTTGATGCTCTCGCCAAAGGCGTTGCGCAGAGTGAAAGTGAGCGAGCGGAGGCTGTCTGCCAGCTCCTTGTCATCGAGGTCGCAACTGAATGCGGTGGGCTTGCTGCCCAGCGGCACGCTGACTTCGCCCGAACGGGTCTCGCCGCCGACATCGGTCACGTCGGCCCGGGCCACGATGTTGAAGAACATACGCTGCGACACACCCTGCTCGGGCAGTGCCATTGGCATGACGACCGTAAACGAACCGTCGGCATCGGTAACGCCCTCGCCCTGCCACAACTGCTCTGTGGAAGGGACGTTGCCGCCAATCTTGGGCATCCACCACCACGCGCGGCGACGGCTCACGGTATATTTCACCCTCGCCCCCTGCACCGGCACACCGGCAAAGCTCAACGCCTTGGCCTTGACAACGAGCGTGTCGCCGGCCTGATATTTCTCATTTATCTTCGGGAACTCAACGCGGAAAGTAGGCCGTTTGTATTCTTCCACGCGGAAAGCCGCAGAGGAATTGTTGACCATCACCGTGAAACGGCCGTTGAGAGTGCCGGTAGGCAGCACGAAATCGGCCGCACACGTGCCGTAGCCATCGGTGGTAACATCCTTCTCAGCCACCACCTTGAAGTTGGCGTCGCGCAGCACCGCCTTGACCTTCTTGCCGCCAACGGCCTTGCTGTCAACAAAATCGGTACACTCGGTGACCACCGCTCCCACGCGGACAGTCTGCCCGGGGCGATACACACTGCGGTCTGTGAATACGTAAGTACGCTCATCGCGGCGGTTGGCTGAATAGTAAGAGAAAGCTCCGTATGCGCCTGCATCGGGGCAATAGCGGTCGGAAGCGGTATAAACGAAGGCGTTGCCGGGCTTGCGCTTGGCGTAAGCATAGACAGCCTCACCGTCATTTCCGCAAGTGATGGTGGCCGTGGCGCTCTTGCCCGAACGCGGGTCGGCAGTCACAAGGCGTATCTTGGCTCCGGCCACGGGCTGCCCTGTGGTGGAGTTTACGGCCACATAGCGGATGCGGTTGCCCGGCAGCACCTGCGACATGAGGTACATATCGGTGACATAATACAGCCAGCGCACGGCCTCGGTAGCGGGCGACGTGCGCACTTCTAACATATATACACCGGCGGGAAGCCCCCCGATGGCTATCGAGTCATCAAAGAACTGATAGTCTGGATGGCTCAAGTAGTGGCGCTCCACGCTACGGTCTTTCAGCTCTGCCAGCAGGGGGCGCAGTTTCTTGTAGTCCGCGTCGCCGGCCGGGTTGAGCTTCGTGTCGCCCTCAATGTCAGCCCGATAGAGCTTCAGGCTCACCGAACTGACATTGCGCAAGTCGCGCAAGCGAAGCTCCTGGGCCACGCCCGAGCCTACGACCCTGCGCTCCATTTCCACACGGACGGACGGAGCAGTGAGCCTTTTCTCCGCGTTGCGCAACTGACCGGCGTTCTGCCAACCGCCCCATTTGTCGAGAGCGTAGTGTATGTAGCTTATCTTTTCCTCAACGGTAACGCCCGGGCACTGCTCCATGTAGTTGTATCTCTCGATGGCGGCCTCGCAGGCCACGTCGAGATCGGAATAGACACCGATGAGCGAGTCGAGCCAGTTGACATACTCCGACTTGTTCACGCACACCTTGGCCTCGCCCTTGTGCTGCCTTATCAGCTCCAGGGCCGCAAGGCAGGACGCACGGCGGTTGCCCGCCTCGCGGTAGTGCTCGTAGAGCGTGCCGAAGTCTTCTACCTCATAGCCTATCACACTCAGCATATCGCCACCGAATATCTTGCTGTTGTATCCGTCAATGACCATAGGCTCATAGTCCGCGCTCCGCGCCGCAGCCAGTGCCTCCGGAGAGGCCATGGCCAGCCTGCGGCAACTGTCGGCACGCGCCTTGCTGTCGGCAACCAAAGTCGGGTTATCGCTATATATACGGTAAAGCACAGCCGCATAGACAGACCTCAGCACGGCATCAGCGGCCGCGTCACGCCGCTGCTCCATGCGCTCCACGGCCGGGAGAAGCGAGTCGGGGGCGATGTCGGCCCCAACCCTTGCGCGCAGCAGCTCAGCTTTCAGCAGCTGGCCATAGTCTCCTGCCGCCTCGGCTTTGGCCGCAATCCGGCCGAGCACCTCCATCTGCGTCTTAGGCAAGTCCTTGCCGACGGCCTCGTCGGCCTGCTTCCACATAGCCACATAACTCTGCCCTGCCACCGTAGCGGGCAACATGGCCAATGCCAATATGATGTTTTTCAATAACTTATTCATACCCTCTGCTTTTTCTTTGTACCACTTTTTATATATGCCCAACCGCCACTGACTCTCAACACGGAGCCACCACGGAGGCCATACCAATCATCTTACAACAGGTTGCCTTGTGCGAGGGCAACGCAAACGAGAGGAAAGAAAGCCCGCTTTCGATTTCCCGAATGCAGATTGCCTTATGCAAAGGTAATCAATCTAAACTGCAATCCAAAATAAAATCTTGTTTTTCTCATTGGCAATGACGGCCAATGCCACTTCTGGCCAACACACAATGACAACAAAGATAATGCAAGCGAGAGGAGAGGAAGAAGCAAACGCCTCATCGCCCAGTCAAAATGTATGTAATTGCCTGCCATAGTCACGGTCTATTAATGTCGTAATCCTGTTTGCAAAGATACTCAAACAAGCTCTATCCGCCTAACAAATCCTCAATTATTTGTCTTTTTTATCATCGTGATTTCCACCTCTGCGGATTTTCATTTACGGCAGAAAACAAGTAAAAAATCCTTACATTACGCTCCAGCAAAATAGAATGCGGAAGGATGTAAAAGCGTATATAAACCGCAACAAAAACCGACACAAGCAGCTGTTCGTGCCGTCTGGCATCGCGAAACGTGCCGTTTCGCGATGCCAGACGGCACGTTTCAGAGCGCAAAACGGCACATATAGCAACCTGTTTTGGGACAGAAAACAAAGTTTTCGACCTGTTTCTGACAGATATTATGGTACGATTCATTGCACTGTTTCCCCATACCCCGTGCTATATCGATGATTGTCAATAAGTTATTGTTGCACGCCCAATTTTGCGATATTTTCGGCCTGGCGTGCGATTTTTTGCGCCGCGGCCATTCTCGGACTATAAAACCGAGATGACAGACACGCCAAGCAATATCACAGTGGCCACCATACGCACCACAGGCAGGGCCGGGTGAATTGCCCATTCCGCGCCACGCTCAGAAGCCGGAACCGAGCCGCCGCCTGAAGAAAGCATAGGCAGCGGTCTGGGCAAGGCCACGCATGACGAGGTAAACAATCATGGCAAGCCACAGCGCATGATTGCCAATGGAGCCGTGGAAGGCAAAATAGACCCCGAAAAACGCCGCCGCAGCCACGGCGAGCGACACGAGCATGGCACGCGTGGCGGTGATGCCGATGAACACGCCGTCCCATACGAAAGCGGCAACCCCGGCCAGCGGTATGGCCACGGCCCACGCGAAATAGTCGGCCGAGGCGGCTATCACGGTCTCATCGGTGGTGAGCAGCCGCAGGAAAGGTGTGCCGCCTACGGCATAGACGGCGGTGAACACGATGACCATGGCCCCGCCCCACACGAAGAGGCGGCGCAGCGTGGCGGTGAAGGCCGTGCCGTTGCGCGCGCCGTAATAGCGGCCGCACAGGGCCTCGCCGGCGTAGGCGAAGCCGTCCATGACGTAAGAGAAGAGCAGGTAGAGCTGCAACAGCAGGGTGTTGACGGCCAAAATGACCGCCCCCTGGCGCGCCCCGGCGGAGGTGAAGTATAGGTTCACGGCCACGAGACAGAGCGTGCGCAGAAATATGTCGCGGTTGACAGTGAAGAAGCGGGCCATGGCGCGGCGGTCGAGCAGCCCCTGCGGGCTGAAGTACTTGCGCAGTCTGCCATAGCGGACCACGAGCAACAGCAATGCCACACCCAGCCCGGCATACTGGGCTATGACCGTGCCTGCGGCCACGCCCTCTATCTTCAGGCCGCCAACGACCACGAGCAGCAGGCTCGCCACTATGTTTACGACGTTCTGCATGATGGATATGAGCATGGGCACGCGCGTGTTCTGCATCCCGATATACCACCCCATGAGGCCGTAGAGGCAGAGCATGGCGGGCGCGCCCCACACGCAGATGCCGAAGTAGCGGGCGGCCAGCGGAGCCACGTCGGCCGTGGGCTTGATGAGCGCGAGCATAAGCCACAGCAGCGGACGCTGCAATACAAGCAGCAAGGCGGCCACGCCCACGGCCACGAGGAGCGACCGCGCCAGCAGAAGCGTGACGCCCGGCAGGTCGCGGCGGCCCAGGGCCTGCGATGTCATGCCGCTGGTGCCCATGCGCAGGAAGCCGAATATCCAGTAAACAAGGTTGAAAATCATCGCCCCCACGGCTATCGCGCCTATGTAGACGGCATCGCCCACGTGGCCCATTATGGCCACATCGACCAGTCCGAGCAGCGGCACGGTGATGTTTGAGACTATAGATGGCAGCGCTATCCCGAGTATCTGCTTGTCGCGTTTGTCAATCTTCATGGGTGCAAAGGTACGCTTTTTCGCCCGCATGGGCAAAAAACATTGTGCCGCCCTTGCACACAATGCCGGAAAAACGTATCTTTGCAGAAGGCAAGCTGCGCCCGAAAGAATGTCCGGCCAACCGCAAAACAAATGACAATGGCAGAAATGAAGCAAGAAAACAACACCCATAACGCATCCGACACAGCTCTGTTGAGCAGTGATGGCGACATGACATCGTTCCGCTTTGCCGACCTGAACATCCGCTTCAAAACCCCGAGCCGACTCAAACGATACACGGAGGTGAAGGAGTGGAACGACGGTTACATTGTGGCGACTGCCATCTATGACGGCATCGGAGAGACTGAAGAATACATAGACTTGTTGCCTATCCTAAAGAATCTCTGCATAAATGCCGACGAGTTTCTTAAACCAATCAAGTATGTAAGCGTAAGTTATGACAGACCACAAGCTATCTCAAATTATTGATTCCGCCGCAATGATAGTGGGCGGATATGCCTTTACCCGCATGGACAACGGCAACATCCGCGTGATAGACCTGAACGAACCTCACCACGCCTCGGTGATACGACCCAACGGCGAAGTGATAGAAACGAGCATGGACGATGTAGAAACAGATATTGTGGAGGAGTACTGGCAACGCAACAAGAAATATATGGAGGAAGAAAATCATGCCGAAGTATTATGATTTCATGATTTGCGGCTATTACTTATACTTCACTTCACACTGCATCATCGAAGCCATGCACGTACACGCAAGTGACCGCAAGCTGACCGAATATGGCTCTGCCAAATTCTTTGTGATGAGAAATGGACATACGGAGGTGAGCAACAGAGGAACGCTTACCGACAAACAAATAAGAATAATACGCGAATTCATAAAGGACAACTATAAAGATATGTATCGCAAATGGTCCGAGTTCAGCCGACAGGGCTTCTACGAAGGCCGACAAGAAAAGTAAAAGCAAACAACTGGCAAACAACAAATTGCTTGTGCAAAGGTTACAATCATACAAACAAACATACTGTATTATGGAAATAGGAAACAAGGCTCCAGAGGTATTGGGGCGCGACCAAGACGGCAAGGAAATACGCCTGAGCGACTATGCAGGCAAGAAACTGGTGCTGTACTTCTATCCGAAAGACATGACTCCGGGCTGCACCAACGAGGCGTGCAACCTGCGCGACAACTACGCCGAGCTGAAAGCGAAGGGCTACGAGGTGGTCGGCGTGAGCGTGGACGACGAGAAATCGCACAAGAAATTCATCGCCAAGCACGAGCTTCCGTTCACCCTCATAGCCGACACCGACAAGAAACTCGTTGAGGAGTTTGGCGTGTGGGGCGAGAAGAGCATGTGCGGCCGCAAGTATTTCGGCACGTTCCGCACCACGTTCGTCATCGGCGAGGACGGCACGATAGAGCGCATCATAGGGCCGAAGCAAGTAAAGGTGAAGGAGCACGCCGCCCAGATACTGGCGGAGTGAGGCCGCGCCACACGGCAAAGAGACCGCTGCGGGTCGCCCGACATCAGTCGAGGGCGGCCCGCAGTCGCTTTACATAGTCATCGAATCCGGCCGTTCCGGCGCGCTCCCACACATCGCCAAGCAGGGCTGCGCCGCCGAAATGCCAGCGGCGCAGCTGCGGAATGTTGGCCAGCGACACGCCACCGAGAGCCACCACGCGGCTGTCTATCGTGCCGTCGGCGGCAGCGCGGTCAAGTTCCTCGGCCGTATAGGCGGCGCGGTAGCCTTGTTTGGATATGCTGTCGAACACAGGACTGAGCGTGATGTACGTCAACCCGGGCTTGCGCCGCGCCGCCTCGGCCAGCGAGTGGCACGATGCCGACACCGATCCGGGGCGGAAACCGGTAGGCGGCTCGGGGTGGCGGCTGTTCAAGTGGACGCCCATCAGGCCGTAATCGCGGCAGAGCCGGAAGTGGTCGTGCACCACAATGCGGCCGCGCCACCGCTCCGGCACCTCATCTATCAGCCCGGCGCACTCTGCGGCCGATGCCGAAGGCTTGCGCAGGTGGAGCACATCAAGCCCCAGCTCGAACAGCCGCCGGATATAAAAAGCCTCCCCGGCTAAGAACGTCGGGGAGGTTATCACAATGAATCTCATTGCTGGTCGCAGTCTTTCAGCGAGTGGCTTATGCGGGCGGCGCAGAAGTTCGGTCCGCACATGGTGCAGTAACGGCCCTCCACGTCGTTGGATGTCTTATAGTATTCGAGCGCGCGCTCGGGGTCAAGGGCAAGGTTAAACTGATCCTTCCAGCGGAATTCGTAACGCGCTTTGCTCAACGCATTGTCGCGGATAGTGGCCCCGGGGTGACCTTTCGCTATGTCGGCGGCGTGGGCGGCAATCTTGTATGTGACCACGCCCGTGCGCACATCGTCCTTCATGGGCAGCGCAAGATGCTCCTTGGGAGTGACATAGCAGAGCATGGCCGTGCCGTACCAACCAATCATCGACGCGCCGATGGCACTGGTGATGTGGTCGTATCCGGGAGCGATGTCGGTGACGAGCGGGCCCAAGGTGTAGAAAGGCGCACCGTGGCACTTCTCTATCTGGCGGTCCATATTGGCGCGGATCTTCTGCATCGGCACGTGTCCGGGACCCTCGATGAACGCCTGCACGTCCTTGGCCCACGCTCTTTCGACAAGCTCGCCCATGGTGTCAAGCTCGGCAAACTGCGCCGCGTCGTTGGCATCGTGGATGCTTCCGGGGCGCAGTCCGTCGCCCAGCGATATGGCAACGTCGTACTCCCGGCAGATGTCACAGATGTCATCGAAGTGCGAATAGAGGAAACTCTCCTCCTTGTGCACCATGCACCACTTAGAGATAATGCTCCCGCCGCGGCTCACCATGCCCGTAAGGCGGCCCTGCGAGAGGGGAACGTTCTTGAGGCGGATGCCGCAGTGGATGGTGAAATAGTCCACTCCCTGTTCGCATTGCTCAAGAAGCGTGTCGCGGAATATCTCCCATGTCAGGTCCTCGGCGCGCCCGTTGACCTTCTCGAAGGCCTGATACATGGGCACGGTGCCCACCGGCACGGGGCAGTTGCGCAGGATCCACTCGCGCGTCTCGTGTATGTTGTCACCCGTTGAGAGGTCCATCAGCGTGTCGCCACCCCACTTGCAGCTCCAAACAGCCTTCTCCACCTCCTCGTCTATGCCCGAGGTTGTGGCCGAGTTGCCTATGTTCGTGTTTATCTTCACGAGGAAGTTGGTGCCTATCACCATCGGCTCGGCCTCGGGATGGTTTATGTTTGCCGGTATGACGGCGCGCCCGGCAGCCACCTCCTGGCGCACGAACTCGGGCGTGATGTGTGTCTCTATGCCCAGCTCGGCGCAGTTCATGTTCTCGCGTATGGCCACATACTCCATCTCTTCGGTTATCACTCCGCGCTTGGCCAGGGCCATCTGCGTGTCGCCGGGCTTGCGCTTCGCAATCCAAGGGGCGCGGAGCTTGGGCAGTCCGCGCTTCAAGTCAATCTCCACGTCGGGGTCGCTGTAAGGCCCGCTGGTATCGTAAACATAGACGGGAGCGTTGTCCGTCATCACTTTCTTGCCGTCAACGATGTCGACGGTAGGGGTAAGGCGCACCCGGCGCATACCCACTCTGAGGTCGGGATAGAGCGTTCCGCTCATGTAAACCTTCTCCGAACTCGGGTAAGTAATCTTGATATTGTTGTCCATAATCTTATCTTTAGGGGTTCTTTTAGGAGTTAAATGGAGTTAGAAAGAAGTTATCGCTTCACTGCGTTCCGCTCGGGAAGTTAACGGACACGTGTTGTTGAGCGCAGCGAAAAATAGCTTTTTCCAACGGACAGGCGATGCATACTGAACTGCATCATCAAACGTATTCTGCCACCATCCACCAACGAAAGCATCTGTATTCCAACCCTCTCTTCCTTCTTTCAGCTAATCAACTTCCTCTGAAACAGATTCAAAGCTCCACCATGCGGCGCATTTCGGCCACGGGGTCGGCGGCGTTGAGCACAGCGCCGCTCACGGCGATGCCACGCACTCCGGTCTGCATGATGGCGCGGATGTCATCGTAGAGTATGCCGCCTATGGCCACCACGGGCAGCATGATGCCAGCCGCACGCATACGGTTCACGATGGTGAAGTAACCATCGAGACCTATCACGGGCGCAAGGTTCTGCTTGGTTGTGGTGAAACGGAACGGGCCGCAGCCTATATAGTCGGCCCCGAGGCGGTGCAATCTCTCTATGTCCTCGAAGGTGTTTGCCGTTCCGCCGATGATGGCATCCTCGCCGAGCACGCGCCGTGCCTCGTCAACGGGCATATCGTTGCGGCCCAGATGAACGCCGTCGGCCTTGGCGCGGCGCACGAGATGGACGCGGTCATCGAGCACAAACACGGCCTCGTGGCTGCGGCACAGCGGCCCGATGACCTCGGCCGCGGCCAGGAACTCATCGTCGGAGGCGCCCTTCATGCGCAGCTGAATCCACTTGCAGCCTCCCTCAAGAGCCATGCGTGCGCCTTCGACATAGCCGAAACGCCCGTTGTCATGTGTGATGAACTGTACTGGTATCATTGCTTTATCATTTTAGTCGGGTCGAAAAAGTGGTTCACCGGGCCGTGTCCCTTCCCTATCTCCACGTCGGCACCGGCCGCGAGGGCCGCCGTAACGTAGTCCTTGGCGCGGCGGATAGCCTCGACGAGGCCGAAGCCCCGCGCCGCGAAACAGGCTATGGCCGACGACAGGGTGCAGCCCGTGCCGTGCGAGTTGCGCGTATCGACGGTGTCGCCGGAGAATACCTCCAACACACTCCCATCGGCACCGTAAAGCCGGTCGAGCTTGCACAGGCCGCCGAAGTGGCCGCCCTTGACGAGCACCGGGCAGTGGCTGGCAAGCGCAATTATCCTTCCGGCGATGGAACACGTGGCCTCGTCGGTGACGATAAGCCCCGACAGCACCTCGGCCTCATGGAGGTTGGGTGTTATGAGCGTGGCCATAGGCAGCAGCTCGGAGCGCATGGCGAAGAGCGCTTCGGCCTGCATCAGCCGCGAGCCGCTGGTGGAAACCATCACCGGGTCTACTATAACTGTCTTCGGTGCATACGGGCGCAGCGTCTCGGCGATGGCCCGAATTATGTCGGCATCGCCCACCATGCCTATCTTTATGGCCTCCGGGCAGATGTCGTCCATCACTGCGCGTATCTGCGCGGCCACGATTTCGGGGCGCATAGGCACCACTGCCTTCACGCCGACCGTGTTCTGCACGGTGACAGCTGTTATGGCCGAAGCCGCATAACAGCCCAAGGCCGATATGGCCTTTATGTCTGCCTGTATGCCGGCTCCGCCGCTGCTGTCGCTCCCGGCTATGGTGAGAACGGGGATGTACTTCATATATCGGAGTCTTGAATTTTGAGTTTTGAGTCATGAATTGTCGCGCCGAGCGCGATTATGAATTTTAGAATTGAGAGTTGAGTAGCGCAAAGTCCGATTCCACTTCAATCTAAGTGGGATTGCCACGGCCAAGGAGTCAAACTAGAAATCAGGCCATTCAAAATCGCGTTAGCGACAATTACTCATTCCAAACCCGTAATTCCTAATTCTAATTCGCCATTGCCAACCTGTCGAACGCAGCGTCCCAGTTCTTCCACACAGGCTCCATGCCGATGGCCTTCAGGTCGTACTCCACCTGTCGGGCGGTGCGCTCGTCGCTCACGTGGAACTGTTCGAGGGCGTTGGGATAGCAGCAGTAGCCTCCCGGGTCGGTGTGGCTCTCGGCGCTCATGGTGGTCACGCCGAGCGTGGCCATGTTGTTGCGCACCTCGGGAGTCTCGCGCGTGGAGTACGATATGTCCACATCGTGGTCGAAGATGCGCATGGCGAACGTCACTTGGGCCAGCTCGCGGTCGGTCATTTCGACGTTGGGCTGGAATCCGCCGTTCTCCGCCCGCCGCATACGGGGGAAGTTCACGCTGTACTGTGTGCGCCAGTATGTCTTTTCGAGATAGCGCAGGTGGTAGGCCATCATCACCACTTCGGTGCGCCAGTCCTCCAGGCCTATGAGCGCGCCCATGCCAATCTTGTGCACGCCGGCCTGCCCCATGCGGTCATATCCGTTCAGCCTCCACTCGTAGTTGGACTTCGGCCCGCGCGGGTGATAGACCTTGTAGCGGGCCTCGTTGTACGTTTCCTGGAAGCATATCACGCCGTTCAGCCCGTGGTGGCGCAGCATGGCGTAGTCTTCCGTGGCCAGCGGCATCACCTCTATCTGCAGGTTGTTGAAGTAGGGCTTGGCCAAGTCGAGGGCGCGGGCTATGTAGTCCACACCGGCCTTGGCGGGGTTCTCGCCCGTGAGCACCAGCAGGTTGTCGAACGGCCCGAGCTTCTTTATGGCCTCATACTCGCGCACTATCTCCTCCTCGGTGAGTATGGTGCGCGGCATCTTGTTCTGCACGTGGAAGCCGCAATACACACACGAGTTGGCGCAAGAGTTCGTGATATAGATAGGTATGAACATATTTATGGTTTTGCCGAAACGCTCTCGCGTGTACATACGGCTGAGCCGCGCCATCGTTTCGAGGTGCTTGTCGGCGGCGGGCGACACGAGCGCCATGAAGTCATCCACCGTGAGATGGCTCTTGGCGAGCGCGCGGCGCACGTCGGCGTCGGTCTTCTGCATTATCTTCTGGGTGGTCTCATCCCAGCTTATCTTCTTTATTACGTCGTAAAACATGGTTCTATCCTCCACAAAATGCTTTCAGTATCACTATGTCGTCGCCCTCCTTTATGGTGCGCCCGGCCCAGTCGGCGCGCGTCACCATGTCGTTGTTCACGGCCACGGCCACGCCCCTGTCGGGCAGTCCGTGCTGTGCGGCCACGTCGGCCAGCGTCGCTCCGTCGGGCAGCGTGGCCTCTTCGTTGTTTATTTTCACCTTCATAAGATATTCGTTTTTATCGTTCTCCGGCCTGTCCGCCCGGCCGCCGGCACACCGTCCGGCACGCGCCTTGTAACCACCTGACTGCCAACGCGTTGCAAGACGGCCCGTTTTGGCTTGCGAAACGGGCCGTCTTACAGCCCGAAACGCCCCGTTTCATCGCCCGAAACGGCGCGTTTCGCAAAACCGTATGCCACGGGCGGTTTTCCGATACCGCCGTTGGCAGCATTTCTTAAGGCACGCAGCCCCTCCACGCTCCGTCAGTTGAGGAACGCCGTGAGCGGCGAGCTGGCCTCCGCCTGCATATCTATCGAGCGGCTGCCCAGCCCGGCCTCGTATGCCTCGCGGCCTGCCTCGACAGCCTTGCTGAACGCCTTGGCCATGGCCACGGGGTCGCCGGCCACGGAGATGGCCGTGTTCACCAGCACCGCGTCTGCGCCAATCTCCATGGCCTGGGCCGCGTCGCTCGGCGCGCCTATGCCCGCATCGACCACCACCGGCACCGATGCCTCCTCGATGATTATGCCCAAGAAGTCCATGGTGCGCAGCCCCATGTTGGTGCCTATGGGCGCGGCCAGCGGCATCACGGTGGCAGCGCCGGCCTCGGCAAGCCGCTTGCAGAGCACGGGGTCGGCCTGGCAGTAGGGCAGCACCACAAATCCCTCCTTGACCAACAGCTCCGTTGCCCTGAGCGTCTCTATCGGGTCGGGCAGCAGGTAGCGCGGGTCGGGATGTATCTCAAGCTTCAGCCAGTTGGTGCCGAAGGCCTCGCGCGCCATCTTGGCGGCGAAGACGGCCTCCTCGGCGTTGCGCGTGCCCGACGTGTTGGGCAGCAGCTGTATGCCGGGGCGGGCGATGTGCGCGAGCATATCGTCGCCCTTGTCGGTCATGTCGATGCGTTTCATGGCCATGGTCACCATCTGCGTGCCCGAGGCCTCGATGGCACGGGCCATCACTTCGTTGGAACTGAACTTTCCGGTTCCCAAGAACAGGCGCGAGGAGAACTCACGGCCTGCGATAATCAGTTTATCCATTACACCTTATTTTATATAATACGTGCGAATAAGGAGCTTTTATGAGATTGTGCGTAGCCGCAGCCGCGGTCGGCTAAAGGCATCTGCGTAAGACTGCAATCCCTCCGTCGGCATTATCCGATTCAGGTATTACGGGTATGATCTCAGCCCGAGCAACTGCCCGAGCACCCCTGCCCGCTCCACGTGGGGCGGGCTTGCTCGCTTTGTTTACGGCTGCAAACTTACACAAAAAAAACGAGAACGCGCACATTCCGCCGCAGAAAAATGCTGCCACGGGGCAGAAACTTCACCACGCCCGCAGGCATACCGGCACCTGCGCCCCGCCCGCAGCCCCGCTGCGCCGGTGCCGGACGGCCGCCCCCTTGTTCGCAAAAAAGAACATCGGAAATAGCGTTTCCGCGACCGAAAAAACCGCGACCGGAAATCGCGAAACAGAAAACGGGAGGGCGAAAAGACACCCGCCGGAACGCCTCCGTCGGCAGACCGGACTGCAAAACGGCACGTTTGGCAATGCGAAACGGCACATATCGCAATGCGAAACGGCACGTCCCGGACGGTGAAACGGCACGTTTCACAAGCCGTTTTTGGTCAGAGAACACTGTTTTCAGCCTGTTTCCGGTCAATATTCAAGGGGCTGTCATTGCACAATCCTCGCCGAGCTCCCATTACTCCCATGTCTCCCAGCGAGTTACAATTGCACGCCCAAAATTCGCGTATTTGCGCCCAAGGGCAAGTTTTTTTGCAGAACCGCCCTTCCTGAAGCGCTTTTCCGGCATCCCGTCCGCCGCCCTACCATACAAAAAGAACATTTTCTGGCACGGGGAAACGCGCCATGCCCGCCCCCAAGTTCACCAAGAAAAGTGTAAGGAACCGCCGAAACTTCCCCGAGAAAAGTGTGGAACAACATTGTTTTAAGAAAAATAAATCGTATATTTGCAAGCGTGAGAGGCCTGCACTTTCACCGGATTGGGCATATAGGCCGAAACAAAAGAAACGCAAAAGCAATGAAAATCCTCGTAGTGGAAGACAACGACGACCTCAGGGAAGTGATAGTGAGGTCGCTCGAAAAGGAACGGTATGTGGCCGAGACGGCGGCCAACTACTCGGAGGCACGCATGAAAGCGTTCGTCTACGAGTACGACTGCATACTGCTCGACATCATGCTGCCCGACGGCAACGGGCTCGACCTGCTGCGCGAGTTGCACGCCGCGGGCCGGCGGGTCAACGTGATAATACTCTCGGCCAAGGACTCGATAGAGGACAAGGTGAACGGGCTGGAGCTGGGAGCCGACGACTATCTGCCCAAGCCTTTCCACCTCGCGGAGCTCCACGCCCGCATAAGGAGCGTGCTGCGCAGGCGGACACGCGGCGGCGAACAGACCATCGGCGTGGGCAACGTGACGATTCATCCAGACACGTTCAAGGTGGAAGCCGCAGGAACGCCCGTGGAACTGAACCGCAAGGAGTACGACATACTGCTCTATCTGGCCAACCGACGGGGCCGCCTCATAGAGAAACAGACGCTGGCCGAGGCCGTGTGGGGCGACGACATAGACCAGGCAGACAACTTCGACTTCATCTACGCGCAGATAAAAAACCTGCGCAAGAGGCTCAAAGCCGCCGGGGCCGACATTGAGGTGAAGACCGTTTACGGCTTCGGCTACAAACTCATAGAGCCATGAAACTGCTCCACGTGCTCTCCCTCCGCCTGTCGGCCATAGGCGCAATCGTGTTCGCCTTCTGGGCCGCGCTGTTCTATTTCGCCATCATCGACGAGATAAACGACGAGGTGGACGACTCGCTTGAGGACCACGCCGAGACGCTCATACGCCGCTCGCTGGCCGGAGAGCCGCTGCCCACGGAGACCAACTACACCAACAACCAGTACTACATCCACGAAGTGTCGGCCCGGTTTGCAGCCTCGCGCTCGCACATCCGTTATGAAGACAGCGAGGTGTTCATCAAAGACAAGAACGAGTTTGAGCCGGCACGCACCATATCCTATATATTCAACGACGACAGAGGCCGGTTCTTTGAGCTGATGGTCTACACCCCGACCATCGACAAAGCCGACCTGAAAGCCGCCGTGGCCTACTGGATTGTAGCTCTCTACGGAGCCTTCGTGGTGTGCATCGTTCTGGTGAACATCGTCACCCTGCGCAAGGCTATGAAGCCCCTGCACGCATTGTTAGCGTGGCTCGACAGCTACAGGCTGGGCGGGCAGAACCGCAAGCAGCCCCTGCAGACCGACATATACGAGTTCGCACGGCTGGGCGACGCGCTCCGCCGCAGCACTGAGCGCAGCGAGTCGCTCTACGAACAGCAGAAACTCTTCATCGCAAACGCATCGCACGAGATGCAGACACCGCTGGCCGTAATACAGAACCGGCTGGAAATGCTGCTCGACGACGGCACGCTGAGCGAGCAACAGATGGGCGACGTGGTGAAGAGCCTGCACACGCTGAAGGCCCTGACGCGCACCAACCGCTCGCTGCTGCTGCTCTGCAAGATAGACAACGGGCAGTTCACCGAGGCCGTTCCGGTGAGCATGGCTGCCACCATCGGCCGCCTGCTCGCCGACATGGAGATGGTCTACGCACACAAGGAAATAAAGGTGGAGACGCAGACAGACCGCGACATGACGGCCGTGATGGACGAGTCGCTGGCCTCAACGCTCGTGTCGAACCTGCTGAAGAACGCTTTCGTGCACTGCAACAATGGCGGCACGATAACCGTAAGCCTCACCCCGGCATCCATGACCGTGGCCAACACAGGGCAAGGCACGCCGCTCGACGCCCAAAAGATATTCCAACGCTTCTACCATTCGCCCGACAAGCCCTCGTCCACAGGGCTCGGCCTTGCCATCGTGGAAGCCATCTGCCGCCTCTACGGCATGACCGTTGGCTACAGATTCGAAGACGGCCGCCACACGTTCACCGTCACCCAGAGGGCAAGCAAATAAGCCTTCGCAATGGGAGCTGCCGCCATGCCCAGCCCAAGCACTCCCATTGCTTCCACAGTTCCAAGCCCTCCCATCTCCCTATCCTGCCCCTTCCAAAAGTCAAAGAACGTTAAAAGGCACCGTCGCACCCACTTTTTCAGAATCTTTTCAGAATGGTTTGCCACCTTTGCAATAGAAAAAGCGACAAAGCTTAGAGAACAAACAAAACAGTAATAACAATAAAAGTAAAGGAGAAAAGATTATGAAGACGTTCATCAAGAAGACCATCATGGCACTCGTTTGCCTCGTAGCGTTCCAGACTTCGGCCATGGCCGACAACGACAAACCCGTAAACGTGAACCAGCTTCCGGCAGCAGCGCAGCAAGTAATCAAGGCTCACTTCAGCGGAAAGAAGGTGGCATTGGCCAAAATGGAGAGCGGACTGATAGACAAGAGCTACGACGTTATCTTCACCACAGGCGAGAAAATAGAGTTCGACCGCAAGGGAAACTGGACCGACATAGACTGCAAGCAGTCGAGCGTTCCCGCCAAGCTGGTGCCCGCGCAGATAACAACCTACGTGAATTCCAATTACTCCGGCAACAAAATCCTGAAGATAGAGAAGGACCGCGGAGAGTATGAAATCAACTTGTCCAACGGCGTTGAGATCAAGTTCAACAGCGACTTTGCCGTCATCGACATCGACTGAGCACGGCACACAGGCTTGCACCACACAACGCAGTGACAGAAACGGCAAGCCATAAACCAACGGCAAGAGGGCCGGAAACCGGCGGAGGACATTGCCTCCACCGTGTTTCCGGCCCTCTTGCCGCATACGTCCGCCAGGCGGCATCACGTCTGCCACCGCGCCGTCAACGCCTAGCAATAGCCTTCTTGAGCATCCGCCCCACAACGTTCCAATACGGCATACGCCTCATGGTGGCCCTTATGGGCTGCACATCCCACAAAAGGAACACGAAGAGAATGGCCGTGCCAATGATGCAAGTGACGCCAAACAGCTGCTTGATGCCCACGAGCGAGAGCTGGGCCGGGTCGAACGGCCAGCCGCGAGCCGCGTTGTCTGCCAGCAGACGGCGCAAAGAGAAACTGTAAATGCCCGAGCACACGGTCTCAACAACGCCGTTGCGGATGAAGCCGAGCATGGTCAGTCCCATGAAGAAGTGCCGGAAAGGCATCAGCTCTTCGAGGTAAATGGTAAGCGCGGTGAAGAATATCGCCACGCCGAACATACGGCACCACACGGGCAGGTAGAGCCGCTCGATGTTCAGCCCGGGGCTCACGCTGAAGTACATCAGCACCTCATAGGCCAGCATGGCCGCCATGCCGAGAGCCAGCAGGCGCGTGAACTTGAGCCGGAACACCTTGACCCACAGCATCACGAACATACAACCGCTCAACACCCCCACCCACTCGACTATGTAGAGTGCCGCTGTGGTGGTGGCGCCGAAGTGCAGAGTGCCGCCCGTAAAGGCATTCTGCAGCACCTTGGGCGTTGAGTTTATAAGCTCCACCACGGCAAAAAGAGCCAGCAGCGGCACCAGCCTTTTATACCGCCACGCGCCCGGTTCTATGTACGGATGGCGTATGTGGCGCATCCGCTGCACGGCAAACCACGCCGTGGGCGGCACCATGCACGCCACAATGCGGAACACACGGCCGTCCCACCAGTTGTAGAACTCGCCGTAATTGAACAGGAACACCACCTCGACAGCCAGCGCAGACCAAAGCAAACAGCCAAGCCAATCGACGGCAAACAGCGGCAACGGCTTCATGAAACGGAAGTCGTGGGTGAGCACGCGCACCGCCAGCGCGATGGCAAACATCACCGCCGCCATGAACATATTCATGGCCTGCCAGCCCTGAAACACATAAACGAACTGCGCGGTGAGCCACGGCGACAGGCTCATGTTGCCCAAAACGATGCAGTAGAGCAGCGGGAAGAAGATGGCAAAGTCGCGCTTCGGCGTCATCCACAGCTGTATGTTGGACATACACTCGAACGTTCCGCAAAGCTTGAAGAAGCCCGCAATGTAAGACAGTAAGCACAAAACGGGCACGCACTCGGTCACTGTGCAGAGCACGTTGCACACTCCCACCACCACCGCGGCGGTGAAAAGCAGCTGCCGGTTGGTGAACCTGAACTTGAAACGGAACAGCAACGGGAACGGCATGTTCACCCCGATGACCCCGCAGAGCACTATCATCATAACGTCTTCGCGCATCAGGCAGGTGTCGCCCATCACGTTTGCCAGCGCGCCGGCGTACATACCGCCCGACAACTGGAACGCAAAGGCAAACAATACATATATCCACGGCTGTATTTTCTTGGGCACAAAGCCGTTCATCATCGGCATGGTGAACGGCCCGCCCGGCATAGGAGGTCCGGCCATAAAGCAAATTTTGAGTTTTGAATTACAAGTTTTGAGTTGTCGCTACGCTGCGCTCCGCGATGCAGAATTTATATTTTTGAATTGACAGACGCAGAGGACACCGCCACACTGCCGCACAAACGGCAAGCCTCTCCACCACATTCTCTCTCCACACCACGCCGCGCAACCAAGTAAGAAACGAAGTTCGGCGAAAGCCAATTACGCATTCTGCATTATGAATTAATACCTTACAGTGGTCTCAACGTTGAGTCCGGCGCGCAGTTTTGCCACGTCCTCGGGGCTGTTGTCCTTCGTCAGGGCAATGCGCACGGGCACTCTCTGCTCCACCTTCACAAAGTTTCCCGTGGCGTTGTCGGCCGGATGCATGGTGTAAGCCGAGCCGGTGGCGGGGCTTAGCGACTCCACCACGCCGCGATAGGTCACTCCCGGCAGCGCGTCGGCGGTGAACTCGACCTCGCTGCCCACGCCTATGTGCCTGAGCTGCGTCTCGCGGTAGTTGGCCGTCACCCACACCTGGTCGGCATCTACGATGCGTGCCAGCTGCTGGCCGGGCTGCACCAGCTGTCCCACGTGTATGTCCTTGCGCCCCATCACGCCGTCGGTGGTGGCCACGATGACCGTGTAAGACAGGTTGAGCCGCGCCAGGTTCAGCTCGGCCTCGGCCACGCTGATGTTGTCTTCGTGCTGTGTGAGGCGGCGCGTCTGCTCGTTCTTGACCTGCGCCGACGAGGCCCGGCCGGCCATTGCGCGCTCGTAGCGGGCACGGGCCGTCTCGTATCGCGTCCGCGCATTGTCACATTGCTGCTTCGTCACGGCCCCGCGCTCCAGCAACGAGGCATAGCGCCGGTAGTCGGCCTCGGCGTTGTCAAGCTCTGCCCGGGCCTCGGTCATGCCGGCACGGGCGGCCTCCACATTGCTCGCGGCCGTGCCTATGCCGGCCGATATGACCTTAGAGCCGGTCTTGGTGCCGCGCAGTCCAGCCTCGGCGCGCGCCAGCTGCAGGCGGTATTCGGCATCGTCGATGACCACGAGCGTGTCGCCCCGGCGCACGCGCTGATATTCCTCAAACCTTATTTCCTTTATGAAGCCCTGCACACGGGTGTTGATCGGCGTTATGTGACGCTGCACCTGGGCGTCGTCCGTGTATTCCACATTGCCCCAATGCACAAAGCGGCTGAAGGCGTAAGCGACCGCAGCGACAAGCAGTGCTATCACAACTACGTTATAAACTCTCTTTAGTTGTCTTCTCTTGTTCATTTCCTTGTATTTTTGTTTTTGTGGAGACGGAGGCCCGAAGCCCGGCACGCAGACCGCGGCCTGCCACTGGCAGAGTTCCCTCTCCTGTTTCATTTTCTTTCAAACCGCCACCTTATTTATATCTCTCCGGCAAGATACAGCATACGATAGTAGGCGTAGGCTATGTCGGCGCGTGCGTCGGCCGCGCTCAGTTCGGCGTCGAGGCGGGCGTTGGCCGCGTCTATCATGTCGGTGACCAGGGCCAGCTGACCTTTGTAGCGGTCGGTCATCACGCCATAGTTGGCCGCAGCCAGCTCTACGTTCTTCTGCCTTGTGGCGAGGTCGGCATACGTTCTCATATAGTCGGTATAGGCCTCCTGCACGTCGTCGCCCAGCGTCTCGGCGGCCACGGCGTGGCTCTCGCGACTCAACTCCACCGCCGCCTTGGCGCGGCGCACGTCCTTGTTGGCCTTGAAGAGCGAGCTGAGCGAGTAGCGGATGCCCATGCCAACGAACCAGACGTTGAAGTTCTTGTCAACGGGAGGGATGTCGTAGGTGAACGGTCCGCTGAAGTTGTTGGCCGCAAACACGTCGACCTCGGGGCGCATGGCACTGCGGGCTATGCGCAACTGCTCGCCGGCGGCCTCGATGCCGAGGGCCGAACGGCGCAACACGGGCGACGAGGCGGCGGCCCGCTCCTGCCACCCGGCCTCGGTGCCGCGGGCGTATGCCGCCAGCACCACCGCGCTGTCGGGCACCAGCGTGCGCCCATCGAGCCCCAGGGCAGTGCAAAGCCGGTGGTTGAGCACGGCGCGGCGGTCACGCAGAGTGCGCAGACGCAGGCGCAGGGTCTCCAGTTGCAGCTCGTAGCGGGTAACGTCGTTGCTTATGGCCATGCCCTCGGCCAGCCGCGCTTTGATATCGTCGAGCAGGCGGCGGGCCAGCTCTATGTTGCTCTCATAGACGCGGATGCCGTTGTCGGCCTTATAAATGTCGAGATACAGGGCCACGGCCATGAGGCGGCGGGCGGCGCGCGTCTGCTCAACGTCGGCCCCGGCCTGCCGCCGCTGCACCTCGGCCAGGCGCACACCCGCGTCGATGCCGCCTCCAGCATAGACCGTCTGGCGGGCCTCGAGGATAAAGCTGTTGCCGAAGTGGGGCTGCGACAGCCCGGTGGCGTTGCCGAAATCGCGATCGGTCATGAGCACATTGCCGTTGTAGGTGGCCTGCAGCGACACGCTGACATCGGGCAGGCGCCGGCTGCGCGCGGCCTGCACGCCGGCATCGGCCACCCCGACGGCGGCCACGGCACGGCGCAAATCGGCGTTGCCCGACTCTACGAGGGCAAACAAACTGTCGACAGTGAGCACGGCGGGCGACTGCGCCGACAGGGGCGCAGGCACGAGCCACAGGGCCGCAAGCGAGCCGATGATAAACTGTTTGTTCATAAATGTCATATTGTTTTTAATGATTATCCGCAAGTTGCCAAGTAGTTATATGGAGTTAACGGGAGTTAGGCTCCCTCACGGTCGCCCGGAGTTAGCGGACGATAGCTTTAGTGGGTAATGTCCGCTAACTCCATGAACGAGCGCAG
>CALUHC010000028.1 GCA_944320355.1 uncultured Prevotella sp. | reverse complement strand
CCACGCAGGCAATGGGGCCCTCTGCGGGAGCCCATCCCCCATCGCGTGGCACTTTTGTATTCGGCAGGAGGCTTTGGGGGTCGCGGAGGTCTCAGGAAGGATAGCGCATCGCGCGCAGGCATCGAGCATTGTCTTGCGGACGAGCAAATCCCCAGCCTCCCCAGCCGCTTATAAAGGTAAAAAAGTAAAGGTAAAAAGGTAAAAAACTGCGCACGGGTTGGTGAGTTGTGTGCATACTACTCCCTCGCCATTTGGCGAGAGGGCAGTGGAGAGGGGGCTTCTGACAGGGAATCGCATTTTGATATACTCTTATTGTGAGACTTCTGCAAAACTCAAAACGCGCCGCTGAATATCCAAATGTAACGTGATGGGGAATGGACTCTTGCAGATGTCTTATTGTGCTTGAGCGCAGCTTCCAAAGGGCCATTATGAGTATGCGTGATGTCGTATTTTCTGTGGTGTGGCAGGGTACTTGGGGCTGTTGTGGTGGCGCGTTAGGTGGATTGCTTGGAAAATAATCATGCGCAGAATGTCGGATTTTGCGCAATAATTTATTACTTTTGCAAAACGAACTAAAAACCAAACGAAATGAGAAGAATACTGACCATAGCCATGACGCTGGCGTTCATGGCCTCGGTGGCGCAGCAGGCAGTAGGCAAGGTGTTCGAGGTAGAGAACCCTGACTACAGGCTCAGTCCCATGACGGGCATGACCCGTGCCCACTGGGTGGCTGCAGACAAGTACCTTCTGGAGGGTGCTTTCGCCCATATACGCTCGCTCGATGCCCCGATGTATTTCGAGCGGCTGGGCCGTGTGTGCTATCCCAAAGACAGCAGCCGCGTGCGTGGGGCCACGCTTGAGGGAATGTGTCGAACGCTCTTCCTCGCCGCGCCGCTGCTGCGCGAGGACTCCGCACTGACCATCAACGGCGTCCGTCTGGCCGACTACTACCGCCGCCAGCTGTCGTTGCTGGTTGACCCCGAGAGCCCGCAGTACGTGACGCACCGCGGCAAGCGCGGCCCCTGCCAGGACTTGGTGGAGTTCGGTGCGCTGGGCATATCGCTCTTTGTCTGCGGCGACGTGCTCTGGGACCCGCTGCCCAAGGCCACCCGCGACTCGCTCTACTCGATGATAGAAAGCTATGCCGACGGCCCTACGATACCGCAGAACTGGCGTTTCTTCAACGTTTTCCCAATGTCGTTCTTCAAGTCGAAGGGATATGAGGTCAATGACTCGCTAATGGTCAAGTACGTGCGCCTGCTCTTGGGCGACTATCGGGGCGACGGCTGGTATCTGGACCACCCCAACTACGACTTCTACTCCATGTGGGCATACCAGCTCTACGGCCACCTGTGGTCGCGGTTCTTCGGCCGCGAGCACTACCCGGAGCTGGCCGCGCAGTTCGACAAGAACTTCAAGGAGATGTTCAAGAGCTATCCGCGTATGTTCGGCCGCGACGGTCATATGCCCATGTGGGGGCGCAGCAATATGTATCGCTTTGCCGCCGCCGCGCCGCTGGCGTGGGGCGAGGGTGTGAACTACGGCTGGATGCGCCGCATTGCGTCGGGCTGCCTGTTGCAGTTCCTACAGAACCCCGACTTTCTGTATGCCGACGGGGTGCCCACGCCGGGCTTCTACGGCCTCTTTGACCCTGTGCTTCAGAGCTACAGCTGCCGCGGTAGCGTTTATTGGTGCGCCAAGGCGTTCCTGCCGCTGATGCTCCCCGAAAGCTCGCCATACTGGAGCGCCACAGAGAACGACGGCTACTGGGAGGGGCTGAAGGCTGGCGAGGTGGACAACCTGTGGCTGCCCGGCCCCAAGATGCTCATCACAAACTACGCCAACAGCGGGGCTTCGGAGACGCGGGCCTTCTGCGACTATGACACCGAGCGGCGCGGAGCGGAGAAGTTTCGCGGCTCGGAGCAATACAACCGACTGGCATACAACACGCTGTTCCCGTGGATGGCAGACGGCAAGCAGGGCGAGGTGGCCATGGCCTACGTGGTGAAAAACAAGCGGGGCGAGTGGGAACCGCTGCGCCGATATACCACCACGGGCTATGCCGATGGCACGCTGCGCCGCACGGTATGGTTGCAGAGCGACCGTAGCTTCACCATGGCCCTTTGCGACAAGCCGCTGCCCGACGGCACGCTGCGCACCGACTCGGTGACCGCCTGCGCCGTGCCCACCACGCTGCGGCTGGGCCACTATGCCCTGCCACAGCGCGAAACGCCGATGGAGAGGACCACTCTCAACCTGCCCGGTGGGCAACACGCGTACATTATATATAACGGACGGCACTCGCTGGCCCTCGTTCCGCTCAGTGGATGGGGCAAGGTTGAGTTCGTGCGCACGGAGGGGCTGCACCCCGAGACGCGCTTCGCCGAGACGATAAACGCCACTGCCGAGGTGAGCGGACCGACCGAACTGAAAACGCTGATGCTGTTCAAGGAAGGGCGGTTCACGGCAAAAGACATAGAGAAAGCCATTGCAAATGCACAATAAAGACAACAAGGCCGCCGGACGGAAGGACGGCATCTTCACCCGAGACGGGGTCAGCTTCGCGCTCCCTTTCTTCTGCATCACGGCCTGCTTCGCGCTGTGGGGCTTCGCCAACGACGTGACAAGCCCCATGGTCAAGGCTTTCTCCAAGATATTCCGGATGAGCGTCACCGAGGGCGCAATGGTGCAGGTGGCTTTCTACCTGGGCTACTTCGTGATGGCTTTCCCGGCCGCCATGTTCATCAGGCGCTACTCGTTCAAGGCAGGGGTGCTCGTGGGCTTGTCGCTCTACGCCGCCGGTGCGCTGCTCTTCCTGCCCGCGCAGGCCATAGGGCAGTATGCCCCGTTCTTGCTGGCCTACTTCATAATGACCTGCGGGCTGTCGTTTCTCGAGACGAGCTGCAACCCCTACATCTACTGCATGGGCAGCGAGGAAACCGCCACGCGCCGTCTCAACCTGGCGCAGGCGTTCAATCCCATCGGCGCACTGAGCGGAATGTACGTCGCCATGGCCTTTGTGCAGGCGCGCATGAACCCCATGCCCACCGACGAACGCCTGCGGCTGCCCGAGGCGGAGTTCAACCTGCTGAAGGAACAAGACCTCGCCGTGCTCATACAGCCCTATCTTTTCATAGGCATAGTAGTCTTGGCGCTGCTCGCCATCATACGTTTCACGAAGATGCCCAAGGACGGCGACACGCCGACTGACAAGAGCCTGCGCCGCTCGTTGGCCGAGCTGGCGCGCGTGCGCAATTATCGCGAGGGCGTGGTGGCGCAGTTTTTCTACATTGGGGCGCAGGTGATGTGCTGGACGTTCATAATACAATACGGCACGCGGGTGCTCATGGCAGAGGGTATGGAGGAGCACGCCGCCGAGATACTCTCGCAGAAGTACAACATAGCCGCGCTGGTGCTGTTCACGTGCAGCCGCTTTGTCTGCACATGGTTCCTGCGTTTTGTCAGTCCCGGTCGCCTGCTGTCGGTGCTCGCCGTGGCGGGCATCGTGGCCGTGTGCGGCGTCATCCTGTTCACCGACCGGCGCGGACTCTACTGCCTCGTGGCCGTGAGCGGTTGTATGTCGCTCATGTTCCCCACCATCTATGGCATAGCCTTGCGCGGCCTCGGCGACAATGTTAAGATAGGCGGGGCCGGGTTGATAATGTCGATACTTGGCGGTTCGGTGTTTCCCCCGCTTCAGGCAGCGCTCATAGACGCCGGTTTCACGCTGGGCGGCCTGCCTGCCACAAATGCCTCGTTTGTCGTTCCGCTCGTTTGCTTTATCGTCGTGGCCGTCTATGGCCGCCGTGCTTTTTTGCGCGAAAGGAAATGGCGGCGGGGATAAAATGCAATTTTGATAAAATAAAAAATGAATGTCCGCAATCTGCCAAACTGTTTTTTAAAGACTTCACTTGTCCCCTCTTTTTGCAAAGGAGGGGCAGGGGTGGTTTGTCAAATAAGTTGATATACAATTTGTTTGATCATTGGCTGTGACATTGTTCCACAAACCACCCCCGCCCCTCCTTTGGAAATGGAGGGGACAATGCCCTTAGAGGTTGGCAACTTGCGGACATTCATTAATCTTAAAGTATATAGATGATTATTTTCTTTGTTTTGAGTAATGAGCCTCTAAACTATGTAATTGTTGCATAAACAAGTTTGTCTGTTTAGTATTTTCTACTTTATCGTACAAACTTAGCATAATATATTCCTGTAACAAATCCTTATTTTGTAT
>CALUHC010000027.1 GCA_944320355.1 uncultured Prevotella sp. | reverse complement strand
CCACGCAGGCAATGGGGCCCTCTGCGGGAGCCCATCCCCCATCGCGTGGCACTTTTGTATTCGGCAGGAGGCTTTGGGGGTCGCGGAGGTCTCAGGAAGGATAGCGCATCGCGCGCAGGCATCGAGCTGGACGCGAGGACTGGCTGGTGGCGTGGCGGGGTCTCTGCATGGGCAGGCGTCAGGTATGTGTTGTAGCCCCTCCACGATGAGGGTCGGCGTATAAAATAGATGCTGGCCATAACGCACTACCGGCTTGGCAAGCTCCGGCAACTCCATACTGCCATTTGCTGTGGCGATGTTGTCGCGGGTGTGGCTGCACTGCTGTATAGCTTCAATTTGTCACATATTTTATTCAGTTTATTTTCTTTGGAAACAAAAAAGGAAGTACGAATACTTCCTTGTGTGACCCCGTTGGGATTCAAACCCAAGACCTTCAGAACCGGAATCTGACGCTCTATTCAGCTAAGCTACGGGGCCGAAACCGACTGCAAAGGTAATAAAAAAGTTGCAAACAGCCTAATGTTTTTGCTAAGAAACTGTTTTGGCCGGATTCCTTTGGCCAAATTTATATTCATTTCACCCGCCGCTCGGGCCTTGTTTGCATGGCTCGAACGGCGGGTAAGGTATTTTAGCGGCTGTGTGTGCATGGAGTTGTCTGATGTGGATTTGCGGGTTGTGTATGATGCAAATGCCTTGCATACAGCAGTCATGCTACAGCGAATGGCATTCTGGTGGCTTTTCTCCAGCCTATTCAGACATCATCTCGATTCATTCCTCAATATATCTGTTTTCGTCACCAAAGGCATTATAATAAGCCGTGGTGCAGTTCTTTGGAACGTAGATTGTGTTGTTGCTTCCACGATATGATGTGTGGGATGCCATTGTGCTTGGAGGAGTCTCTGACGGAAAGTGCAGGTTGCACTTCCAGAAGGTGGTTCGTATCCTTTTTATTGTGGTGGGGAAATAGATGGTGAGGCCGTTGTCAATCTGGGAGTTGGCGGAATATCCGTTCCCCACAAAGTCCATTACGGTCTCTATTCCCTGTGGCAGTTTCAGCGTCTGCAGGCCAGCACCGTTAAAGGCAGACAGTCTGAACTCTTTGCCAAAGGTGCAGTCACTCAGGTCAAGTCAGTATATTGACCGGCAATTCTTGAAGGCCCCGTCTCCTATCTTGGTTATTGTTTTGGGGAGGCTGTTTATTGTCAGTTTCTCGCAGTCGCAAAAAGCCTCGCTGCCTATGGTCTTCACATACGGCGGAAACTCCACGTTCCTAAGGTTTGTGCATCCGGCGAAGGCTCTGCTGCCTATCGAGACGGCACGCCGCGGCATCTTCACTGTCTCGAGCTGTTTCAGGCCTTCAAAGCATTCGGCAGGGATGATGCAGTTCTCGTCGGCTTCCTTTATTTCGGATGATTCCATTTCCGCGATGCTTTTTGCCATGAGATATGATGGTGTGGACATCTTGCCGTCTTTGTATGCCATCTCGCCGGCCGCGCCGATAAGTTTCGCTGCGGCGTTCAGTGCTTCCCTGTGCCGTTTGTTCTCGGCCGTGGTCTCGGGCGACTCGCTTATATAAGCATCGCTTAGGTCGGCATATTTCAATGAGGCCATTTTCTTCATGATGTTCATGTCTGTGTCGTACAAGAAGCCTTTGATTACGAGTGTGTCAACTGAACTCCATGCCGGCATTGGTATCTTGGACATGATGGTTCCCGGCTTCTCCATTGTTATGATGTACTTCCTTTTGCCCCGCTTTCTTTTAGTGTGGTCTTGTTCCACATATCGTTGCCGTTGTAGCTGTAATAAGCACCTTGTGGAACTTCCACTGTCCATTTCCTTAGTTTCTCACATTGATTTTGATAGGTGTCTCCTTCGCTGGTTTTTATTTCGGGAGGAGTTGGTGCCAGCAACTTTATGTCTCCTCCGTCAAAGGAACTGAGCCAGATGGTCTTTACAGATGCCGGCAGCGTGATGCTCTTGATGCTCGTTCCGGCAAATGCATATTTGCCGATAAATTCCACGTTGCCTTGGATATTTACAGTCTCTAAAGACTTGCAACCGTAAAAGCAATAGTTGGGGATGTAAGATACCGTGGCAGGTATTGTGATGCTGCTTATCGTTGATGTATTTGCAAAAGCTCCGTTTAGGATGTCCGTCACGCCGTCAAGATTTTGGACTTGCTTTGGGCATTTGTTTAGAATTAATTTATTGGACGACTTTATTTTAATAAAGTACGGATCAAAATATGCCACTATCGGATTTCGCAAATCAGACTCCCTTAATATGGTTAAGGTATCTAATTGCTTCCTATTCATTCTACTATTATGTATATATTCCATAAATGCACCAGGAGACGTACTTTTTGTAAAATAATGATCCGTAGATGATTTAAATGCAACTGTTTTGAATCCGTTTGACGATTTCTGTTTGGTATAATTAAGATTTGTACCGATAAATTTACCTGCTATTCCACTGAGAACGCTTGGCTTCTTGTTGGTTTTTTCTTGTTTTGTTGCACCGCTGAGGTCCAGGCTCCTGAGATTGGGGAGGGAGGTTATGTAAGACAAGTCTTCGGGATTAACCACTCCTTCCACCTTTAGGGAATAAATAAAGTTCTTGTCCCTGTTCTTTAGGACCTTGTGTAGCTTTCCCGGCTTTTGGTTCACGGCATTGATGGTGGCTTGTGCTGAGCCGGGCAGGGCAAAGAGCACAGACAAGAACACGAGGCATAACTTGATTCCAATCTTCTTCATGATTCTTGGTTTTAATGTATTTTGTTGCAATATTGCCATTGTAAGGCAATTGCCATGCGCCATCGCAAAAGAAAAGCGCAGACTATCGCCATACGCTCTCGGGCTCACCACAAGCCGAATGTAACTATGGGATAGTCCGCGCCGTGTGTGGCACGAATCCCAATGTTACATTCTTTAGCTCTATCTGTGTCGAGGTGGTG
The DNA here is from genome assembly GCA_944320355.1 of uncultured Prevotella sp. GTDB lineage: Bacteria > Bacteroidota > Bacteroidia > Bacteroidales > Bacteroidaceae > Prevotella. The sequence goes on along the minus strand of CALUHC010000027.1, from coordinate 43,570 downwards.
ATTCGAGAGCGATTGAGCCATCAAAAAAGTTGCACCGGATTAAACCTAATGCGCTGCAAATATAACAAAATTATCGGAGTCACAATGTCAAAGCCTTATTTTATTTTTTATGAATGTCTGCATATTGCCAAATAGAAGCGCATTGTCCCCTCCTTTTCTAAAGGAGGGGACAAGTGAAACTCTTTCAAACACGTTTGGCAACTTGCGGACATTCATTTTTTATTTTTATGAATGTCTGTAAGTTGCCGCTATTTTCTTGATTTCCCGTATGCGGCATATCGCAATGCAAAACGTACCGTTTTGCATTGCGATATGGCCCGTTTTGGACGCTGAAACGGCCCATTTCAGACAGCAAAACGGCACGTTTTGCAACTTGTTGAATGTCAGATGATTAGCAAAGATGGAATTCGTGAATGTCTTTGACATAAAAAAGTTAATGGCGGGCCGTGTCTTTAGGCGGGCATAGGGCGTATGGGCTGTTTGCTGACATTAATAAATAAAATCTGTATATCCGCATAATGGGCGGTGCCTCCGCGTGTGCGGCGCAAAGCCGTAATGGCCGTCGCCTTCAGTCACCTGCGTTGCGGAGAATGAAAAATATGTGTCTGTTTGTTTCCTGCGGCTTCGGGTCAACGCCTAAGAAGATGTCTTGATTTTGTCAAAGCTGTCTTTTATCAGCAACCGCTTTGAGTGCCTTTCCGCTTGTGTCGGCCCGTTTGTTTTGTCACATAGCCAGATATGCCTCTCTGCAAGCTGACATTTCGGCTCGAAAATCCAACTCAAATTGACAGTTGATGAAATTGAAATAGCTTTCCAAGTCTTCGTCAACCTCATTTCATATATGCCCCCTTTCATCTTCAAACTTTCCACAGACTTGCTTCATACCTTTGCCGTCACTTTAACACTGGGTTTATGGCAAAGAATGTTTTGGTTGTTGTTGTGTGCTGTATGTTGTGTCGTGCCCTGTATGGCGCGGGCACAAGGGGAGGACGGCTGGCGGGTGTTGTTGCCGACGAAGCGTCAGGGCAGCCTGTGGAGCTTGCCGACGTGGCTCTCTTTCGTGCGGCCGACAGCGTTTTCGTGGCCGGTGCTGTCACCGACGCGCTGGGGCGTTTTGCCTTTGCCTCTGTGGTTCCGGGTAGGTATTACGTGGAGTGCAGCTTCGTCGGGTACGGACTGCGCCGCTCGCCCGTGTTTGCGGTGGGCGGTCGCGGGAGCACGGATTTGGGCGCGCTGTATCTGTGCCGGTCGTCCGGGAGGTTGGGCGAGGTGGTGGTGAGGGGCAGGCGTTCCACCTACGTGCAGCACCTCGGCAAGCGCGTGTTCAATGTCGGCACGGACCTGATGAGCGCGGCCGGGTCGGTCAGCGACCTGATGCGCAACATCCCCTCGGTGCAGGTTGACGTGGAGGGCAACGTGAGCCTGCGTGGCAGCGAGGGCGTGAGCATACTGATAGACGGCAAGCCGTCTGTGCTGATGAGCGCGCGCACCCGTGCCGACGCGCTGCGCCAGATTCCGGCGGGCGAGGTGGAGCGGATAGAGGTAATCACCAATCCGTCGGCGCAATACAAGCCCGACGGGGTGAGCGGCATCATCAATCTCGTGATGAAGTCCGACCGGCGGAGGGGCTGGAGCGGAAGCGTGGCCGCCAATGCCGGGACGCTGGGCAGGGCCAACGCCACGGCCTCGGTGGCATACGGCACTGGCCGCGTCAACCTTACGGCGGCCTACTGCATACGCCGCGACCTGTATGAGCCGCGCATCACCGACGACCGCTCGCGCAGCGACAGCCTGCAGGCGTACACCTCGCAGCTGACCACTGGAACGGCCCACCCGCTTTCGCACACGGCCAGGGCGGGGGCTGACTGGAAGGCAACCGGGCGCGACCGCCTGAGGCTGAGCGGCAGCTACACCCGCCGCCACTTCATCCGCACCGAAAGCATCGTTGCCACCGACATGGATGCCAACCATGGAGTCACCGGCAGGAGCGCACGCTACTGCCATGACAACGAGAACGTGAACGGGTGGGAGGCAGGAGGCTCATATACGCACACCTTCGGCAAGGGCAACGAGCTGACGGCCGACTACAGCTATTCGTCGCTGGAGGGCCTGGAAGACAACCGCTACGCAACCTATTCCACCGGAGGCGACACTAAAGACAACACCCAGATATGGCAGGCGTACTACCGCCACCTGTTCCGCATGGCCTGGCGCCGCACCCTTGGCGCGCACCTGAAGCTGTGCGTGGGCTATGAGCTTGATGCCCTGCGAACCGACTTGAACTATCATGTGCAGAGTCTGGAAGGCGATGCCTTCGTGCCGGACATGACCCGGACCAACGACTTCACCAACCTTGCCGCCAACCACGCACTCTATGCCACGCTGGAATATAAGCGAGGCGCGTGGGGCTGCTGCTCGGCCTGCGCCCCGAGCTGACGCGCTATCTGCCGGGCAACGTCCTGCTCACCACGAAAGAAAACCTGAACATCGGGTCGTCGGCAGGCGCTGAGGTCATAGCTGATGCCGAGATAGGCAAGTGGGCAACCGTCAACCTGAGCGGCACCTGTTCTATGACCGGATAGACGCCACGCGCCTTGGCTACGCCGCCGGCAAGGATGCCCTTGCGTGGAGGGCCTCGCTCAACGCCAACTTCACCCCATGCAGTAACACGCTGTTGCAACTCAACTCGCGCTATCTCTCGCCGGCCCTGATGCCGCAAGGCAGGCGCGAAGGCTCGTTCAGCACAGACATCGGGGTGAAATATGAGCTGCCCCGCCGTGGACTTTCGTTCACGGCCACCCTTTCTGATGTTTTCAACACATTGCGCAAGGTCTATACCATCGACACTCCCCAACTGCGCCAACGCTTGGAGCAGAAGATGAGCACCTGCGTGCTGTATGTCGGAGTGGCCTGGAATTTCAGCGCGGAAAGGTGGAAGTGAGCCGGCCACCGGCGGGGCATACGGTGCCGGATAGGGTTGGGGAGCGGGGCTGGTGGCGGGAGTCAAAGTGCGCGCTTGGTGGCTTTGTCGGACGACAAACACATATTGAACCCGTTTAAGCCCAAATCGCGGTCATTAGACCGCCGGATGCTCATTCTTTGTCTGTGTTCGGCTTCCCAAGAGTCTGTTCTCATCACCAAAGGAGTGTATGTTGTGCGAGACCCGACCCGTGCCGGACCGTGTGTCGCGGCTCGCCAGCCCTTCTTGCTAACCTGTGCCAAAAGCGTGCTGGCTTTTGCCATTCGGCAGTGAACCTGGCGGCTGGCGTGTGGGCGTTTTCTGTTTGGCGGTAGTTCTGTTCATCGTTTTTTCATATTCTCTTTTGTGGCGGCAGAGGTGGCAGGAATATCCCCTTGCAGTGTTAATATGTTGATAATCAGAGGGCTTGTGCCTTGTTGATGTCTTAAAATAGCTCAAATGTTTGGTGGTTAGGGATGAATTTCGTAACTTTGCACCCGAAAATCGAAATATACATAAGGCAGGCATCCCGTGAAGGGATGGCGTTTTGAAAGTAATCCAACAGGGACTTGGCGGCGTTCGGGCTTAGGTCTTGCCGCCTGCGGGTCATGCGAGAATGGCCGGTGTCCCGTAAAATAGATAATGATGAAGAGAACAGTAAGGATTGTTTTTATCGCTCTGTTGCTCTGTGTTCCTTCCGCAGTCTTTCCAAGGGATAACGCTAAGGGTGCGGGCTTTGACTGGGAGCCGGTGATGGACGCGATAATCCAAGTAGAAAGCAATGGAAACCCAAATGCAAGGAGTGGCAGCTCGTGCGGGGCAATGCAGATCACTCCCATTTTGGTCAGAGAGTGCAACCAGATCCTGAAGCGGCGTAAGAGCGGCAAGCGGTTCACGCTTCGCGACAGGTTCAGCGTTTCAAAGTCGAAAGAGATGTTTCTTTTGATTCAGTCTTACCATAATCCGGCGAACAACGTCGAGAAGGCTATACGTTCGTGGAATGGCGGGTTGAAGTACAGCGTGAAGCGCACTCAGCGTTACTTCGAGAAAGTAATGAAGGCAATGAATTAGTATTCCATATTTTTGAGAAAGCCCGGTCGGATGCCTTTGTGCCTCCGGCCGGGCTTTCTCTTTGTTTCAATGTTGGGGCAGGGCGGGCATTCCGTAGGTTTGTGTAGAGGAACGATTGCCGACAAATATCACCAAAGCAACCGCCCAAAAGCGACCCAAAACAGTGCTTTCCGCCCAAAGACAGTCCGCAATACCTGCTGTTTCGCGCCCCGAAACGAGCCATATGGCAACGCAATACGTGGCTGTGTCAAAATGTGGTTGAAAGGAGTTAACCGAAGTTGGACGACCTGTCGGTTCGCCGGAAGTTACCGGACACGTGTTGCCAGAGCGCAGCGAAAAATACTTTGCCTCTCATTTCCAAACTATTCTCGGCCAATCCCCGACTTCCGTCGTGTCGCCCAACTTCGGCCAACCACTCTCAACTCCATTTGGACACGCCCTCTCCCAACTCCATACAACTCCAGAATTCCCATCCTTGCGCAACCGATTGCGCAGGCAATAAACATTTTCGGCAAGCCGCGCACAACTGCCTATCAGCTAATTTAGTACCTTTACACCCGAAACTAAAAACCAACAAGTCTATGGAACTATGTTTTAACATAAACTACAACACTAACTTCGGCGAAGAGCTGGCACTCAACATCATTGACGGAACGCCCGCCGGCAGCACCCGAAAGTACAAGATGGCCACCGCCGACGGCAAGCTATGGACGTGCGCCATCGGCAACGCCGGAAGCCTGCCCGCCACGATTGACTACTATTACAGCGTGGAACATGACGGGCACGAGCTGCGCCACGAATGGCTCGTGGCGCCACACAGGCTCGAACTGACCCCCGAAAACAATCACACAATATACGACAACTGGAGAGACCTGCCTGCCGATGCCCACCTATACAGCTCGGCCATAACCGACTGCGTGGCGGCCCGCGAAGCCGTGGCCGTGGGCAAGCACCACCCGGCCCGCGGCATCGTGCTGAGGGTCAAGGCGCCGCAGCTGGACGGCAAGCAGCGCCTGCTGCTGGTGGGCAACGACCCGTCGCTTGGCGCGTGGGACGCCGCGAGCGGACTGCCCATGACGGAGCACAGTCCCAACGAGTGGGTGGCGGTGATTGATGCCGACCGCCTGTTCCTGCACGACGTTGAATATAAGTTTGTTGCCGCCGCCACCGACAACGGTCGTCAGGCGTTCACGTGGGAGGGGGGCGGCAACCGCAGCCTGCCCCATGCGGCCATCGCCAAGGGCACAACAGTTGCATTGGAGGTGCCCCAGGCACGCATGGCCGCAAAGGAGTGGCGCATAGCCGGAACGGTGATACCCGTGTTCTCGCTCAGGTCTGAGGGCAGTTTCGGCGTGGGCGACTTCGGCGACCTGCGCCTCATGATAGACTGGGCCGCACAGACAGGACAGCGGGCCATACAGCTGCTGCCCATCAACGACACCGGCATCACCCACACCTGGACCGACTCTTATCCGTACAACAGCATAAGCATCTACGCCCTGCACCCGCAGTACACCGACCTGCGCCAGCTGCCGCCGCTGAAGGACACGGCGCGCCGCGACCACTACGAGCGGCTGCGCCGCGAGCTGAACGCCCTGCCGCAGATAGACTATGAGCGCGTGAACAACGCCAAGCTGGACTATCTGCACGAACTCTACGCAGAACAGGGAAACAGCATGACAGGCAGCGAGGCGTTCACAAGGTTCTTCGAGGCCAACAAGCAGTGGCTTGTGCCATACGCCGCCTTCTGCCATTACCGCGACCTGTACGGCACGGCCACATTCGGCGAGTGGCCTGCCCACCGCCACTTAGACGACAGCGAGCGGCAGGCCATGGCCGACCCGGCATCAGACAGCTACAAGGAGGTGGTCTTCTGGTATTTCGTGCAGTACAACCTCTACACCCAGATGCGCGCTGCGCACGACTATGCGCGTTCGCGCCACATTATATTAAAGGGCGACATACCCATAGGCATCAGCCGCGACGGCGTGGAGGCATGGGTGGAGCCAAGGTACTTCAACCTGAACGGACAGGCAGGCGCGCCGCCCGACGCTTTCTCGGCCAACGGCCAGAACTGGGGCTTCCCCACGTACAACTGGGACGAGATGTTGGCCGACGGCTGCTCGTGGTGGGTGCGCAGGTTCCGCAACATGGCCGAATACTTCGACGCTTTCCGCATAGACCATGTGCTGGGCTTCTTCCGCATCTGGGAGATTCCCATCGATGCCGTCCACGGTCTGCTGGGCCAGTTCTCGCCGTCGCTGGCCATGTCGCGCAGCGAGATAGAAAGCTACGGCCTGCATTTCCAGGAGGAACTGTTCACGACGCCGTTCATCACCGATTGGGTTCTCGACCGCATCTTCCGCGAGCGGGCCGAGGAGGTGAAGGCCGGCTACCTTGAACGCCACGGCGACCGCTACCGCCTGCTGCCGCAGTATGACACCCAGCGCAAGGTTGAGGCTGCCTTCCGCGGCAAGACGTCCGATGGCGACGTGTGGCTGCGCGACGGCCTTTATGCCTTGATAAGCGACGTGCTCTTTGTGCGCGACCGCAAGGACCGCAACCTGTTCCATCCCCGCATAGGCGTTCAGCTCGACTTCATCTATGAGTCACTGTGGGACTGCGACAAGCAGGCTTTCAACCGCCTGTACAACGATTACTACTATCGCCGCAACAGCCGCTTCTGGTATGGCGAGGCCATGAAGAAGTTGCCGCGCCTCACCGAGGCCACCCGTATGCTGGCGTGCGCAGAGGACCTGGGCATGGTGCCCGAGTGCGTGCCTTGGGTTATGAGCGAACTCAGGATACTGAGCCTCGAAATCCAGTCCATGCCCAAGGACGACAGCCTGCGCTTCGGTGTGCTGGAGCGCAATCCATATCTGTCTGTCTGCACCATATCCACCCACGATATGCCCACCCTGAGACAGTGGTGGGACGAGGACTGGGCGCGCACCCAGGACTTCTACAACAACGCCCTCGGCCATGGAGGCCCTGCTCCCCATCCGCTGCCGGGGTGGCTGGCCGAGGACATCGTGTGCCGAAACCTCGCCAGTCCGTCCTTGCTCTGCCTGCTGTCGCTGCAAGACTGGCTGTCCATAGACGAGGACATACGCCTCACGGACGCCAACGCCGAGCGCATAAACGTACCCGCAAACCCGCGCCACTACTGGCGCTACAGAATGCACCTCACGCTCGAAGAGCTGATGGCGGCCGACGACTTCAACGCCAAGGTGAGTGCGATGATAGCCGGCAGCGGCAGAAAATAACATATCAAGAATATAACCAATAACTGAAAACAAAATATGAAACGCAACATCCTATTGTCATTAATGGCTGCGCCACTTATGGTGGCAGCCCAGGCAGTGACCTCACCCAACGGCACGGTGGAGGTGAAATTCTCGCTCGACGGAGGTCGTCCCACTTACGAGATGACGTACAAGGGCAAGCCCGTGGTGAAGCCCAGCCACCTCGGACTGGAGCTGGCCAAGAGCAAGCACGCCAGCAAGGGCATGGAGGAGACCGACCTCATGGACGGCTTCACGGTGAAATCGACCGACACTTCGACGTTTGACGAGACGTGGAAGCCCGTGTGGGGCGAGACGGCAACCATCCGCAACCACTACAACGAGCTGGCCGTCACGCTGTCGCAGGCCTCGACAAATCGCGACATGACCATCCGCTTCCGTGTCTACGACGACGGCATGGGCCTGCGCTACGAGTTCCCGCAGCAGCAGGAGCTGAACTACTTCATAATAAAAGAGGAGCGCACGGAGTTCGCAATGACGGGCGACCACACGGCGTACTGGATTCCCGGCGACTACGACACGCAGGAATACGAGACCGTCATCTCGCGAATGTCTGAGATAAGAGGAAAAATGAAGGAGGCCATCACGCCCAACTCGTCGCAGACTCCGTTCTCCGACACGGGCGTGCAGACGTCGCTCCAACTCAAGACCGACGACGGACTGTACATCAACATCCACGAGGCCGCGTGCGTGAACTACGCCACCATGCACCTGAACCTCGACGACAAGAACATGGTCTTCACCTCGTGGCTCACGCCCGACGGGCAGGGGATGAAGGGATATATACAGACACCGTTCAACACTCCGTGGCGCACGGTGATGGTGAGCGACGATGCCCGCGACATACTCGCCTCCAACCTGATTCTCAATCTCAACGAGCCGTGCAAGATAGAAGACACGTCTTGGATAAAGCCGGTGAAGTATTGCGGCGTATGGTGGGAGATGATTGTTGGCAAAGGCACGTGGAGCTACACCAACGACCTGCCCTCAGTCCACCTCGGCCAGACCGATTACACCAAGTGCAAGCCCAACGGCACGCACTCGGCAAACAACGAGAAGGTGAAGCGATACATAGACTTCGCGGCCAAGAACGGGCTCGACCAGGTGCTCGTAGAGGGCTGGAACGAAGGCTGGGAGGATTGGTTCGGCCACTCCAAGCTCGATGTCTTTGACTTCATCACGCCCTATCCCGACTTCGATATAAAGATGCTCAACGACTACGCGCACTCCAAGGGCGTGAAGTTGATGATGCACCACGAGACCTCTTCGTCTGTCTGGAACTACGAGAGGTGGATGGAGCAGGCCTATTCGCTTATGAACAAGTATGGATATAACTCGGTGAAGAGCGGCTATGTGGGCGACATTATCCCCCGCGGCGAACATCACTACAGCCAGCTGATGAACAATCACTACCTGCGCGCCGTGACCGAGGCCGCCAAGCACAAGATAATGGTGAACGCGCACGAGGCCACTCGCCCCACGGGTCTGTGCCGCACGTGGCCCAACCTGATAGGCAACGAGAGCGCACGCGGCACGGAGTACGAGGCTTTCGGCGGCAGCGCGCCTTACCATACGGTGATTCTTCCGTTCACGCGCCTGCAGGGCGGCCCGATGGATTACACCCCGGGAATATTCGAGACGCAGCTCTCCACGTGGAGCGACAACCCCTCGTTCGTCCACACCACGCTCTGCGGACAGCTCTCCCTCTACCTCGTCATGTACAGTCCGCTGCAGATGGCGGCCGATCTCCCCGAGCATTACGAGAAGTATGATGACGCTTTCCTGTTCATCCGCGATGTCGCCGTTGACTGGGACGACTCCAAGTACCTTGAGGCCGAGCCCGCCGAGTATATCACCGTGGCTCGCAAGGCCAAGGGAACAGACAACTGGTTCGTAGGCGGAAAGTGTGGGGCAGACGGTCACACGGCCGTTGTCAAGCTCGATTTCCTTGACAAGGGCCGCAAGTATGACTGCGCAATATACCAAGACGCTAAGGATGCCGACTATGAGAAGAATCCGAAAGCTTACACAATAACGCACAAGACCGTGAAGCACGGCGATGTGCTCAAGATAAAGGAAGCCCGCGGCGGCGGTTTCGCCATGTCGCTGATGGCAAAATGAACCAACCGTTTGCTGTTATGGACAAAAGCAGAATGATACTTACGGGGCTGCTGGCGGCGTTGTTGCCGTCGGCAGCCTGCGGCCAGACTTTCAACGAGGCCGATTACACTCCGGCGAAGACCACGTTCCGGCTGTTCGCCCCCGGCGATGCCAAGAGCGTGAAGGTGCGGATATATAAGGACGGGCAGAAAGGCCGCCCCGTGCGCACGGTGAAGATGGAGCGCACCGACACGGCCACGTGGACGGCCACCGTGGAGGGCGACCTCATGGGCCGTTTTTACACTTTCGACACCGGACGGGGCGAGTGTGCGGGTGTGTTTGCCAAGGCCGTTGGCGTGAACGGGCAGAGGGCGGCCATCATAGACATGGACAAGACCGACCCCGAGGGGTGGAGCGACGACGTCCGCCCGGTGGTGAAGTCGCCCGCCGACCTCGTCATTTACGAGATGCACCACCGCGATTACTCCATTGATGCCTCATCGGGCATCGGCAACGGCGGCAAGTTCCTTGCCCTTACAGACCCCAAGGCCATCGCCCACTTGCGTGAGCTTGGCGTGAACGCCGTGCACATACTGCCGTCGTTCGACTATGCTTCAGTTGATGAGACGCGCCTCTCGGAGCCGCAGTACAACTGGGGATACGACCCGGTGAACTACAACGTGCCCGACGGCTCGTACTCCACCGACCCTTACCGGCCCGAGGTGCGCATCCGCGAGTTCAAGCAGATGGTGCAGGCGTTGCACAAGGCCGGCATCCGCGTCATCCTCGATGTGGTATATAACCACACGTTCAACATCGATGGCAGCAACTTCCAGCGCACATATCCCGACTACTTCTACCGCAAGACGGCCGACGGAAAGTATTCCGACGGCTCGGGCTGCGGCAACGAAACGGCATCGGAACGCAACATGATGCGCCGCTTCATGGTAGAGTCGGTGCTCTATTGGATTGATGAATACCACATAGACGGCTTCCGTTTCGACCTCATGGGCTGCCACGACATAGAGACGATGAACGCCATCCGCAAGGCCGTCGACGAGGTTGACCCCACCATCTTCATATATGGCGAGGGATGGAGCGCAGGCACCTGTGCCTGGCCTAAGGACGAGCTGGGGCTCAAGGCCAACATGAAGGCCATGCCGGGCATAGCTGCTTTCAGCGACGAACTGCGCGATGCGCTGCGCGGTCCGTTCAGCGACGACACCAAGGGGGCTTTCCTCGCGGGCCTGCCGGGCGAGGAGGAGAGCATAAAGTTCGGCATAGCCGGTGCCATAGAGCACCCGCAGGTTGACGTGTCTAAGGTCAATTACTCCACAGAGGCATGGGCATCGCAGCCCACACAGATGGTAAGCTATGTGAGCTGCCACGACGATATGTGCCTTGTCGACCGCCTGCGGGCAAGTGTTCCCGGCATCACTGCCGACGAGCTGATACGCCTCGACCTGCTGGCTCAGACGGCGGTGTTCACTTCGCAGGGCGTCCCGTTCATGCTGAGCGGAGAGGAAATGCTGCGCGACAAGAAGGGAGTCCACAACAGCTACAACTCTCCCGACAGCGTGAACCGCCTCGACTGGAACAACCTTCGCCGCTATCCGCAGGTGATGGACTACTATAAGAACCTCATCGCATTGCGCCGCAACCACCCGGCCTTCCGCCTCGGGTCGGCCGATCTCGTGCGCCGTCACCTTGAGTTCCTGCCCACGCAGCCCGGACTGGTGGCCTTCCGCCTGAAGGACTATGCCGGGCGCGACGACTGGCGCAACATCATCGTCATTCTCAACGCAGCCAAGGAGCAGCGCAAGGTGGCCATACCGGAGGGCAACTACACCATAGTATGCCACGACGGCAAGATAAACGAGCAGGGCATGGGCACCATAACGGGCAGCGAAGCCACCGTCGGCGCGCAGTCGGCACTGATCATTCACGACTGAGAGCCGTAATTCTTAGGAGTTAAAGGAAGTCAGAAGAAGTTATCGCTTCACTCCGTTCCGCTGAGGAGTCAGAGGACAATAGCCTCGCAGACAGCGCAGCCCGGACCTTCCCCGGGGGAGGCTCGGGGGCTTGCACTCCTTGTTGAACCGGGGTGGACAGACTCTCTCTCCAATCAACAACCAACAAAAGCAATAAAAACATGAAACGAAAGTTATTGTCAATAGTATTGCTAACAATCGCAATGACTATGAACGCAGCAATAAAGATAGACCGCATAGACCCCACAGACTGGTATGTGGGCATGAAGAATCCGTCGCTCCAGCTCATGGTTTACGGGCAGGGCGTAAGGGAAGCCGACGTAGAGACCGACTATCCCGGGGTGAAGATAGACAGCATCGTTAGGCTCGACTCGCCCAATTACCTGCTCGTTTACCTCAACCTGAGTGGTGCGCAGCCCGGCGAGATGACGCTCAACTTCTCGGGCAAGAAGGTAAAGTACCAACTGAAGCGGCGCGACATGAGCGGCGATGAGCGCATGGGCTTCACCAATGCAGATGTGCTCTATATGCTCATGCCCGACCGCTTTGCCTCCGGCAGCACGGACAACGACCAGATAAAGGGGCTCATGCCCTACAAGAACGACCGCACGCAGCCCAGCCTGCGCCACGGAGGCGACCTTGAAGGCATACGCCAGCACCTCGACTACTTCAAGCAGCTGGGCGTCACGGCGCTGTGGTTCACGCCCGTGCTCGAGAACAACAGTCCCGACAACAACGGCAACAGCACATACCACGGCTATGCCACCACCGATTATTATAAGGTGGACCCGCGCTTCGGCACGAACGAAGAGTACCGCCGCCTCACCGACGAGGCTCACCAAAAGGGGCTGAAAGTGGTCATGGACATGATATTCAACCACTGTGGTTTCGACCATCCGTGGATAAAGGATATGCCCAGCCACGACTGGCTCAACCAGCCCCAGTGGCTCAAGAAGTCGGGCGGAACGTCGCAACCCAACGAAGACTACCTGCAGACGAGCTACAAGCTCACGCCCGTTGTCGACCCTTACGCATCGCAGGTGGACACCCGCGAGACCGTAGAGGGGTGGTTCGTGCCGACGATGCCCGACCTCAACCAGCACAATCCGCACGTGATGACCTACCTGATACAGAACAGCATCTGGTGGATTGAGACCGTCGGCATAGACGGCATACGCATGGACACCTACCCATACGCCTTTGCCGACGGCATGGCGCGGTGGATGAAAGAGCTCAACGCGGAGTATCCCAACTTCAACACCGTGGGCGAGACGTGGGTGACGGAGCCTGCCTATACCGCCGCCTGGCAGAAAGACTCGAAGGTGGCCGCCCAGAACAGCAACCTGAAGACGGTCATGGACTTCAGCTTCTACGACAAGATAAACCAGGCAAAGAACGAGGAGACCGACGACTGGTGGCAGGGACTGAACCGCATCTACAACAACTTTGTCTATGACTACCTGTATCCCAACCCCGAGAGCGTGATGGCTTTTATAGACAATCACGACACAGACCGCTTCCTGGGCAACGGCCGCGACACCCTCGCGCTGAAGCAGGCATTGGCCCTCCTGCTCACCGTGAAGCGCATCCCGCAGATATACTACGGCACGGAGATACTCATGAACGGCACTAAGGAGGTGACCGACGGCAACGTGCGCAAGGACTTTCCCGGCGGATTCCCCGGCGACAAGCGCAGTGCCTTCACCGCCGAGGGGCGCACGCAGGCCGAGAACGCCATGTTCAACTGGCTCAGCAAGCTGCTCCACTGGCGGCAAGGCAACGAGGTGGTGACCAAGGGCACGATGACGCAGTTCATCCCCTTGAAGGGTGTCTACGTGATCAACCGCTCGCTGGGCGGCAAGAACGTGCTTGTGGTCATCAACGGCAAGAAGGCTGAGAACACCTTCGTCGCCGCCCGCTATGCCGAGGTGGTGCCGCAAGGCACCGTGGCCCGTGATGTCACCTCCGGCCGCAAGTACGACATTAGCCGTGACTTTAAGCTCCGCCCGAGGCAGACCCTCGTGCTGGAGTACTGATAGCTTGACTTTGATTTTATGGAAGTCAACCGGAGTTTGGGGCTTCGCCCCGAAGTTATCCGGAGTTGACAGACAAGTGCTTTTCTGAAGATAAGCGACAGAAAGCGGGAGCATTGGCGTGTGCCACGGTGCTCCCGCTTTCTTTTAAATGAATGTACGCAAGTTGCCAAACGTGTTTGAAAGAGTTTCACTTGGTGATGTATAAAAAGGAGTCAACGGAAGTTTGGAGCCTTTTTCCCCTCTGTTTCACTGACAAACCACTCCCTCGCCCTTTGGGAGAGGGTCGGGGAGAGGGCTTTGTTGACAGAAAACCACATTTCCCTCCTGCCTTTTCGCATTCCTTTTATTTCCCTCCCTTGCGGCGGTTGCAGTCGCGGCATAGCATCTGGCAGTTGTCGGCCACGGTGCGCCCGCCGTCGTGCCACGGCGTGATGTGGTCGCCCTCCATGTCTGCCAGGGCGAAGTGGCGGCCGCAGGCGGGGCAGATGCCGTGCTGGCGCTCGTATGCCTCGCGCTTCATGCGGGGCGTGAAGGCGCGTATGCTCAGCTGCCGCTCGTCGCCGGAGAGCACGTATGGATAGATGCCGGCCTTGCGGGTCACGTCCTCGTCCTCCATGAGCGCGGCCACACGGGCCTCAAGTTCGGTTGCGCTGAAGTCGCCGTCCTTGTACTTCTTATATAATACGCCCCAGTTGACGTCCTTCATTTCGCGGCGCACTTTTGGGAAAACAGACTTTATCCACGCCACCACGCGCTGGAAGTACTGCCACTCGCGGTCGGCATTGGTGTTGTCCTGATGCTCCGCCATATATCTCTCAACATTGCCGTCGCTAATCCAACTGAGCACCGTGTGGAGCACATCCTGACGCAGCGGGGAACCCTTCACATAGTCGCCGCCCAGCTTCTTGGCCACGCAGCCCGTCTTGCTGAACTTGCGCTTCAGCGCCGTGACCCACTCGCCGCAGTATGTCGCGTTGTAGATCTCCTGGTCGGTGAGCTCCTCTCCGGCTATGTTGATGGTCTGAAACCACTCTATGCGCTCGGAATCTGTGCCGCCCGTGCAGATGTAAACCATCAACTTGTAGTCGAGGAAACGCTTTATCTGGTCTTCGGTAAGGTTGCCGAATAGTTTCAGCCGCCCGTTCAATACTATTTCTAAGTCACCTTTGTAGAACGAGCAGATGCTCATTGTGCGTTGCTGTCCGTCCAGAAGCTCATACGTTCCGTCATCTGTCTCCACCCAATACATTACGTTCAGCGGGAAATGTTTGAACACAGTGTCTATCACTGCCTGTTGTTGTTTCTTGTCATATACAAATTCCCGCTGGTATTTTGGGCGGATGTTCAGCCGTCCGCCATAGCCCGTCACGCCTTCCTCATCGTTGTCCGTGAAACCGTCAACGAGCTGGCGGATAGTTATTCTCTGAAGTTCTATTTTCATTTCTGCCTGTGTTTGTCAGTTGTTTTGCTTCTTGCGGATTAATATTCTCTTATATTCCGAGTGGACAGTGCGCCCTTCTGCATTCCTGTAGAAAGTCTTTTTGTTTCCTTCGCCGGTGAGCACGGCGTTCTCGTTTGTTTTTCGTCCAGATGCTCCTGTCACTTTACCGTCACTCCGTCTCACCTCCACATAGTCGTCATAGCGGCGCGTGTCAGGCACAAGGTCGTGGCATCCTATCTGCGTAAGGCCGAGAATCTCAAACTGGTCTGGATTATATTTGTCCATAAACGTGATGGGAACGCCCATTATTCCATCATAATCATACGGAATGTCTGAGGTCTTGTTTACGTTTATTGCGTCATAGTTGTCAAAGTCTTGGTACTCTTCCGAATTGTATTTCTTGTAGAGTTCAAGTTCTTCGTGGCGTTTCTTGTGGTCAATATTGGTGAACCATCGCACTCCTTTTATGCGTATGAACTTGTGTCCTTCGTTGTCAATGCCACACGTGGAGGCGTTTAGCGGATATTCATCGGGCACTCTGAAAGCCCTGTCTCCGCTTGTGATGCTCGGGCCGAACCACATTTTGTTGTCCATGATTAGCGGGAAAATATCTTTTGTGGTGATTGCGTTTTGGTTTCCTATTATCAGGAACTTCTTGTCGTATTCAATCAGTTGTGCGAGGTATTCGCGGAAGAGCGAGAACGGCGGGTTGGTGACCACGACATCCGCTTCGCGCAGCATCGCCACGCATTCGGGCGAGCGGAAGTCGCCGTTGCCGCTGAGGCGGGTGAGCACGTTGGCGCGGTTGCGTATGAGCAGGTCCACGTCCGCGAGGTCCACCGCGCCGTCGCCGTTGATGTCGGGCACCTCGGTTATCACTATCTTGTGCGCCGTGCGCTTCTTCGCCTGGGCGGTTTCAACGTCGAAGGGCAGCCGCAGCTCGCTCCCGGCCACGGGCGAACCGTCGTAGCAGGTGGCCGTGAGGCGGCGCAGCCCCCACGAGTTGAAGTTGAGGGCGAAGTACTTGAAGAAGTTGCTTTCGTAAGGGTCGTCGCAGTTGCACAGCACCGACTTGCCGCGGAAGAAGTCGCGGTAGTGGCGCAACTCGTTGCTGATGTCCTCAATGCGGGTGTAGAACTCATCCTTCTTTGCCGCCTTTGCGTCATGCAGATTCTTGTTTGCCATTAGTCATTGATAGCTTTGCGCACCGTGCTATCAATCACTTGGCAAGGGGAAACAGAAAAAGGTGCAGACCTTTCTTTCGCGTTCACGGGAAGCCTGAGAAACAAACCCGGTATATACCAAGAATAGTCTGCACCCTATTAGGGCGCAAACATCAACTTCAATGGTATATACAGGGAAAGCCTCTCGGACTCTCCGTGAACATCGGCACTAATTTCCCGTTGCTTCAGAAATCAGTTTCTCAGGCTTTTTCTTGAACGCGAATAATAGCCAATGCTGTTGTTTATAATTTCTTTCCTGCCCGCGCCTCGCCGCCGGCAGCCTCGCGCGGCTACCCCCTGTGGCTCTTGGCGCAGGGCTTCATCGTGCTCAGCCACGCCCGCCGCCGTGCCTTTGGCGCGCGGCAGGCGCTGCATTTGCGAGTGCAAATATACTAAATAATCGGCAAACGCGAAAGCCGCAGGTCGACAAAAAGCCATGCTTCAGACAATGTTTCATGCCTGCCTGCGAGTGGTGGAAAGCGTATCAAAAATCATAGTGTGCCATTTCGCGCTCTGAAACGTGCCGTTTCGCCTTGCAAAACGACCCGTTTCAGCGCGCAAAACAGCACGTTTTGGATGCCAAAACGGCACGTTTCGCAACTCCGCTGATTGCCAGGCGCTTACTGAGGTGAGGCGGACGGGGCGCGGCTGGTCAAAAATCAAAGTCTTGCGAGGCCGTCACTGACAAGCAACGGGTATGGACGGATGTGCCGATTCTGTGCGGTGAGCGCCGCCATTGGCCATTCGCACGGCCGACAGCCAAGTAAGGCATTGCAAAAAGAAATCGCATGGAAGAAGGTCCTCTCCATGCGCTTTCTTGCTGCATAAAATGCCTTTCGGGCGGCGGTGGCTTATCTGAAGTGAGCCCCCGGCCTCACACCGGCTCCACGTCCTCCAGCTCATCGATGATGTCGATGAGCTTCTTGCCGTCAATCTCGAACTGCTCAATCATAGTGTTGCCGTCCGGGAAGCATTGGTATTCCTCTGTGTAGTGGTCGTCGCAGAGGGCTACGTGATCTTTGCCTGTAACAAAATGAAACTCCCGACCCTTGTACCGAAAATACAAGTCATATCCCTGCACTGCGAAATCATAAAACAGAATCCACTTATTCCATGAGGCATAGCCGCCATATCGATCGCCAAATTTATCTTCGTCAGGCTGATATTTCTTGTTGTAAGGGTAGCCCGCGAGGTCGTAGCCTACCACATTGTCTTCTCTTTTCATATCCTTTTATTTACCTTTATCATATTTTCTTACTTTATCCAATAACATCTTCATTTCTGAAGTCAGAGGAAAACCATCTTTCTGTTGAGTACCGTCTCCCCACAAATGATAGTGAGGATGAATCCCATAATGATCTCCCGTGTGTATTTCGAATATTTTCTTGCCATCAGAGCCATATCTTGCGATTGCCTTTACATCCGAGCCGTCTTTCTCGAACGTGGCATATATCCTGTTTGGAGCGTGGCTTTCTTCAGGCATTTTGCGCTGCTTTCCATTTTTATATTGTATTATTTGGATCTCGCCGAGCGTATCAACTGTAAAGTACCTGCGTCCACTCTCGCTGTCAGCGGTTCTTTTCAAAAAGCTCCCATTACCTCCCATTGCGCATTCTGTTTAAGTGGTTGTTTCCGTAATACGTTGATATGCTCTCAAGTTCCCCATCCATCTTCGGCCCGTAGCGCAGTATCTGGCAGGGGTTAAGCCTCCTGATGGCCTCGGCATAGCCTTGCCGCCAAAGATATTTTGACACATCATGCTTGTTCACTCCCATGCTGTTTATGGCTATTGCGCAGCCAGTGGGGATGCCGTCGAAACCATACGCGAAGCTGTCGGGCGTTGACCACGTTACATTCACGATAATGTTTGCCCCGAGTTCTTGCAACCACACTGCCATAAGTCTGTTCAGCAGCGAGTTGTGCATACGCTGCTCAGCAGTCATGTCGGAGTGCTGCGAGAAGTCGGGTGTTATCACCCAGCGGGCCGCTTTCAGCTCTGCCAGCATTGACTCGGTGTCACGGAGCAGACGGACAAAGTGAAGGTCGTGCTCGTAGAAATGCACACAATCACCCTTGGTGTGGTTGCTTCGCCATACGTTGTATGGCACCGGGGGTTGTGGAAGCTCTGTGGTTGCGTATGGTTTTATGCTCGGTATTGCAGCGATTGCGCATGGCAGGCTGTACGCACACACCATGGCCAATGCCCTTTCCTTGCGTTTGCCGTATTCATACTTGCCCTTAGTGGGCGTTGTGCTATGCCTAAGGGCATATTCCGGGATGTCTGTCTCGCTAATAAAAGCGTCAAACAAGTTTAAAATGACATTCATTATGAATTCATTTAAAAGTTAAAAAATAAACAAATTCCCCATTGCGGGAAGTGAAACGGCGGACTTTCCGCAAAGTTTCATTAACTTTGCAGCGCAATCGTCCGTTTTGTACTCCCACCTGCCCTTTGAGACTTCGGGTCTCGCCGTGGGAACAACTCGACCCTGCCCGCCCGCACAATCTCGCACATTGCGCGGGCTTTTCCGTCTCTTTATGTGTTATTCCGTCATGTCGGCCTCTCTTTCATGCGCCTCGACATCTTGTAAACTTGCCCTCCTAACTGCGCGTCGAGGCTTTCTGTGCGCACAAGGTCGAACATTATATTATATCTCTCGTAGTCCTCACCAAAGGCATCGAACATCTGCTTTGTGGGCAGGTAGAAGTATTTCCCTGACTTCATCATGCGGAAGCTGTTGCCTGTGGATTCGCGGTGGAGCACCATATAGAGGGTGCGCTCACCTTCGTCATCGCGGGCAAACTGCACGTATGTTTCTTCTGAGAGGCGCAGCCTGTCCGCCGTGTCTGCCGTAAACCCGAGGCGGCCTGTTTGCTGTATCGTCGCCTTCAGTTTCACGTTGTATTGCCCTATGTCCAAAATCGTAATCATTGCCTTTTCTTTTTGCCACAAAGATAATGCTTTTTCTTTGTTCCGCCAAATGTCCAGCGCATCATTTTTCTCACTTCTTGCCAAGGCATACGGCATTTGCTTGTCGTTTCATAACAAAGGTACAATACATTGTACAACTTTTTTGTTGTCGTTGCTTTCGTTTTGCTTCGCTTGCTTTCTTGCTCGTTGTTTGTCTGCCGCCACATCGTTTGATATGTTGGCAGACAAAGGAATCCTCCTCCGGCTTTGCATATAACGGGAAATTTGCAATGTGTTCATTGAAACATGACTGCCTGTAACCGCCATGGCCAAATATCTGCGGAAGAGCCAAAACGGGCAGCAAAAGGCCAAGAACACAAAGGAACCGCGGAAAAGGAAACAACACAAAGCAAAAGAAAGAAAAAAGAACAGCGCGCAACAAAGACAATACGGCAGCAAAAGAAGAGGCAACAAATCAGCCCGGACAAACAAGACATAGCGACATTGACGGCATAGTCGGGCTTCTCAACGAACAGGCATCTTCACTGCATAGACCTAAACCACCAAACGCTTGTGCATGAAAAAAACAGCCTACAAGCCATAAGAGATAAAAATGCCAACAAGAGAATAGAAGCACGTTGCCCCCAATAGCCGGTATGGGTAAATTATAAGCCACACCGGCACGGCCCTTGCCGGCGGCCTGTTTGTAAACATTAACACCCGCGGCGGCTTGCGTTCAGCCTTTATTGAGTACTTTTGCGGCAAAAAACCGATTATGGAAAGACAATTCTTGGCAGCGCTATTCGATTTGGACGGAGTGGTGTTCGACACCGAACCAAGCTACACGGATTTTTGGGGGCGGCAGTGCCGCGAGTTTCACCCGGAGATTCCACACCTCGAAAACGCCATCAAAGGGCAGACCCTGACCCAGATTCTCGACAAATATTTCGGCGGCGCGCTGGCCGGCGTGCGCCCTCTCATTGTGGAACGCCTGAACGAGTTCGAAGCCAATATGCCTTTCGAATACATCGCGGGATTCGAGGATTTCATTTCGGGACTGCGCGAACACAACGTGAAAACTGCCGTTGTGACAAGCTCCAACCGCCAGAAAATGGAGGTGGTATATGCAAGATGCCCACGGTTCAAGGCCATGTTTGACGAGATTCTCACCGCCGAGGACTTCGAGAAGAGCAAGCCCGACCCCGACTGTTACATAAAAGCCGCATCGAAACTGGGAGTCAAGGCCGGTGAGAGCATCGTGTTCGAGGACAGCTTCAACGGGCTGAAATCGGGCAGGGCCGCCGCCATGAAAGTGGTAGGCCTCTCTACCACCAACCCCGCCGACGCCATAAAGCCTCTCTGCGACATCGTAATCGGCGACTTCCTGCACTTCGATTACCGGCAGTGCGCCGCCTTGCTCGCACAATAAGGCGCTGTGCCTGTTGTCTCGCACTCCCCGTGCGAGACCAGCCACGCGACGGCTTCAGACTGTGGCACAGGCCGTAGGAAGCTCCGACAGGCCGCCGGCCACCGTCACTCAGCCACCGCGTCTACATAGCGGCGCAGCTCGAAAGCCCACAGCTTGTAGCCCTGCGCGGTGAGGTGCAGGCCGTCACGGCTAAGCTCCCGGCGCAGGGTGCTGGTGCCGCGGCGCACAAACTTGGGATAGAGGTCTATGAACTCTATGCCCGAGCGGCGACAGTAGTCGGCCAGCAGGGCGTTCACCGCGGCAATGTCTGCCGACTTGCCGGCAAGCAGTTTCCACTTGCCCGCGCCCTCGTCTATGGGCAGCAGGCTCTGAACGTACAGACGCGTGGACGGCGAGCCGCGCCTGATGAGCGCCACCACGTCCTCCACCGCGGAAGCCACTTGCGACGGCGTGAGGCCGTGGCTAATGTCGTTGATGCCCGCCATGAGGAATATTGCCTTGGGACGGCCCGGCAGTATCTGCACCAGGCGGTGGGCCATGCCTGCGGCATCGTCGCCGGATATGCCCCTGTTCACGACCTTGCGCACACCGAGCCGTGCCGCCCAGTCGCCCCCGTTCTCGGTGAGGCTGTTGCCAAGCATCACTATGTCACAGCTGTCTATGGCCGCATCGCGGGCAAACTGCCTCACCCTCTCGGTGTAGTGCCTGAACGGGTGGTAACTGACGGTGGCCGTCTGCGCGCGCAACTGCAAGGCAGCAGCCGCGGCGACAAGCAGCAAAAGCGTCTTGCGCATAGTACAACTCAATATTGTTTTCATCCTGCAAAATTAGCCACAAAAAAACGAAACAGACACCATTTTTTGATTTTTAAATGTCCGCAAGTTGCCAAACTCGCTTGAAGGCATTCCGCTTGTCCCCTCCTTTTCCAAAGACAATGCAAATGAGAGCAAGCTCTCTTGCCTCTCGTTTGCATTGTCTTTGGAAAAGGAGGGGACAAGTGAAGCGCTTTTAAAAACAATTTGGTAACTTGCGGACATTCATATTGATTTTTTTTACGTCTGCACAGCCGCCTCTTGTCGCGTTGACTTCGATTGTCGCCGGCCAGAAAGGCGCTTATCAACGGGACGCCGTGCCGTCTGCCAACACCACAACAGGCATGGTGACGGCGCGGCATCCGCGCTGCAAATGCGCAAAACGAGGCTTACAGTCTGCGCAACTCGAACTTGTCAATATCCGGGATCCATGTGTACGGGCTGTACATTTCAACCGTGTTATACCTTTTTCCAACATCACTGTTACCGCTGTCTCGGCCATGCCTTTGGCCGAATGGTCCAGCGTGACTTCCCGGCTCTGTCCGTTTACGGCCACGAACAGGCGGCGATAGCCCTCGGTCCGGTAAGTTACGGCAAGCTCATAGTCACATCCCCGCTCGCTGAACATATTTGCACAGTCTCGTGTCAGTTCTTTCCGTCCTTGATGGCCGTGACACAGGCTGCTCCTATCACGAGGCAGATGCCGGCCACGAGGAGCATGTGGCTCTGCACGCTGCCCACCATCGATAGTACGGTTCCGCCGAGGGCGGCGGCCACTATCTGCGGCACGCAGATGGTGCCGTTGAACAGCCCGAGGTAGACGCCCATGTGGCCGTGGCCTTCGAGGGCGTTGGTGACGAGGGCGAATGGCATGGCCAGCATGGCGGCCCAGGCGCAGCCTATGAGCAGGTAGGGCACGAAGAGCACGTACTGGTTGTGGATGAACGGCACCATGCAGAAGCCAACGCCGCCGAGTATGAGGCTGAGGCTGTAGGCCAGCTTGCGCCCGGGGATGACATTGAGCGCCACGGCCCATATCACGCTGCCCACGGCCTGCACGGCAAAGAGCACGCCAACCCAGTTGCCGGCGGCCTGGTAGCCCTCGGAGGCCACGTCGGTGGTGTTCCAGCAGGTGTCGGCAATGGCTCCGTTGGTGTATGTCCACATATACATGAACGCCGTCCAGCAGAAGAACTGCACGAGGCCCACGGTCCAGAAAGTCGACGGGGCGTTGCGCAGCAGGCGCGGAATGTTCACCTTCTCCTTGTCGAGCGGCTTGTCGAGCCCGTGGTATTCGGCATATTCGGCGGGCGGCATCTCCTTCACCTTGACGGTGGTGTAGATGACGCAGAGTATGAGTATGGCCGCTCCTATGTAGAAGGAGTAGATGACTGAGTCGGGCACCACGCCCTTTGGAGCCACGTTGCTGATGCCCAGCAGGGTGAAGAAGAAGGGGAAGACGTAGCCCACGAGCGAGCCGGCGTTGCACAGGAAGCTCTGAATGGAGTAGGCCAGCGTCTTCTGCTTCTCGTTGACCATGTCGCCCACGAGCATCTTGAAGGGCTGCATGGCCATGTTGATGCTCGTGTCGAGGAACATCAGCGCGCACAGCCCGAATATCATTGCGGTGGACACGGTCATGCCGAACGAGCCGGCGTTGGGCAGCAGGCACATCACGATGACGGCCGCGGCGGCGCCGACAAAGAGGTATGGTATGCGTCGGCCGAAGCGGCACCAAGTCTTGTCGCTGAGCGTCCCGACGATGGGCTGCACCACGATGCCCACCAGCGGGGGCAGTATCCAGAAGTAGCTCAGAGAGTGGGGGTCGGCCCCAAGCGTGGCGAAGATGCGCGCGATGTTGGCGCTCTGGAGTGCGTATGCTATCTGCACCCCGAAGAATCCGAAACTAATGTTCCATAGTTTCCAGAATGACAAATCAGGTTTTGTCTTCATAATCTATATGCTTTTAGTCATTGGTCTCGTTGTGGCAGGGTGGAGTGCCTGGCCGGTCTGCTAAGCCCGCCGGCGCGAAGCTGCGCGTGCGTTGCGGCGGCAGGCCGCTCAGCGCGTGGATCCCCTAGTGATGAGGCGCGTGCGCACCACGCGCTTTTCCACCTTGTCCTTGGGCAGTAGTCCCGTCACTTGGCTTATCAGTATGTCGGCAGCCTCCTCGCCCAGGGCGTGGCCTCGCTGCTCCACGGTGGTGAGCATGGGGTCGCAGGCCGTGGCCCGGTCGCTGTTGGTGAATCCGCAGATGGAAATGTCGTCGGGGACGCGCAGCCCCGTTTGCTTGGTGGCATAGAGTATGCCTATGGCCGTGTCGTCGTTTACGGCGAAGAAAGCGTCGGGGTGGTCGTCCTCGGCCAGTATTCCCGGCGTTATTCTCTCGGCCTCCGTCCTTGAGTCGCACTCGTAGACAAGGCTGTCGTCGGCTTTCAGGCCGTGGCGCAGCATGGCGTCCTTCCACCCGTTGAAGCGGTTCTTGAATATTTCGAGCGACATACGCGAGCCGAAAAAGGCCACCTTGCGGCATCCAGTCTCTATCAGGTGGCTCACAGCCTTGTATGCCCCTATGTAGTCGTCCACTACCACCCGGCTGGCGTCCACGCCGGTGCAGATGCGGTCGCAGAACACTACGGGGATGTCGTTGTCAACAAACTGCGTGAAGTGCGCGTAGTGCTTGGTGTCCTTGGCCTGCACCACTATGAGTCCGCACACCTTGTATTTATAGAAAGTGTTGCATATCTCCACCTCGCGCTCGTATTTCTCTTGGCTCTGGTCCACCATGATTAGGAATCCCTCGGCCGAGGCTTTCTCCTCAATGCCCGAGAGTATTGACGCGAAGTAGTAGTGGACGAACTCCGGAATCACCACCCCTATGGTTCTCATCGCGCTTGTCTTGCTGTGGCGCAGCGTTCCGGCAATGGCGTTTGGGATGAAGTTGCGCTGCCGGGCGTAGGCCTGAATCTCAGCTCTGCGCTCGGCACTGATGCGGGGGGAGTCTTTCAAAGCCCGTGAAACGGTGGAGACTGATATTCCCATTTCCCGTGCAATGTCCTTCATTGTCAGCGGTGTTGCCTTCTTGTCCATTGGCGGTTGTGATTGCGTTGGCAAAATTATTGAAAACCACCAAAGGGGAAGCCAACACCTTATTAAATAATAACGTTTCGCTTGCGCAATCGTTTGCACAACCGTATGAAATGATTTTGCATCATAAAAAACATAACCAATTCCTAATAGACCTATCTTTGCAATGGATTTCAGGCACTGTGAAGTGCTTGCAGACAGGTGAAAACAAGGAACCCCAATAGCTAAAAAATACGTAAATATTAACATTTTAATCAATGCAGAAATGAAACAGGTGAGCATTAAAAACCCGTTTAGGTTTGCTGCCTTATTGGCCAGCATATTCCTATCGGTTGGGGCCTTTGCACAGATTACGGTCAAAGGCCATGTGAACGACGACACCGGCGAGCCCGTCATCGGTGCCACAGTCAGAGTGGAGGGCGCCCAAGGCGGTGCCGTCACCGACTTTGATGGCAACTTCACCATCAAGGCCCAGCAGGGAGCCACGCTCAACATCACGTACGTGGGCTACCAGCCTGCGCAGGTGAAGGCAGCCCCCTCGGTGCTTGTGGTGCTGAAGAGCGACGCCCAGGTGCTTGAGAACGTGGTGGTGATAGGCTACGGCCGCGCCAAGAAAGAAGACCTGACAGGGTCGGTGACGGCAATGAAGCCCGACGACATGAACAAGGGACTGCAGACATCGCCTCAGGACATGATCCAGGGAAAGATAGCCGGTGTGAACGTTCAGACAGGCGGCGGTGAGCCGGGAGGAAGCGCGACGATACGCATCCGCGGCGGTTCGTCGCTCAACGCCAGCAACGACCCGCTTATAGTAATCGACGGTCTGGCTGTGGATAACTACGGAATGCAGGGAATGTCGAACCCGCTCAACCTCGTCAACCCTAACGATATCGAGAGCTTCACGGTACTCAAGGACGCATCGGCCACGGCCATTTACGGTTCGCGCGCATCAAACGGTGTGATCATCATCACCACAAAGAAAGGCCGCAAGAACTCAAGGCCCACCATTACCTATAATGGCAACGTGTCGGTGAGCGCGGTGAAGAACAAGCTCGACGTGCTCAACGGCGAGGAGTTCGTGCAGTTTGTGAAGAACGCCAGCGGGCTCGACGGTGCAGAGTGGGAGGCAAGCGATTACTACAAGAACCTCGGATACACCAATGCCGACGGTCAGAAAGTGTTTGCTGACACCGACTGGCAAGATGAAATTTACCAGACGGCTGTGTCCACAGACCATAACATCACCTTGGCCGGAGGCTTCAAGAACCTGCCTTACCGCGTGTCGTTGGGTTACACAAAGCAGGAAGGTGTGGTGAAGACTTCCGACTACGAGCGTTACACAGCCAGCATCAACCTCAACCCGACGCTCCTTGACGACCATCTTACCATCAACTTCAACGCCAAGGGTATGTATGCCGAGACTTCTTATGCACAGACCGGTGCCATGGGAGAGGCTCTTGACATGGATCCCACCAAGCCTGTTTATATGAACACCGACTTCTATAACCAGAACTTCGGAGGCTATTTCCAGTTCTCTCAGGCTGTAGATCGTAAGGATTTCGACAACACTTGGCAGTACGGTATCAATACGCTTGGTGTCCACAACCCTGTTGCAACGCTCAATACGGCCACAGACCACGGCCGCAGTCGTGAGCTGTTGGGCAACATTGAGCTTGACTACAAGATTCACGGCTTTGAGGATTTGCATCTGCACGTGAACATGGGCATGGACCTGAAGAGCGGAAAGAGCAACAAGTGGTACAGTCGTTACAACTACGATAATTATTATTACGGGAGTCAGGGTTGGAACACCCAGGACACATACAACCTCTCGTTCAACGCCTATGCACAGTATCTGAAAGACTTTGCCAAGGTGCATCACATCGACGTGATGGCCGGCTACGAGTGGCAGCACTTCCACAAGAAGACCGATTACTATTATTACGGCACTTACCCTGAGACTGCTATCAATGGTCTGGCAGGGACAATCTATAACCCGTCAGAGAACACTCTATACAAGACAGAGAACTTCCTTGTATCTTTCTTCGGTCGCTTGAACTATTCGCTGAAGGACCGCTACCTGCTTACCTTCACTCTGCGTGACGACGGCTCGTCGCGCTTTGCCAAGGGCAACCGCTGGGGATTGTTCCCATCGCTGGCGTTGGCCTGGAAGATGAAGGAGGAAACATTCCTGAAGAACATCGAGGTGCTGTCGGATGCCAAGCTGCGTCTCGGCTGGGGTAAGACCGGCCAGCAGGAAGATATAGGCGATTATGGATACTTTGAGTCATTCACAACCAACAGGATTGGCGCCTACTATCCCATCATCGGCGATGGCATCACCTATCGTCCCGATGCGCTCAATCCCGACCTTACGTGGGAGAAGACCACCACTTACAACGCCGGCATCGACCTCGGCTTCTTTGACAACAGGCTGACGGCCAGCATCGACTACTACTACCGCAAGACCACCGACCTTATAAACACGGTGACGGTGCCTGCCGGTTCGAATTTCCGCAACAGGGTGACGAGCAATATCGGCGAGTTGCACAACACCGGTGTTGAGTTCTCGCTCAACTATCGTGCCATCCAGACGCGCGACTGGTTCTGGGAAATAGGTTTCAACGCCACTCACAACAAGAACGAGATAGATATGCTCGTGGCCTCTAACGACCCCAGATACAAGATACCTCACGGCGGACTTGCCGTGGGCGATGCCGGTTCCGACGGAATCCAGGCTTGGTCGGTAGGACAGGCAGTGTCGGCATTCTATGTGTTCCAGCAGGTTTACGACGAGAACGGGCTTCCCATCGAGGGCGAGTTTGTAGACCGTGATGGCAACGGCGTGATAAACAACGACGACCGTTACTTCTACAAGAAGGCCGATCCAGACGTGCAGATGGGGCTTACTTCCAAGCTCACGTACAAGAACTGGGACTTCAGTTTCTCGCTGCGCGCGTCGCTCGGCAACTATGTTTACAATGCTGTCGAGGTAAGTCGTTCGGACATATCGCTTACACGTCTTTCACAGGGTGGCACATGGCACAATGTTGCAGAGCTCGCTTTGGAGAAGAACTGGCAGCAGGTTACCACTACCGATGCGCTCTCTGATTATTTCATCCAGAACGCTTCGTTCCTAAAGTGCGACAACATCACTGTCGGTTACAGCTTTGACAAGATAATGAACCTGCCGATAAGCGGCCGCATTTATGCCACGGCTCAGAACGTGTTTACCATCACCAAGTATAAAGGCATAGACCCGGAAATCAACGGCGGCTATGATGGCAGCATCTATCCGCGCCCGTTTGTTGGCATCCTCGGTCTCAACCTGAATTTCTAACCATTGTATAATAAGCAAAACATCATGTCAATTATGAAAGTGTTTAGATTCAAGACCATCATACCTGCTGCCGCATTGGTGCTGTCGCTTGGCGCGACTTCATGCGTAGGCGACCTCGACGTGGATCCAATCAACCCGCAGCAGACGACAACGCCCGACTATGATGCGTTGTTCAACAAGATTTACGCCAGCTTCAGCCTCACCGGGCAGGAGGGGCCGTCGGGCTCGGGCGACCTTGACGACATTGACGAAGGCCGCTCGGATATGTTCCGCTCTTTGTGGTATCTGAACGAGTTCACCTCTGACGAGGCTCACTGGGTATGGTCCACCGATGCCGGTATCCCGGAGCTGCTCCACAACAACTGGGGTGCCAACTGCGTGTTCTCGTCGGCTCTCTACTACCGTCTTTATTTCACCATCACGCTTTGCAACTATTACTTGCAGAATGCAAGCGGTGCCGCAGACCAGGAGATACGCAACGCTGAGGTGAGGTTCATCCGTGCATATAACTTTGCGCAGATAATGGATCTCTACGGCAATGCCGGCTTTACTACTGAGGTTCGTACCGTTGGTGAGTATTATACAAGGAAGCAATTCTTTGATTTCATAGAGAAAGAGTTGCTTGAGATACAAGACCTCATGGCCATGCCCGGGCAGAACACATACGGGCGCGCCGACCGCGTGGCCGCGTGGAACCTGCTTGCCCGCATATACCTCAACTCGGAGGTCTATACCGGCACACCGCGTTGGGATGATGCAATAGACTATGCAAACCAGGTGATCCACAACGGTTACTATCACCTCAACACCGCAGGGGCAACCAACCCGAACACCGGGGAGGTATATTCGGCCTACCAGATGCTGTTCCTTGGCGACAACAACTCCAACGGCGCACAGTACGAGAACATTCTCGTGGGGCTGTTCGACGGAACTCTAACCAAGAGTTATGGTGGAACGAACTTCCTGATTCAGGCCGCTTATTCAAACAAGACAGAGTCAACGATGAACACATACGCCCCGTCGGGTGCGAACAACAGCTGGGGCAAGTGCATCCGCCTGCGCAAACAGCTCATCGACAAGTTCTTCCCCAACGACAACGCGCCTTCCGCAACATCGCTCTCTGCCATGATTTCTGCCGCAGGTGACGATCGTGCGCTGTTCTATGGCGAGGGATGCAACGCCTCCATAGAGACGGAGAGTACTGATGAGGCCGATGGCTTTGCCAGCGTGAAGTTCCGTAATGTCAATTCTACCGGTGTGGCCAACACCGTGATAGACTTCGTGAACACCGACCTGCCCGTGATGCGCATTGCCGAGGCTTATCTCACCTTGGCCGAGGCTTCGGTGCGCAAGGACGGCGCTGTGGGCAACACAGCTGCCATCAACGCCATCGACGCGCTGAGAAACCGTGCGCACGCGGCCACGCAGAGCGCCTATACGCTCGATGATATCTGCGACGAGTGGGCACGCGAGTTCTGGCTCGAAGGCCGCCGCCGCATGGACCTCATCCGCTTCGGCAAGTTCGCCGGCCAGTCAGCCTATAAGTGGGAATGGATGGGCGGCACCTACGAGGGCAACCAGTTCCACGCCCACATGAGCGTGTTCCCGCTTCCGGCCAACGAGCTGTCCAACAACCCGAACTTCCATCAGAACGAGGGCTATTGATAACAATCCGTTTAAACATTAACAAGACATAAAGATATGAAAAGATATATTTTTGCATCTTTGCTGGCAGGAGTGGTGGCCTTCGGCCTGTCTTCGTGCGAGGACGACAACGACTCCAACCCCGTCGTTCGGCAGCCGGAGAGCTTTGTGCTCAACACTCCGGCCATGGCGGGCAACCTTTACGACCTTGCCAACAGTGATTCCATCCGCCTCACGTGCAGCCAGCCCGACTATGGCTATACCGCCGCAGTGAGATATTATGCCCAGGTGTCGCTCACCGACGAGTGGAGCAACGTCGTTGTTGGCGACGACGGCACCGAGACAGAGGCCAACCCGCCCAAGTTCGTTGAGATAGAGGGCTATTCAAGCTCCGTTGTGGCCAACTATTCGGCAGAGCAAATCAACAGCGCGTTGCAGCAGATGGCGGGCTATGACGAGGAGACCATCCCCGAGACAATAGAGTTCTATATCCGCCTGCACGCCAACCTCGGCTCGGGCTATGACACTTATTCCAACTCTGTCAAGCTGACGGCCAAGCCTTATTACGCCGTGGCAGCAGAGCCGGAGATGTGGTATCTCATCGGTGCTTGCGTGGGCGATGGCAGTTGGGGCTCTGCAATAGGAACTGCCGTGACTCCGATGTGCCTTGTCGAGGGTGAGGAATATGACCAGGTAACCGGCAAGGGAACCATAAATTACACTGGTTACTTCCCCAAGGAACTTGGCTTCAAGCTCGTCAAGGTGCCGGGCGATTGGGCCGAGCAGTGGGGTGGCGTAGATGGTGATATAACCCAGCCCAAGAAGAAAGAGGGTGATGACGAAGGCAGTGACTTCAAAGTGCCTGAGTCTGGTTACTACACAATCACTCTCGACACTAAGGCCAACTCGCTTGAGATAGTCAAGGCGGCCAAGCAGGATTACTCCGTTTACTCCCGCATGAGCATCACTGGCGTAAATAATGACTGGAATACGTTCATAGACATGAGTCCTGTTGACACATACGAGGGTGCAGTGCCTCACGTATGGAAGTTGACTTATACCTTCGATGCCGACACGGAGATAAAATTCCTTGCCAACGGAGCTTGGGATACCAAGGACGGTGGCAACAACTGGGGCTCAACGGGATTCCCCTACGGATGGGGCACTTACAACGGCTCAAATGTTCCAGTGAAGGCCGGAACGTACCTCATCATACTCAATGACATCACCGGGTTCTATCAATTCATTGCTCAGTAAGACAACAACAATTTCTAAATACATTTAGATATGAACAAGACATCATTATATAGTATGCTCTTTGCAGCCGCAGCTCTCTGCGGTTGCGAGGGCGACTACGACGACTGGGCCGCCCCGCAGACATCGCCTGCAGAGGAGGCACAGAACATAGACGTGACGTTGGCTCCCGCAGCCGACATCGACATGGCGGCAGTGACCGAGGACTCTCTTGTCCTGTTCACGCCTACGCTGGCCGCCCCGACGGGCATGGCCATAGACTCGTGCCGCGTCACCCTGGCCAAGGCCGACGACGAGACGCAGACCGCCTCCGTGCTTGCCGACGGGCAGGGGCGCGTGGCTGCGGCCGACCTCGTGGCCGCCGTGGCCGGCCTTTACGGCCGTCGCCCCGAGCAGCGCACGCTGCGCACTACGGCCAAGGTCTATATGAGGCAGTCGGCTCAGGCCTTCTACACCGAGACCGAGGCCATAGAGACAAAGGTGACGCTCAGCGCACCGCACATCTCAGAGGCTTACCACTTCACGTGGGGCAGCGGCAACACCACGCAGTTCACCCACAGCTCAACCGACGTTTATGACGACCCGGTGTTCACCGTCACCGTTCAGACCACCGAGGACAACGTCCGCTGGCAGATAGCCTCGCAGGAGGCTGCCGACGCAGGCACGTTTGACGTGGGTCCGGAGACCGACGGCAGCACCGCCCTGAGCGGCACGCTCGTCACCGAGAACGCCGGTGCCGGTGTGCTCGGCACGGCCGGCTACTACCGCATCACCATCGATATGTGGGACCGCACTTACTCCATCGAGCAGCTCAACTTCGCTCCTTACATCTATGAGGTAGGCAACAACACAGGGTGGAGCTCTACCATACCGCTGGCCGGTGTAAACTATGACGGAACTTATACCGGCTATGCTTACCTCGATGGCGAGTTCAAGTTCAAGCCGAACCCCGACGGCAACTGGGACGGTGACTGGGAGAAGGCATCCGGCGATGCCCTTGCCGGAACGCTGGACGACATAGAGGGCGGTCCTAACATCGACGCTCCCGAGACGGGCTTCTACCAGATGAATGTGAACCTTGTGTCGATGACATACAGCCTCTTGCGCATCAACACCATCGGCATCGTGGGCAGTGCCGCTCCCGGCGGATGGGATGTTGACACCTATATGACCTACGATGTAGCCGAAGGCTGCTGGGTGGCCACGCTCGACTTCACAGACGGGGCGTTCAAGTTCCGTGCCAATGACGGTTGGGACATCAACTGGGGCGGCAGCGTGGACGACTTGGCATCAGGCGGTGCCGACATCCCGGTGACGGCCGGCAACTATACCGTAAGGCTCTACCTGTCGTGTGAGGGCATGCATACATGCACCATGACTCGCAACTAAGGGCTTTGGATACTACAGGAGGGGGTGCCCGCTGGCAAGCCGGGCATCCCCTCTTTCAGTTTCCGGAGGCGTGTCAAAAAACACGGTCTGCCGTATGGCTTTCCGAAACGCGCCGTTTCGCGTCCTGAAACGTGCCGTTTCGCACGACAAAACAGGCCGTTTTGCAGGCCAAAATGGCGCGTTTTGCAACGCGCTGACAGCCAGACGGTTGCACACGCCGATAGAAATAGCAAGAAACAAAGGCCGACAACGAAAGGTAAAAAAGTAAAAAGGTAAAAAAGTAATATGAATGTCCGCAAGTTGCCAAATGTGTTTCAACGGGTTTCCATTGTCCCCTCCTTTTCCAAAGGAGGGGCGGAAGTGGTTTGTCAAAATAGGTTGATGCACAATAAGTTTCATCATAGATTATGGCATTATTCTACAAACCACCCCTGCCCATCCTTTGGAAAAGGAGGGGACAATGCGCTTTTATTTGGCAATATGCGAACATTCATTAAAAGTAAGCACGCATAGAGAAATATGAGAAAAGTATTAATGTTATTGGCCTTGGCCGCATCGGTGGCGGCCACGGCGCAGCAGCGGCTGCTGGGCGGCGACATATCCATGCTGCCTGTCTATGAGGAGGGCGGCGCGGTATATCGCGACGGCGCTGGCAACGAGATAAGGCCGCTGGAGTATTTCAAGGATTTGGGGTGGAACGCCATGCGCGTCCGCCTCTTCGTTGACCCCGGGCAGGCTCCCGCCGAGCACCGCGACGAGGGTGTGTGTCAGGACCTCGACTACGTGAAGCGGCTCGGCTCGCGCATTAAGATGGCGGGCTACAAGCTCATGCTCGACTTCCATTACAGCGACACGTGGGCCGACCCGGGCAAGCAGTTCATGCCCGCGCGCTGGAAGGGCACGCCGCGCCAGGCCCTGCCCGACAGTGTCTACGCCTACACGCGGGCCTGTCTTGAGGCCATGGTCGAGGCCGGCGCGCGTCCAGACCTCATACAGGTGGGCAACGAGATAAGCAACGGCATGATGTGGCCCGAGGCCAAGACATCGCCCTTTGCCGACGACAACCAGCAGCTCTTCGCCTCGCTGCTCTCTGCCGGGGCCAGGGCCTGCCGCGAGGTCTGCCCCGGGGCCAAGCTGATAATCCACACCGAGAAGGCCGGCGAGTGGGCTTTCACCAAGGCGTTCTACTCGCGCCTGCGCTCGCTCGACTACGACGTGATAGGCCTGAGCTACTATCCCATGTGGCACAAGGCCGTGGGCGTGCTCGCCGCCACGCTCGACTCGCTCTCCGTCGACTTCCCCGACAAGCAGGTGATGATTGTCGAGGCGGCGGCATATTACTCGCACGACAACGACAAGTGGGCCACGTCGCCCGACCAGTATGCCGAGTTCTACCCCATCAGCACCGACGGCCAGCGTATGTACACCCGCGAGCTGGTGGCTGAGCTGCGCCGCCACCCCAACGTGACGGGCCTCTTCTGGTGGTTCCCCGAGGAGAACGGCACCTGCGGAACGATGATGACCAACTGGATAAACCGCGGCCTCTTTGACAACCGCACTGGCCGCCTGCTGCCCGCCGCCACCGACCTGCGTGGCTTCGTGGAGCGGTAGCAGAGGGATGAAAAAAGAATATGACTGTCCGCAAATTGCCAACCTCGAAGCGCATTGCCCCCTCCTTTTCCAAAGGAGGGGCGGGGGTGGTTTGTAGAACAATGTCACAGCCAATGATTAAACACATTGTATTTCAGCTTATTTGACAAACTACCCCTGCCCCTCCTTTGGAAAAGGAGGGGACAAGTGGAAGCCATTCCAAACCAATTTGGCAAAATGCGGGCATTCATAAAAAGAATATCAGAAACCAAAATCATGACAGAACTATGAACAGAACAAAGACTTTCATGGCCTCACTCCTGCTGGCGCCGCTCGCGGCTGTGGCGCAGGGCTGGCCTGCCGACTATGGCGGCGTGATGCTGCAGGGATTCTATTGGGACTCCTACGTTGACACACAGTGGAGCAACATAGAGGCTCAGGCCGACGAGTTGGCCGAGTATTTCGACCTGGTGTGGGTGCCGCAGAGCGGCAACTGCAACTCGCAGTACAACGTGATGGGCTATACGCCGGTGTATTATTACGACCAGAACAGCAGCTTCGGCACCGAGGCGCAGCTGCGCTCCATGATTGGCGCGCTGCGCAGCCGCAACGTCGGGGTGATAGCCGACGTGGTGATAAACCACCGCGGGTCGGTGGGCGCGGATGGGTCGTGGGTCGATTTCCCCGCCGAGACGCACGGAGGCGTGACCTACCAGATGGGGCTCGCCGACATCTGCATAGACGATGACGGCGGCGAGACGGCCAAGCGTTATGCCATAACCGGCGCGAAGGACACGGGCGATGACTGGAGCGGAATGCGCGATCTCGACCATACGTCGCAGAACGTGCAGGACAACGTGATCGCATATCTGCGCTTTCTCAAAGACGAACTGGGCTATGCGGGCTTCCGCTACGACATGGTGAAGGGCTACGGGGCGCAATACACCGGGCTGTACAACTCGACCGTGGCCCCCGAGTATTCCGTGGGCGAGTATTGGGACGGCAACGTTAACCTGGTGCGCGGCTGGGTCGACGGCACCAAGGTGGACGGTGTGCCGCAGTCGGCGGCGTTCGACTTCCCCACGCGCTACGCCATCCGCGATGCCTGCAACGGCGGCGACTGGAGCAAACTGGCCACTCCGGGCCTTGCCTCATACGATGACTACCGCCGCTATGCAGTGACCTTTGTGGAGAAT
Source organism: uncultured Prevotella sp. (assembly GCA_944320355.1). Taxonomy (GTDB): domain Bacteria; phylum Bacteroidota; class Bacteroidia; order Bacteroidales; family Bacteroidaceae; genus Prevotella. Next base: position 8,792 of record CALUHC010000027.1, on the reverse strand, counting down.
CACGACACGCAATACCGCGACGCGTCATACCCCGGCGACCCCGTGACGGCCTATGTTGAGGCCGCCAACGCCTACATACTGACCATGCCCGGCACGCCATGCGTGTTCCTGTCGCACTGGAAAGACCACAAGCGGGCCATCAAGCAACTCGTGCTGGCGCGCAAGTTGGCCGGTATTACCAACCAGAGCGCAACGCGTGTGGTCAACTACTCGTCGTCGCTCTACGCTGTGGAGGTGACGGGCGGCCGCTCAACGCTCATCGGAGCGTTCGGCACGGGCCGCTATTCCGCGCCCGCCGGCTATTCGCTCGTGGCCTCGGGTGAGGGTTACAGTGTGTTCGTGGCCGACGCGGTGGAGTCGCCTTGGGTCGATATCCCTTCCGGGCAATACGAGAATAGCGTCACCGTCACGCTCTCAGCCCTCTCGGCCGATGCCTCCGCGCGCCTTGTCTACACCACCGACGGCACCGAGCCTACTGCCTCTTCGGCATCGGTGGCCGACGGAGGGGGCATCACCCTGTCGTCATCAACGACGCTCAAGGTCGGCCTGCTGGCGGGCGGCGAGGTGAGGAACGTCATCACCCGCCGTTATGACATAGAGTTTTTCGAGCCTCACCAGGCCACTGTCTATGTGAAAGACCCGGGGTGGAGCGCGCTCTATATGTACGCATGGGCCAACGACGGCAGCGGAACCGAGCTTAACGGCAGCTGGCCCGGCACGCAGGTCACGGCTACTTGCGATATAAACGGGCAGCGGTGGTACTATCAGCCGTTCTATATCTATACCTCTTCTTACTCGTTCAACGTGATATTCGACATGGGCAGCAACGCCGACCAGACAGTAGACATTGGCCCGATAAGCGAGGACCGCTATTACGAGGTGTCGGCCGACAAGGTGAACGGCAAGTACACCGTGACCGATGTCACGTCGGTTGTCAGCGGGATTGGCGATGCCGTGGCCGACGTTCAGACCGTCGCAGGCCCCGTCCGCGTATATGCCATAGGCGGGCAGATGGTGCGCGAGTTGCCCGAAGGCACGCCGGTGCAGGCCGCCATGGACGGACTGCCGCGTGGAGTCTATATCATAGGTGGAAAGAAAATAGTGAAATGACTAATAGAAAGGAGTGTTTTATGAAGAAAATCATCATGGCGGCGGCCTTGGCTCTCGGCCTCGCGCTTCCGCTGGCCGCCCAGAAATACGTTGGCGGCGACATATCGTTGCTGGCCGAGTACGAGAGCCACGGCGCGCAGTATTATGACAACGCGGGGCAGCCCATAGCCGAGATGCTGCCCTACCTGCGCGGGCAGGGGCTCAACGCCATGCGCGTCCGCCTGTTCGTTGACCCCGCCAAGGCCACCGACACGGAGCGGGGCGAGGGCGTGATGCAGGACCTTGAGTATGTGAAGACGCTCGGCCGCCGCATCAAGGAGGCGGGCTTTGCCCTCATGCTCGACTTCCATTACAGTGACACGTGGGCCGACCCGGCCAAGCAGTTCACGCCCGACGCGTGGCTGGGGCTTGGCGACAGCGAGCTGGCCGACCGCCTTTACTCCTACACCAGCGACGTGCTCGCCGAGATGAACGCCGCCGGAGCCACGCCCGACTTCATACAGACGGGCAACGAGATAAGTTACGGCATGCTGTGGGGCGACCGTGGCAGCGAGGCGTCGTGGCAGCGTTATTACGCCATCGGCGGCACCGATGCCACCAGGACGCGCTTCACCACGCTGCTGTCTGCTGCCATCCGCGCCTGCCGCGAGGTGTGCCCGGAGGCCAAAGTGGTGCTCCACACGGAGCGGGTGGCGCAACCAGCCTATCTCACGGCGTTCTATGACGACATGAACGCGGCCGGACTGGACTATGACATCATAGGCCTGAGCTATTATCCATACCACCATGGCAATCTCGCCGCGCTCGATGCTGCGCTCACAACGCTCGGGCAGCGTTATGCCGACAAGCCGGTAATGATAGTGGAGACGGGCTATTATCACAACTGGCAGCCTAAAGTGGAGTATGACTATTCGGCCACTTACCCAATCACCGAGGCCGGCCAGAAGGCATTTGCCGACGCTCTCGTGGCCACGCTCAATGCCCATGCCAACGTCACCGGACTGTTCTGGTGGTGGCTTGAGGCCAACGAGTACGGGTTGGACTGGGCCACCGAGCGCGTGACGGACAGCTGGTATAACGCCGGACTGTTCGACAACCAGACCGGCCGCGCCCTCTCTGCCCTCTCGTCGCTCGCCGCCTTCAACGTCACTTCGGGCATCTCCGCCCCGTCTGCCGAGGCCGCCGGCCGTGCCTCCGAGCGTGTTTATACGCTGGGTGGCGTGCCTGTCGGCACCGAGGCCGACATAGAGCGTCTGCCCAAAGGCGTTTACGTAGTCGGCGGAAAGAATGTGGGAAGGTAGGATTTACAGTAGGAGTTAAAAGGAGTTAGCGGGAGTTATCGCTCCACTGCGTTACGCTCAGGGAGTTAGCGGACAATAGCTTTGTGGGTGAGCTCTATGGGAGTTAGAAGGAGTTAGCGGGAGTTATCGCTCCAATAAAAGTACCATTCACCTTCTATGGAACTCACCCACAAAGCTATTGTCCGCTAACTCCCTGAGCGTAACGCAGTGGAGCGATAACTCCCGCTAACTCCTTCTAACTCCCTAAAGATAAAGATACCTATATCTCCTTAATCACCTTGGCAGGCACTCCGCCAACGATGGTGTTGGCGGGAACGTCTTTTGCCACCACGGCGCCGGCGGCGATGATGGCGTTGTCGCCTATGGTCACACCCGGAAGGATGGTGACGTGCGCTCCGGTCCATACGCCCTTGCCGAGCACTATCGGTGCGTGTGTCATGTTTTGGCGGTGTTCCGGCTCGAAGCCGTGGTTGAGTGTGGCCATCATGGTGCCGGGGCCGATGAGGCAACCGTCGCCTATGAAGATGCCGCCCTGGTCTTGAAACTGGCACGCGGAGTTTATGAACACGTTCTTTCCGAGGTGTATGTTCTTGCCGAAGTCGGTATAGAAGGGCGGAAACATACGGAACGACGGGTCTACCTCCGTGCCGGTTATCTCGCAGAACAGCCTCACTATCTCCTCGTCGGTGTGGTAGTTGGTGTTCAGGTCCATGAGCACCCGCCTTGTCTGCGCGCTCTGTTGCCGCATGAAGTTTATCATCTCTGTGCCTTCGAGCGGCAGCCCGTCGGCAATCATTTGCTGGAATTTCTCTATCGTCATGCTTTTTGTGTTTCGTAGTTATATGTAGTTGGTGAATATTTATAGTAGGAGTTAAAAGGAGTTAGCGGGAGTTATCGCTCCACTGCGTTACGCTCAGGGAGTTAGCGGACAATAGTTTTGCAAATGATTTCTATAGGAGGTAAAAGATGTTTATGCTTCGTTGTACTTCGATCGGGAAGTTGGCTGACAGTAGAAGTCATCCAAATATCCCCAAGTGATGGTTTATAGTGAGCCGCCAACGAAGCTATTGTCCGCTAACTCCCCGAGCGGAACGCAGTGTAGCGCTATCTCCCGCTGACTCCTTATAACTCCCTTAATAAAATCTACCCTTTCTTTTCCGGGTTGGGAATGTCCTCGTCGGTGGCTTCGAGCTTGAAGTACACGGGGCGGAATCCGTCGTTGCAACAGGCTATGGCCGTGCGCGGATGGCGGCACCAGTTGTCGAAGAAGAAGTTCTCCACGCCGTTTTGCAGTGCGAAGACATATTGGTGCATGCATTTCCACGCTGTGTTGCACAGACCCTCGGGGCAGTCTATGCCTGCGTAGAACACCTGGCCTTCCCTCAGCCTGCCGCATGGGCCGAGACCCTGGCAGCCGTATTCGGCGGCAAGGTCTTCCTTCAGTTCTCGTTTCAGAACAGTAATCTTTACCTTTTTCATTGCTTTTGTATATTTGGTTTTGTGGTGCAAAGGTACTAAAAAAGACTCAAAGGACTTGTAAACAAATTATCTGCCGATGTGGCTTTATTACTTTTTGAAGATGAAAATCCGCAATCTGCCCATACTTGCAAATATGCAGCCAGAGACAGCCTCTGCCGCTTTGGTTTTCGGTATGTGCCGTATTGCAGTGCGAAACGGCCCGTATCGCACTGCAATACGGCCTGTCTGGGCCTGCAAAACGCGCCGTTTCGCAAGGCAAAATGCGCCGTTTCGCAACTTGTTGAATATCAGATGTTTGGACAAGATGCCACTAGCTGCCGTCTTTAACATAAAAAAGTTAATGGATGTCCGCAAGTTGCCATACTCGTTTGAAAGGCGTTCCGCTTGTCTCTTCCTTTCCCAATGTCAAAGCCTCTCGCTGGCATTGTCTTAGGAAAAGTGGTATTTGAATGTCCGCAAGTTGCCAAAGCGTCTGAAAGAGTTTCACTTGGTGATGTATCAAAATGCACGTCTAATGGCCAAAACCCTCTCCCCAGCCCTCTCCCAAAGGGCGAGGGAATAGTTTGTCCGTGAACTGAAGTGAAAAAAGATTTGGCATAACAATTTGAAGAAATGAATGTCCGCAAGTTGCCAAATTGGTTTGGAAAGGCTTCCACTTGTCCCCTCCATTTCTAAAGGAGGGGCAGGGGTGGTTTGTCAAATAAGTTGATATACAATTTGTTTGATCATTGGCTGTGACATTGTTCCACAAACCACCCCCGCCCCTCCTTTGGAAATGGAGGGGACAATGCCCTTAGGGGTTGGCAACTTGCGGACATTCATATTTGAAAAACATTAGGATATTGTGATTCAGAATGTCTGCGGTGGCAAAAGGCAACTACTCCCTCGCCCTATTATTAAAAGTAAAATGTAAGGAAGTAAAAGGTTAAGTAAGGTTGCGCACGCAAACCCGTAGTCAAGTGGTAACTACTCCCTCGCCCTTTGGGAGAGGGATGGGGAGAGGGCTTGCAGGGCCGAACACGCATTTTGATACACCTCCAAGTGCGCGTAGGGTTGGCAATATGCAGACATTCATATTACTTTTTCGGCTTGATTTCCTTCACTATGTCGTAGCGTGTGGCCTCCGGGTCGAGGTTTGTGTAGGCGTTTTTCAGGTCGCTGAGGCTGATGGTGACATCGCGGTCCACCTCGCGCGGGTCGTCGAGCGTGGTGTGGAAGAACAGCCAGTCGTATGTCTGCTTCAGGTACAGTATGCGTGCCAGATCGCCGTGGTCGGCCCCGCGCAGCCAGTCATAGCGCAAGAGCGAGTCGTGCCCCGACTCTTTTATGGCCTCCACCACGCTCTTCGACTGGCTGATGGGCACTGCCCTGTCGGCCGTGCCGTGCATTATCCACAGCGGTATGCGGCCGAGTCCGCTGAAATCCTTGAGCGTGCTGCCTCCGCATAGGGCCATGGCCGCCGCCACGCGGTCGGGATATGTGCCGGCAAAGTCGAGCGTGCCGTAGCCGCCAAGGCTCATGCCGATGACGTAGACGCGCGTGGTGTCTATGTCGTGGCGCGCCTCCACCCAGTCGAGCACGCGCGCAATCTTGTCTGGATTCCACGCTCCGCCGGGATTCTGCGGCGCGATGACCATGCAGGGATAGTAGCGTCCTTTCTCTATTGCGTGCAGCAGACCGTAGCGGCGCACGCGCTGCATATTCCTGCCACACAGGCTCGCGCCGTGCAGGAAGATTATCACCGGCACGCGGCGGCCGTCGTCCACGTATTCCTTCGGGGCGTATAGCCAGAAGTTGTAGCCGCCATCTACCACGCCGCGCATGGCGGCCAGCTGTCCTCTTTGTGCGAAAGCGCACACGGCGAGCATTGCCATTATATATAATGTGAGAAGTCTTTTCTTCATGTCATTGTGGGTTTTGGTTTGTGGGGTGGGGCGGCGGTCAGTACGGCAGGTCGTCGTCCTTGGGGTCCTCGATGCCTGACATCTTCTTCACGAGCAATATCTCGCTGTACGATATGCTGTCGTCCACGGCCTCCTTTATTTCCGATGAGCGCACGCGGTCGGGGTGCAGGCGCGCGTGGTTGCGTATCTGGTCTATGTGCTCCTGCGGCACGAGCTGGTCGAGCGGCAGCAAGTCCTGCTCCACATACTGCGCAAGGTGGCCGAAGACGGTGCTCACGGCCAGCCCGCGCTCGGCGGCTATCTGCCCGATGGTCATGCCCCTGGTGAACATATCGTGGCTCACCTGCCGTGTGGGCACGCGCGTCGCGGCCTTTTCCTTGGTGCGTGCCGCGCTCTTTGAGGCGCGTCGCGCCTTTGGTTCGGGCGCGGGCTTGTCGTCGTTGCCAAGAAGTATGGCTGCCTTTCGGCGCAGGTAGTCGCCGGTGGAGAACTTTGTGTCGTCCCGGCTCTCGTATTCCAGCAGGCGCAGCTTCAGTGACAGCTCCTCGCCGAGCTGCGCCCGGCGGTCGTCAAACTGCGTCTTCACGGCCTTGTTGCCCGTCTCCACGCGCGTCTTGGCGAAGAGCTCGCCCATCGGTTTCAGCCTTGCGGCAAAGTATGCGGCGGCCTTGTGCACGCGCTCCTGCAGCTGCGGGCTGCCTGCCTGGTGGCCTGAGGCGAGCATCGAGCGGTATTGTGCGGCGAACTTTGCGGCCACGGCCAGGTCTGCGTCGAGGTCCTTCATGGCCGAGGCGTAGCCCATGAGCAGTGTGTGGTACTTGGCATAGAAGTGCTCGGTGAGCGTGCGCTGCATCATCTCCGCGCTCTGGCGCAGCAGTTCGAGACCGAACAGCTCGTCGAGCACCTGCGCCACGTACTCGCGCTCCATGCCGCTCAGGGTGTCGGCGGTGGGGCGCGAAGCCTCGGCGCGGTTTATGAAGCTGTTCACGGTGTCGTCGCTGATGAGTGCCTCGCGCCCCAGCGGGGCGCTGAGCACCATGCCTTCGAGCGACTTGCAGCGGCTCAACGCCACGTAGGCCTGCCCGTGGGCGAAGGAGCGCGACGCGTCTATGATGGCGTGCTCGAACGTGAGGCCCTGGCTCTTGTGTATGGTTATGGCCCAGGCCAGGCGCAGCGGGTACTGGCGGAACACGCCCTCCACGGTCTCGGTAATCTCCTTTGTGCGCTCGTCGATGGCATATCGCGCGTTGGTCCACTCCGCCGGCTCCAGCTCTATTACCTCCCCTGTGGTCTTGCTCCTCACTCTCAGCCTGTCGTCCGTGGCCGTCACCACGCTGCCTATCATGCCGTTGTAGTAGCTTCGGTCGGGCGCGTTCTTGATGAACATCACCTGTGCGCCTTCCTTCAGCGTCAGTTCCATGTCAGCCGGATAGCTGTGCTCGGGGAAGTCGCCCTCCACCTGCGCCGTGTACGTCATCTCGTGGCCCGGCAGTGCGGCCAGTTCGCGGTCGTTGATGGCCTGCGCCTGATAGTTGTGGGTGACCAGACGGATGTAGTCACTGTCGGCCGGCGGGTTGAATCCCGGCAGGTAGCGGCGGTTCAGTTCGGCCAGGGTGGAGTCGTCGGCGGTGTTGTCGCGAATCTTGTTGAGCAGTGCCAGGAAGCTGCTGTCCTGCTGCCGGTAGACCTTCTGCAGCTCTATGGTCACGTAGTTTGTCATGTTCAGCGCCTTGCTTGAGAAGAAGAAAGGCGTGTCGTAGTACGCTTTCATCATCTCCCACTCGCCGTCCTTCACCACCGGGGCCAGCTGTTGCAGGTCGCCGATGAGCAGCAGTTGCGCCCCGCCGAAGGGCCTGTCGTGGCGGCGGTAGCGGCGCATCACGGAGTCAACGGCATCGAGCAGGTCGGCCCTCACCATGCTTATTTCGTCTATCACGAGCAGGTCGAGCGTCTTTATGATGTTGCGCTTCACCTTGCCGAACTGGTAGCGGCGTTGCTCCCTGCCCCCGAACGACGCTCCCGGCACGTAGGGCGAGAGCGGCAGCTGGAAGAAAGAGTGAATCGTTGCGCCCCCGGCGTTGATGGCGGCGATGCCCGTCGGCGCGAGCACCACCATGCGCTTGGGCGACCGCTCGCGCAGTTCGCGCAGGAAGGTTGTCTTGCCCGTGCCGGCCTTTCCGGTCAGGAACACGTTGGCTCCGGTCTTTTCCACGAAGTCCCACGCCATCTGCAGTTCGGTGTTTTTCTCCATTGTCAGTGCTTGGTTGTCTTGTCTCTTTATGAATGTCCGTATGTCTTTTTATGCATATTCGCATATTTCCCAGACCCTTCTGAAGGGTTTCACTTGTCCTCTCCTTTTCCAAAGGAGGGGCTGGGGTGGCTTGTCAAATAAGCAGATATGCGATGTGTCTGTTTATTGGTTATGCCATTGTTCTACAAACCACCCCCGCCCATCCTTTGGAAAAGGAGGGGAGAATGCGCTTTGGGTTGGCAAAATGCGGACATCCATTATTCTTTCTTTTTGTCGGTGATTGTTTTTGAGCCATTGGCTGGTACGCTATCGGCAGACAAATGGCAACAGCTCCCTCGCCCTCCGGGAGAGGGTTGGGGAGAGGGTCGCCCCGTCTTGACGTACATTTCAGTATGTCATCATGTCGATGAGTATCGGTCTTTCGTGCAGCTTACCTTATGCAAAGGTAAGATAAAAACGTAACAAAACCAAGAAAGATGTGCTTTAGATATGCTTTTCGCCAAGAAAGTTTGAATTATCCGGTGCGAAGGTTGGGCTTGGACGGAATGAAATCATTGCCATTGGCGGAAGGTGTTATGCTTCAACCCAAATCGGTCATTAGACCGCCAGGAATATATTTTTGTTGCTTTTCAGGCTTTCCAAGTGCTTTCGCCCTGCCAGCGGCATCTTGTCTGCCGCTTTGTCTCGACGTAGCCCGCTACGCCTTCGACAAAGGCGACTGCCAATCTGCACGCCGGCAAGACGAAA
>CALUHC010000026.1 GCA_944320355.1 uncultured Prevotella sp. | reverse complement strand
TTTTTTGACATATGCCTTTACCGCTATTTCATAGGACGCGAAGGGCAGTCTATATCTATTCCCTCAAGGATAAAACATACGGACGATATGCTGGTAATACTGATGAGAATAATGGCCTCACCGTCTGGCGAAAGCGAGAAAAGCGGTTTCAGGGGGCAAGTCAGGCTAAAGTTGCTGTGTGCCTTCTTAGCGTCTTATTATTGGTCGGTGCTGGTGATACAGAAGTTGACGCCTGAAAACAACGAGAATCTGAGAAGTTTGGACAATGCCTTGAAGGCATGGGATAGGGAGCTTTATCAAGAACTGGATGCCGTCAGGTGCCTTGGCGTAAAATACATCAGGCATTGGAGACGGACCGGAAAGGCAGCCATCCCGAGCGGGCTGTACGGAACGCTGCGCAAAATCTTCAAGGACTAAACCTTATGCCGTTTTATGCTTAAGAACATCTTAATGCTGTGTGACAGCGCCACGGTGCGCGGCGGGATAGAGAATGTGGCGTTTGCGGAGGCAAAGGAGTTGGCCCGACGGCACTATAACGTTGCCTTGTTTGCCGCCGAGGGTCCTGTGGACAAGACGCTGGTGGAAGCGGGTGTGCGGGTGGTATGTTTGTGGCAGCCCGACATCCTGTCTAATCCCGACAGGCCGGCGGCTGTGAGGCAGGGCATTTTCAACACTGTGGCGTACAGGCACCTGCTGGATTTGCTCAAGGATTATAGTCCTGACGACACAATTGTGCATGTGCATGGCTGGACCAAGGCGTTGTCTTCATCTGTGTTCTCAGCCACTGCCCGTCGTGGATTCAAGGTGGCAATCACCATCCATGATTATTTCTCGGTGTGTCCCAATGGCGGATTTTACAATTACAGGCAGAACAAAATCTGCACAAAGAGGCCTGGGTCGCCCGGCTGCATCTGCTGCAACTGCGACTCGCGCTCTTATCCGACAAAACTGTTCCGTGTGGTCCGCTCGTTTGTGCAAGGTCGGAACATGTTCAAAAACAAGAATCTTTTTGTCATCTATATATCAAGAACAACGCATGACGCTGTCATGCCTTATCTCGGGAAGCATATTAACGAGGCGTTTTACTTGAGAAATCCGGCCATGATACAAAGCGCCCGGCCCGTGGACATAGCGCATAATGACACCTATCTGTTTATAGCCCGCCTCTCACCGGAAAAAGGCGCGAGGCTCTTTTGCCAGGCCATGACAGACTTGGGGTTGAAAGGTTGCGTGCTTGGTGATGGATATCTAAAGGAAGAACTGGTGAGGGCATACCCAAACGTAGAGTTCGCGGGGTGGGTTGACGGCGACCAAAAGGATGCCATAATCCGAAAGGGGAAAGGGCTTGTGTTCCCCTCGCTGTGGTATGAAGGGTCGCCACTGACCATATTGGAAATGATGTCATACGGCATTCCCTGCATCGTGCCGGACAGATGTGCCGCATCAGAAGATGTGGAAGACGGCAAGACTGGATATATTTTTAAAACCGGTGACTTGGCCTCGCTTGAGGAAGCCATCCTGAGGTATGAGGAAGCAGACATCGCCACGATGCAACGTAATATCATTTCGACGTTCAACTCGGCGGAATGCTCGCCCGAGACACACACCACAAACTTGTTGCACATATATGAAAGCATCCTGAGTTGAACTCCGGAGGTAATAGTCTTTCCTAAATAATGAGACAGAAGATATGATACCCCATTTGATACATTATTGCTGGTACGGACAACCAATAGAGGAAAGCCGTTGTGCAATGCGCTGTGTGGCCAGTTGGGCCAGGTTGAGCGGCTGCCGTATAGTTGAGTGGAATGAGCGCAACTGTCCATGCACTGAAAATGATTTTGTGAGAGAGGCAGCCAGGCGCAAGGCTTACGCTTTCATCTCTGATTATTATAGGCTGAAAGCTCTTTATGAGCACGGCGGGATATACATGGACACGGATGTGGAGATACTCAAAGATTTGCCCACAGAGCTTTATAACTGTAAGTGCGTGCTGGGCTTCATGTTTGATAACATGGTGTCAAGCGCGTTTATCATGGCCGAGAAAGGCTCTCCCATAGTCAAAGGGCTGCTCGAAAAGTATGAGCGTGGTGAGGTGAGAATGAATATCGCCAATAATGAATTGTTTACCGACTATCTGAAGGAGCGTTATCCCAACTTCTTGCTGACAGGCACAAAGCAGGAGCTTGAATCAGGCGTGGTGATATATCCGAAAGAGCACTTTGAGTGTCCTGTGCTCATCTCTTCTGGGGGGGGGGTACGCTATACACCATTTTATGGGGTCTTGGAGGCCGCTGTCGTCACGTTTTGCCAAATTGAGGAAAATAGTGAAGTGGCTTGATTTTAACGTCAGGATCGTTTGTTGGGCGCACCAAAACTTCGGTCGTTGGCGCAGCGTCAGACAAAACCGGTTCTACGGTCAATATCTGATGGACAGAAAGAAAAATGCTGGCGGACACTGATAACAAAAGTCATGGTATCATTGGAAATTAACTGTTCGTTTTCAGAAACATTGTGAATAAATAATGGAACACAAACAATATTCCATACTCCACATCGCCGAGTGTGCGGGAGGTGTGGAACGTTACCTGCAGATGCTGATGCCGCGGCTTGAGTGTTACGGCTTCCGACAGTATTTCGTCTGTTCGTTAAACTATGACAAGTGCAAATATCAAGGCATGGTTGACGATGTTGAGCAGATAGACATGACGCAGACTTTCTCTCCCCTGCAGATAATAAAGAAGGTTCGCTCAATACGCCGGAGCATAAAAAGGTTGCGTCCGGACATCGTGTATTGTCACAGCAGTTTTGCCGGAGGCTTGGGGCGGCTGGCTGTGTTTGGATTACACTGCAAGGTGGTTTATAATCCGCATGGCTGGGCATTTAACATGAAGTGAGAAGATATGAAGCTGAAAGGTTTTGTCTACCTGATGATGGAGAGGTGCCTTGCGCGGTTCACGGACAGGATTGTTTGTATTTCCGAGGCCGAGGAAAGGTCGGCAAAGCGTGAGCGCATCGCCAGTGAAAACAAACTGGAGCTGATACCAAACGGCATAGATATCGCGGCCGTGCAGCGTGCCACGCCTATAGCAAGAAGTGACCTCGGCATTGCCGATGATGCTTTCGTCGTTGGGATGATAGGCCGCTTGTCACCACAGAAAGCCCCCGACGTGTTCATCCACGCGGCAAAGTTGGTGCATGACAGCATCAGAAATTCTGCTTTCATCATTGTTGGTGATGGAGAGGAGCGCGATGCCGTGGAGTGTTTTGCAAGAGACAACGGTTTGAGTCTTGTCGTGACAGGCTGGACAGACCAGCCGTATTCCTATCTGAAAGTGTTTGATGTGGCCTTGCTACTGTCGCGCTGGGAAGGGTTCGGGCTTGCCGTAGTGGAATATATGGCGGCTGGTAAGAACGTTGTGGCCTCTCGAACTGATGCCATACCTACGTTGGTGGACGATGGTGTTGATGGATTGCTTGTAGAAGTCGACAATCCGGAAGACGTGAGGGACAAGGTTGTTTGGTTGCACAGTCATAAGGTCGAAGCGATGGAAATGAGGCGTAAGGCTTTGGAAAAAGTTATGGCCAAATACGACATAAGCCGTGTTGTTGACCAGCACGTGGAAATGTTCAACAAACTTGTGGGTGGCAAGTAGGGAACTTCTTGCCATTGCTTTATTTGAGTTGATAGATAAATATAACAATGTAACCAATGCAACACTACGATTACCTTATAGTAGGCGCGGGTCTGTTCGGCTCTGTGTTTGCCTACAAGGCCGGGGAGCGGGGCAAGAAGTGCCTTGTGATAGACCGCCGCCCGCACTTGGGCGGCAACCTTTATTGCGAGAAGGTGGAGGGGATTAACGTCCACAAGTACGGGGCGCATATCTTCCATACCTCCAACAAGGAGGTGTGGGATTTCGTCAACTCGATAGTGGAGTTCAACCGCTACACCAACTCGCCTGTGGCAAACTACAAGGGCAAGCTGTACAACCTGCCTTTCAACATGAACACGTTCTACCAGATGTGGGGCGTGACAACGCCTGCCGAGGCCAAGGCGAAGATAGAGGAGCAGAAAGCGGATGCCGTGGCGCGTATGCTTGCCGACGGCGTGACAGAGCCGCGCAACCTTGAGGAGCAGGCGCAAACGCTTATCGGAAAGGATATTTATGAGAGGCTGATAAAGGGCTATACCGAGAAACAGTGGGGGCGCCGGTGCACGGAACTGCCTGCCTTCATCATCAAGCGGCTGCCCGTGCGCATGGTGTTCGACAACAATTACTTCAACGACAAGTACCAAGGCATACCCATTGGCGGGTATAACGTGCTGATAGGCAGATTACTGGAAGGCGCGGATGTGCGGCTGGAGTGTGACTTCTTTGCCCACCGCAAGGAGTTGGAGGCCTTGGCTGACAAGGTTGTGTTCACAGGTGCCATAGATGAGTTTTATGGCTATCGGTTTGGCAAACTTGAATACCGCACGGTGAGGTTCGAGACCGAAACGCTCGCCACGTCCAACTATCAGGGCAACGCCGTGGTGAACTATACGGAACGGGAAGTGCCTTACACACGTGTCATCGAGCACAAGCACTTCGAGATGTTCGGCGATGAAGTGTACAGATGTCCCAAGACGGTCATTTCGAAAGAATACAGTTCGGAGTGGACAGAAGGCAGCGAGCCATACTATCCGGTGAACGATGACAGGAACACCGCCCTCTATCAGAGGTACAAGGAGCTGGCCGACAGGGAAAATAATGTGATCTTTGGTGGCCGTCTTGCCGAATACAAGTATTACGATATGCACCATATCGTGGAAAAGGCATTGCGCCTTTTCAAGCCATAGCCGCGCCGCCAGCCTTTGTCGGCCACAGTCCGGTTTCCCGCGGCGTTCCATTGTGACCGCCTATTAGTCATGTATTCTTCCCTTCGCCCTTATCAGCTTGATATATGCCGCCGCGTCCGTGAGGCGTGGCGTGTTCATGGCTCTGTGCTCGTGCAGATGCCCACTGGTACGGGCAAGACGCGGGTGCTCGCTTCACTCGTGGATGAAGGAACAAGTGTTGAAGATGAAAAGCAGTGCGTGTGGATAGTGGCCCACCGTCGCGAGCTTGTGGAGCAGATAGAGGAAACCGTCGCACGCTGCGGCATGGCGAAGTATGACGGCCGTGTGATGGTGATGTCCATCCAGTGGCTGTCAAGGCATTGGGGCGACGTGGAAGGTGAGCCGGGGCTGATAGTGATAGACGAGGCGCACCATGCTCTGG
>CALUHC010000025.1 GCA_944320355.1 uncultured Prevotella sp. | reverse complement strand
TGGCAGTACAGTACAGACTTTACCAGAACAACAATTCGCGTAGTGACCAATACCAGAAGTGGTACGGGCGCGCGGTGATGATAGGCACGGTTGACACGGACGCGCTGGCGGAGGAGACAGAGGCGAGCTGGACCGTGAAGCGCGCCGACGTGCTGGCGGGGATAAGCGAGCTGGCGGTGGTGATGAAGCAGGCCCTGCAGGACTCGAAGCGTGTCAAGCTGGACGGCTTCGGCTCGTTCAAACTGGGGCTGAGCACCTCGCCGAGCGACAAGGCCAAGGGCTTCACGGCGGCAAAGAACGTGAAAGACATACACGTGCTCTTCCAGCCGGAGGTGCGCATAGACAAGCGCGGCCGCCGCTCGCGCTCGTTCAGAGACGGATGCAAGGTGGCCGCGCTGCACGAGAATGCCGTGGCCGACGACGCGGCGACAGATGTCACCGGTGAGTAGGCCCGGGCGTATGCCGGAGAGCGGGCTTAAACCAAAATCGGTCATTAGAGTCTAAAGTGATTTTGTCTTGTCGGTGTGCAGATTGGCAGTCGCCTTTGTCGAAGGCGTAGCGGGCTACGTCGAGACAAAGCGGCAGACAAGATGCCGCTGGCAGGGCGAAAGCACTTGGAAAGCCTGAAAAGGAACAAAAATATATTCCTGGCGGTCTAATGACCGATTGGAGTTGAACGCTTGGAGGGTGTGTCAAAGAGGAGTTGACGGGAGTTGTCCTGAGTTAGGTGACCTATCGGTCATCGGGAGTTGAAGGACACGTGTTGCCAGAGCGCAGCGGAAAATGGCTCAGTAATCCGCAACAAAAATTTGTTTAGTAAACTTCCGTTAACTTCTTTTTGATACCTCCCATAGTGAGAAACAAATATGACATTAATGACAAGAACACCATGAAAAACAAGACCTGGCAAATCATCATGAAGGCTATCATAGCAGTGGCTTCGGCCATTCTCGGCGCCATGGGCGCCACTGCGGCGCACGCCGTGCTGTGACGCTCTGCTGCCTTTGTGTGTGCCTTTCCTGCCGGCGGCCGCTTTGCTGCGGCTTGTCGGCAGGATTCATTCCTTGACTTTCTTCTTGTTGTCCAGCCTGTTCTTGGCTTTCCTGTATGCGCTTTCCTGCATTCCCAGGATTTCGCATATTTCTTCTTTGCTTTTGTTCAGGTGCAGCAGTATCAGCATCAGCTTGTTTTGCTTGGTCAGCGTTTCATATTCCTTCTCAAATATGTCGTTGAGTTCGGGCAATGCGCAGCAGCAATATCCTATGAACCGTGCCATCTTGTCATTGCCCCATTTCGCGATGCACTTGTTGTGTACGATGACATCGTCCATCATCTCATACATTTCCAATATGCACTTTTGCATTTCCGTTTGCGATATCTCAGCCAGCTTGGTGTTGGCGGTCATGGTCTCTTCGAGCTGTTTGGCCAGTCCTTCCACTGTTTTCTGCAGGGCCTTGTTGTCGTTCCTTTGTTCGGCGATTATTCTCAGTTTTGCTGATAGCTCTTGCTTTAGGGTCTTGTTGCTTTCCAATGCATTGCCCAGAGCTTTGTTTGCTTCGTCTATTTTCTTGTTGAACTTTGCTATCTTAATCCGGTATGTGAGGAGCAAGGCAGCAAAAATCATGATGACAGCAAAGACGGTACCAGCCGTATAAGCCTTCCATGTGGTCAAGTTTTCTGCCGCCCTCTTTGCCACGTCGAACGTGGCCTGTATCTCGGTCACGCTGTCAGCTTGGTTTTTCGTTGCCGTCGAGTCGCGCATTTTTATGATCTCATGCCCCAGAGTTGACGCCTCTTCATATTCCTTGCTTTTCCGTTTGGCTTCCATCTTCTCTGTCAGCATCATCGTCTTGTATGTGCCGTTGGCGGTTTTGCTCGCTGCGTTCCACAGCGAGTCGGCTGTGGCCGTGTCTCCAAGTTGGCGGAATGTTTCGGACAGGATGTAATACGTATCAGGTTTCGACCTTTGCTTTAATGCCATCAGCCCGTATTTCTTGGCTCGCTCAAAATCGCCTTCCACATTATATATATTGGCCAGCCCGCTGTATACGTCGGCTTTGCTTTTGTCGTCAAGATGCTTCAGCAGCGGGATGCACTTCATCATGTAGGCAATGGCATTGGCAGTGTCTTTCAGGTTGCCTAATATGTCGGAGGTTTGTATGTAGATGTCTTTTAAGATTATTGGGTCATGTATTCTTGGAGCGTAGCTTAATGCCAGTATGCTGTATTTATTGGCGAGTTTGTATTCACCGACCTTTTTATTGAAGCAGGCAAGGTTTATTGCTATTTTTGCTTTCAGTGTGCCGTCGTCAGTTCCTTTTGCTGCATCTTTGGCCTCCAGCAGGTTCTTTATGGCGTTTTTGGTGTCGTTTCGTTTGAATTGCAGTCTTGCTTTGTAATATAGAGACTGCGCCAGCTTGTGCTTGTCACCGTTTTCCTGAAATCTTGCTATGCTGATGTTTATCATAGAGTCGTCGGCCAGCACCTCGCCCCTGTGGAAGGCCAGCTCCACCTTCAGCATATTGTAGTAGGCCTTGTTGTCGGCCAGCGTTAGCTCGTCTGGAACAATCCTGCTCAGTTCTGCCTGCGCGGAGTCGTCCATGCTATTTGCAATAAGAGAATCTATCCCAACCAGTTGCGTTTCATAACGTCCGTGAGTGCAACCTATTGTGATTAAGGTTAGGATGGCGAGCGAAAGAAGTTTCAGGGTCCTTGGATGCATAGTCTTAATACTTGACAAAATTTTATCGTACTGCGAAATTAGTAACATTTTGCCAAATATCGCGCCATCATGGTGTTTTTTTTCTTGTATGTCAGCATTTTTGCCGGTAGGAGACGTGCTGAAATGTGCTTTTATGTCAGCAATCCCATCTGTCCACCCTCTCTCTTGTTAAAAGTAAAAAGGTAAAAAAGTAAAAAGGTAAAAGGAGGCTGCGCGTGAATCGGCAGTCAAGTGGTAGCCACTCCCTCGCTCTTTGGGAGAGGGTCGAGGGGAGGGTCATAGCCATCAAATGTGCATTTTGACACAGCTCCCCATCCGTTTCAGCATCCGTTCCGGCGTAGAAAACAGCCATGGAAACACTCATACGCGGCCCGCCGCGTCTCTACGGACAGGCAAAATTCGGATGCCCGTAAAATTATTTTTGTGACAATTTGAGGTGATTTTTACTTCCATAACAGGCGGAAATCCCTGTAAACAAGCGGAAATCCCATGTTTTAGACGCCCTGATTTTGTCACACCAAATTTTTCGCCTATTGCATTTGTTGGTAATTTGTTATACCTTTGCTGGCACAAACCAATAATCTAAAAACGGAAAGAATCTATGACTATTAAAAAGAAAATTTTATCGTTGGGCATCGCGTTGATGCCGTGGTTGGGAACATTTGCCGGTTCTGGTCTTGAAGTGGTAAAGTGGGGTGGTGATAGTGACACGGGAGATGTAAATGTGGGCAAACTTCCCCCTGTGGATGTCACTCCGGGAAACGGTAAGTTTACGGTTGCCTATGGTGACAAAGTGAAGACAGCGCAGGTGGAAATACTCGAATCAGGCCGTGTGGTATATACAGACGTGGAGAACTCCCCGCGCAACATCTCTGTCACCTACAGGCTGAGGAACGCCACCCCCGGTTCCACTTATCTTGTTCGGGTCAAGGCCGACGGCGTGGTCCGCGCCGTGGAGGAAGTGTCCGTTGATGAACAATAAATGACATTAATGATGGGCATCAGGAAACTGATATTTACAATTCTGCTCGCGTTGCCGCTGTGCGCCATGAGCGCGCGTGGCGGCAACGCCTCGGCGGACAGCGTGGGCGAGGAGGTAATAGCTCACTATGCCAAGGCCGGTGACACGCTGCGGCTGAAGGCAGCCCGGTTTCTTGTTGACAATATGCGGCATCATGCCTATTATGACAGTCCGTTGCTGCACCGGTATTACTCACGGGCTGAGCAGATCGGCCATGAGCGCGATTATCGCAAGCGTATGACGCTGTTCCGTGAGCTTTATGCTGAGTTGGGCGACATCGGTTCCGGCAAGCAAGAGGTCGGCGATGCCGCCGGGCTTACGGCGGAAGCCCTGATAGCCAACATCGACTCTGCCTTTGTGGATTGGCGGCAGGGGCGTTGGGCGCGTCACCTGTCGTTCCCCGAGTTCTGCGAGTGGCTGTTGCCATACCGTGTCGCCGACGAGCGGCCCGAGCGTTGGCGCGGCAGGCTCAGTGCCGTTTACCGTCCATACGCAGAGGCACTTGACAGTTGCGACGAGCGGGCTGGCTCGGCCTATTGGGCTGCGCGTGCCGTAGCGTCGGGGCTGGCAGACTCGGGCTACCGAATGGACGACAAAGCCTTGCCGCACACGGATATCGACTTGCCTGTGTCAACGATGGTGGCCATGGGCATGGGCGAGTGCAGCAACTATGCCCGTTTGTCGGTGTTTGTCATGCGGGCCTGCGGCATTCCCGTGGCCTTGGATTTCACCCCGCAGTGGGCCAACAAGGCGCACCGCCACTGGTGGAACGCCCTGCTGTCGGAGCGCGGGCAGGTGGTGCCGTTCTTGGGCGGCGACGTGCTGCCCGGCGAGTCGCAGCGGTCGGCAGACAGGCTGGCCAAGGTATATCGCCGCACGTTCGCCTACCGGCCCGAGAGCGCGGCTGCGCTCAACGAGGAGTTTGGCGAGCTGTTGCCGCCCACGCTCTCCAGCCCGTTCATGGCCGATGTGTCCGACGAGTATTTCCGTGGCGGCAGCGTCAGTCTCACATTGCCCGAAACGGTATTGAAACGCCGTCTGGCCTACCTCGCCGTGTTCGACAACGCGGAGTGGGTGCCGGTGTGCCATTCCGTTGTCGATTCGCTGCGCCGTGTGTCGTTCGGCTCGTTGGGGCGCGGGGTTGCCTATCTGCCCGTTTATTGGGGGCGTGCGGGCAGCATACCCTGTGGCAACCCGTTCGCGGTACTGGCAGACGGGAGCATAAAGACATTCAGTCCGGACAGCGTGCATACGGTAACGCTGACGCTCACGCGCAAGTATCCCGTGTTCGGGCGCATATACGACTTCGCCCGCTCGCTGCAAGGTGGATATATCGAGGCTTGTGACACGGCGTGGAACAAGGATGCCGTGCGCATAGCCGACATAACGGGCGTGCCGTCAACGTGGTGGAACGCCATCGACGTTAGCAAGGCCGGCCGTCACCGTTTCTGGCGGCTGGTGGCCCCGCCAAACTCCCACTGCGATGTGGCGGAGCTTGCCTTTGTGGGCAAGGATGGCCGCCCCGTGGCCGCTGCCGACACCCTGTGTGACGATATGCGCCATGACGGCAAGAAAATCCGCGAGGCGTTCGATGGTGATGCCGTGAGCTATTTTCGCAGCACCCACTTCCGCAAGGCGTGGATAGGCATCGACATGGGCAAGCCCTCGGAGCTGGGCGCGGTGCGCTTCATGCCCCGCAACGACGGCAACCACGTGGAGCCGGGCCACACCTACCAGTCTGCTACTATGCCGGAGGCAAGGAGCGCATCTTCGAAACGGTGCGTGCCGATAGCGACCGCCTTGTGTTCAAAGGAGTACCTTCGGGTGCGCTGTACATTCTCCATGACCTCACGGCTGGCACAGAGGAACGCGTGTTCTCCGTGGAAAACGGAGAAGTGACGTGGTGTTGAATGAAAGTGAAACATATATAAATAACAAATTTAACATCAAACAAAAATGAGAAAAGTTTTATTATTCGTATTTCCCGCAATTATCATTACTTTATTGCAGCGTTATCATTTCATGTACTACCGATGATGAATTGGAAGTAGCACAGACAGAAAAAGAAGCAAAGGCTGTTGAGATGAACAAACAAATCCTTGCCATGGCCGAAGAGTACGGACTGAATGTTGTGATTGGAGATTTGCGAGGCATCGTTGATGACAAAGACGCCTTATCAAAAGTTGAAAAAATTTTTGAGAACGCTTGTAAGGTTAAAGGAAACTACAAACTTAGCAGTAATAGAAATGGTCATGTTGTGACTGTTAAACAGGACAGTAAATTCAAAATGTGCAAAAAGAGCCTGACACGATCTGTTGAAACATTTGATTTTGAAGATTACAAGGATGGTGTCATAACTGTTTCATGCAGTCTGCGTTATACAGAAGATCCTGAATCTGGAGATTTGGGCGTTGATGATGTTGACGCCAATATCGATGACCCGACAACTCTTCATTATGATTGCATTGACGATGTGACAGGTTCTTATAATTCATATAAGGCCATAATAGAAATCCGCGGAAGTGTTAGGGCTGAATATTATTCTGACGATAGTTGGGCTATTGACACTGAACCATATCTTACGATAAAATATAGTGCCAACGGGTATTTTGATGGTTCTGATGGGGAAATATCATGGGAATAATTATTTATAGCATATCATCACCCAGACATCGCAACTTGCTCTGTTTGGCCTCAACCACAAAAGTTAAATGAAAAAGTAAATTGCTCGTCTTATATAAATAAAGCGTATTTCGCTATTTCTTGTGATTGATTAACGTTCCATTATGAAAAAGCAGTTGCCGTTAATTCTTTTTGCAGTCATGGTCATGTCTGCGGCCACAGTATTTGGGCACGGGTTAGGTTCAGAAGTGAAAATCTCTGACAGCACTGCGTATTCTTCGCTGCGCTGTTTTGTGAGAAACATAGACGCGTTCAACCGCCTGTTTCCACAGGAGAAAGTCTATCTGCACTTCGACAACACGGGCTATTTCCGTGGCGAGACGATGTGGTTCAGCGCTTACGTCGTGCGCACAGACAGGCAGAGGCTTACCGACATGAGCCGCGTGCTCTATGTCGAACTGCTTGACCCCACGGGCGAAATAGTGGAAACGCGCAAGTTGAAGCTGGATGGAGGCCGGGGCAGCGGCTCGATAAAACTTGACAAACTTCTCACGAGCGGGTTCTACGAGATTCGCGCCTACACGCGCTATATGCTCAACTGGGATGCGGCGTGGGCGTTCTCGCGGGTAATCCCGGTATTCAACGCCCCGAAGAAAGAGGGGGATTACGCCAATCCTGTCATCACAGAGCCGGACTACCGCAAGCGGTTGCCCAGTTCCAGGCAGAAGGACGATGTGGAACGCGAGGCTGTGAATGTTGCTTTCTATCCGGAGGGTGGCAGGCTTGTGCTTGGACTCCATTCCCGCGTGGCCTTTTCCGTGACAGATAGGGACGGTCGACCGTTGGATGCTGTCGGGCGGCTTATGCTTCCTGATGGCAGTGCCATCGCTGTGAAGACATTGCATGAGGGGCGCGGAGTGTTCGATATCACTCCGTCTGGGATGCCCGCCAAGCTTGTACTGACCGACAGGAAGGGACGGACGCATGAGTTTGCCTTGCCGCCCGCCAGTGCGGAGGGCTGTGTGCTGAGCGCCGATGTCATGGACAGCTGTTATATAAATGTGTCGGTGATGCGCACGGCAGGCTTCAAGGAGCCGCTGGCCCTTGTGCTGGTGAACGGTGGCAACGTGGACGCCACGGACATAGTGTCGCCGGAAGAGAACACCGCCCGTCGCCGTTTCCGCAAGTCGGAGATGGCTGCGGGTGTGAGCCAACTGGCACTTGTGGGACGTGACGGGCGTATAGTGGCCGAGCGGATGGTGTTCATATATCCGCAAGACGGCTTGGACACGATGTCCGTCTCGGTGGGCGGTGCGTTGTCCCCATGCGGCAAGGTTGCGCTCAATGTTAAGACCCTGCCCGGGGCGGTGTTCTCCCTGTCGGTTCGCGACAGGGCTTCTGAGGTGAACGGGCAGGCAGGCAATGCCGCGACGTGGCTTCTGCTCGCTTCCGATCTTCGCGGATATATCCACGAACCGGAATATTATCTTGAGGCCGACGATGCGGAGCATCGCCGTGCCGCCGACCTGCTGATGATGGTGCAGGGCTGGCGCAGGTATGAGCTTCCGGTGATGGCGGGCTGCGAGGCGTTTGTGCGCAAGCATCCTGTTGAGGACGGCCTTTACCTCTACGGAAAGCTGTATCAGGTGAAAAAGGAATACAAGACAGGGGGTGTGAACCTTAAGGCTACGCTATACAACCGCGCCGGTGAGTCGATGGACGGAGTGACACGGACAGATACCGCAGGCCGATACTCATTCTGCCTGCCCGACTGTGAGGGCGAGTGGACACTGCTGCTGAATACGGCTAAAGGAGGTAAGGCCGCCAAATACCGCATAGGCATAGACCGCAACTTCTCGCCGGCCCCGCGCCAGCTCTCGTACTTGGAGACTGAGCGCATAGAGTCGGCGGGGCAGCGCCTGCCCACAACCGCCGAAGCCGACTTAGACACCGAGGCGGAACAGCCGTCCATGAGTGAGCGGGTTCATATATTAAAAGAGGTAAAGGTGAAAGGCAAGGGCCTATTCGAGAATGCCAGGGCAGCGTGGGAGACAGAGCAGCGCGGTGCCTACAGTTCTTACCTGCGCTATGACTGCGACAAGGTGGCCGACGAGATTTACGACCGTGGCGGCGAGACACCCAGCATCTTCGAGTGGCTGGCGGCCAAGAACAGCTTCTTCGGCGGGTCGGCGTCCGACATGGAGGAGGTCGTCGGCCCAAGTACATACTCTGTGTTGGACAATCTTTATGGACAAAGGGCAGGGAGTGAAAACTCGGCCAAGCAGTTGTTGGGAACTGAAACCCGCGTGGGCCATTATATCTTTTCGCAAGACGGCGGTTTTGCATATAAGAACAGGCCTGTGGTCTGGATATTAAACAACAGATACTACCTCGCCACGCAAACTTCCAAAGCGATCAAAATCGAGAATTTCGACATAGATGAACTCAATGGCTTAGGGTACGAGATGATGGACGTCGACCTTGACGATTTCAAGTCCGTCTATATCTCGGAGGATGAAAATGTGTGGCGCAAATACATCAGCATAGACAATCTGGATCGACGCTCTCCAGTGACGGTGTTCCTTTACAGCCACCACTCGTTCCCGGCCAGGCACAAGGGCTTGCGGCATACCTATTTTGAGGGTTACAGCAAGGTGGAGACGTTCCAGATGCCGGACTACAGCCTGATGCCCAAGGAGGTTGACCACCGCCGCACGCTCTATTGGAATCCGGCAGTGAAAGCCGATGGCAAGGGTGAGGCAAAGGTCGAGTTCTACAATAACTCATCGTGCAAGGAGCTCGTCGTGTCGGCCGAGGGCATAACAGCCGATGGGCGGGCAGTGGTGTTTAAATAGAATGTATGATGAGTCTGTTGAGATGTGCTTATGCAAACCGATAGATATATTTCTGGAGTAACGGCCTTTGCTGTGAGCGCGGTGGTGATGTGTGCTGCCGTGTTTACTGTCAGTACGTTGCTGCCCGACAGGATGACAGAGCCGAAGTGGTATGCGGCGTGTTTCACCGGCATTGTTGGCGGTGTCGCCTTCACAATCTTGAGGCTGGCGCGGCCGTCGGCAGCCCGTTTTGGGCAGTTGTGGCGCGGCTTTGAGGCAGCCTGTGTCGCTACGGCCACGGCTCAGGCGGCCTTTTACGTGTTGCAGACGGTTGGCGTGTTTTCACCATACGGTCGCTTTACGGCTGGTAGCTTTGACAATGTGGCCGGTCTCGCCTCGTGCTTGGGCATCAGTCTGCCGTTGGGAATGAGGTGGCCGGGGCATGGCAACCGTTGGCGGGCGGTGACGATAGCCGCCTGCAAGGCTCTGTGCGTTGTGGCGATTGCCTTGTCAGGTTCGCGCACCGGAATGTTGTGTGTGGCGGTGTGGGTTCTGATGGAATTGCCATGCCGGGGCAGGTTGAAAGCTATTGCCGGTGTGGTAGTTGTGACTCTCGGGCTTATTTTGACATTGTCGGTAAAGACTGATTCAAGTCGTGGCCGGTGGTTCATCGCACAGCGCACGGTAGAGTTGGTGGCTGAGAGACCGTTGACAGGTCACGAAGCAGGTGGCTTTGAGGCTCGTTATATGAATGCGCAGGCGGATTGGCTTGCGGGTCATCCGGGCAGTCCGTATGTCATGCTTGCCGACAACGTGGGGCATCCGCTCAACGAGTGGCTGCTCGTGGCAGTCGATTACGGCCTGTTGGGTGTCCTTGCCGTCGTTGCCATGGTGGCTTTGGTGGTTGCATATAGCCATCGGCATCCATCGGTGGAGGGGTGCACAGGATTGCGCGTGATGGCCTGCATGGGTGTGTTTTCGCTGTTTTCCTATCCGTTACTTTATCCGTTCACATGGTTGATGTTTCTTGCGGCGTTGGTGGCGGTGTTCCGCAGTGCGTTGGTGCGCCATGTCCGTGTGGTGTCTGTCGCCATGCTGGTCGTGCTTCCGTTGTGCGGAGTGGGGCTCGGTCGGCGGTTATCACTCGCAATGGAACTGCGCGATGTGCAGGACAAAGCTATGCTGGGCCTTTCGGAGCGCATGATGCCGCGGTATGAACGGCTTTACCCGGAGCTGAAAGACGATGCCCGATTCCTTTACAACTATTCCGTTGAGCAGTATGAGGCCGGGCGATACGTGGCGGCGTTGGAAACAGCTCGTGAGTGTGGTCGCCTGTTCTCGGGTTATGACCTGTGTCTGTTGGAGGGTGACATACGCCGTGCGTTGAAAGATTATGGCGGTGCGGATTCATGTTACAATCGTGCCCATTGGATGGTTCCGTCGCGTTTCGTTCCTCTTTATGAGCGGTTCAATGTTGCGATGGAGCGCGGCGACACTGCATCGTCCCATCGTTTGGCCCGTGAGATATTGGCAAAGCCGATGAAGGTTCGATCACGTGAGACATTGGAGATAATAGATGATGTAAGGACGCGCACGGAGGATGAGCTGTTTCCTATCGATGCGCAAAATAGAAAAGATAGCCTCTGAACTGTTATGTGATGTTAATTCGTGGGCAAACTATAATTATTCTATAAATCCTTGTTGCAATGGGCAGAAAGTACTATATTTTGCGGATGAACTATTAAAGACTAACGGCTATGAAGAAAGTTATATTGGTGATAATGGCTTTGCTTGCACTGCTCCCGTTGGCGCAGGCAAAAGGTATCGTGGGCAAGTGGTACTGCTCGAAGGTGTTCTTCGATAGTCTCGGGGTGGGCATTTATTACCCGAATATTGATGGCTTTTACGATTTCAAGGAAGATGGCACATTTGCCGTGAAAATAAATGGTGAGCTACAGACAGCCCGGCCGGGTGAATATTATGGAACATTACGAACGCGTAAAGCTCCGCGATGGATGCGCACCAGTCCTGCATACCAGACATTGTTGATCGAGGTGAAAGGGAAGTATCGCATTGATGGCAATGCCATAACGACAGCCGTTGACTCTGATGATGTTCATGTTTATATAAATACGGGCTTGACATATCCTGCCGATCGCGGAGCATGGGCGAGCAAGGCAGAGGCGTTTTGGAAAGAAGTGGACAGGAGGTCGTATCGTGTGTATGAGGATCATGCCTTAATACACAAAAATACTATAAAGACGGAAAAAATGCCTGTGTGGAGATGGGAAGCAAAGCCTTTGTCCATATCAAGTGACAGTGTGCGGGTGGGCACGAAGTTCCTGTTTTACAAGAGCCGCAAAAGTGCGAAACTGACGATTATAGAGGTCAATGACTCCATACATCTTGACTGCCGCAGAATAGTGTCTATGGAGACTCATTGGGCAAAAGAGAAGGTGAAGAGCAAGAAAAGCTCTGTCAAGGAAAGGCTTCGGGCAATCGAAACTCTCAAGGAGACCCTCAAGTATGACTCTTGCGCTGTTTGGGCGTACTACATAGGGGCTGCGTATGCGGACGGACGTATGGGTCAGGTTGATTCGGCGCAGGCTCTCTTTTATTTGGGGAAGGCGGCCAGGGTTGGCTATGGCAAGGCTTACACCACTCTTGGCATGATGTACAAAGAGGGGAGGGGCGGTGTCCGTCAAGATTTTAAGACCGCATATCATTATTTCTGCAAGGGCGTGGAGTACCAAAAACAAGATAAGGATTGCATGTATTACAAAGGCTATATGCTGACCAAGGGGCTTGGCTGCAAGCAGAGTTATGAGGATGCGGTGCAGGCGTTTCTTCCTGCTGCCAACTGGCCGGACGCTAAATCGCTCTACATGATTGGCGTTTTTCTTCGTAATGGATATGGCCTTGTGAAAGATTTGCCTCTGGCCTCCAACAGCTTGAAGCGTGCTGCTCGTATGCACTGCAAGGAGGCAAAGGAAGAGCTGGCCCGACCGCACGAGGAAACCTATATGCACGAGACGTATTTGGATGATGAGCGGTATTCGTTCATCCCTGACACTATGCCCGATGTCAGGCCGTCTGCCACCGACGGCATCTTGGCGGACGGCAGTTATAGCGGCTTCATCGTCACCTACGACTGGAGCGGCAAGTACATCCTTGACGAGCAGCCGTTGTCTATGACCGTGGGTCGCGCAGACGGCGAACTGTCGGGAACGCTGACGGTGGGCAGGGACGAGGTGCCATATCGTGGCACTCTTTCTGGCGGAAGGCTTGTGTTCAGCGATGGCAATGTCACCCTTCCCGAACGATATGTGCGCGGTGGCAAGATGGATTACGAACTTGACAGCATGGCGCTCGATGCCACAGACGGTAAGATACGCGGCAGGCTGAATCTCTATTCCGCCAAGCTGAAAGAGCCGGGGCGGCCTGTGTATATAGAACTTGAAAAATGTGAGTGATATTGATGTGGGCAAAGTGTGTTGTCTTAACATGAAATATGTTGGAATATGAAAAGAGTGTTTTTGATAATAGTTATGGCGTTGTGTCTGTTCCCGTTGGCGCAGGCAAAAGGTATCGTGGGCAAGTGGTATTGTTCCAATGAATTCCTCGATAGTCTGGGTGTGTCTTCTTACTATGATGACCTTAGCGGTAGCATTGAGTTTAATAAAGATGCTACTTTCGTTCTTAGAATTGAAGGAAGCGGACTTGTGAGCAGGTCGAGTGCTTTTACAGAAAAGGCATGGGGAACGCCATTGCATAGGCGTAGGAAAACGAGGTATAGAAATCTTTTTGTGAGAGTAAAAGGAACGTTTTGTGTGGAGAGTGGGCGTGTTACGACGACAGTCGTTCCCCTGGACGTGATTTGTTATGTGGGTTCCGGGCGGAAATCCCAGAATCTTTCAGATGTGGAGGATGACGAGTTTGAAATGAAATGGAAACTTTTCCAGCAGTCTGCGTATGAGAACGCAGAGTCAAATGCGGAGAGAATGGCAAATACCATTAAAACAGAGCGGAAGCATTTATGGGAATGGAATAATGAGCATATAATGGTGACGGATGACAGCTTGTTGGTGGGAAATGGGAAAAAGTTCATCAAGAAGCGGGGAGGGAGTTGGGGTGATTATATGGCCAAATTATATTCGCGACCTCACCGATATAGTAAGAGGTTGAATAAAACAGCCGGTCGGGCCATTGAGGTAATACAACAATGGGAGAAAAATACGGAAAAAAAGAAGCGTTGGGCTGTAAAAACGCTTGAAAAAGAAACGGCCCAGGATTCTGTCTCTTATTTCATGTTCTACCTTGGGCTTGCTTATATGGATGGTATTGGCACAGAGAAAGATACGGCAAAAGCTGTTGTGCTGATGGAGAAAGCCGGAGCGGTAGGGTATGTGCGTGCATATCATGTTCTTGGCATGAGGTATAAGCAGGGCAATAGCGGCGTATGTCAAGACTTTGGGAGAGCGTACGAGTGCTTTAGCAGAGGGGCGGAATTAAGTTCAACAATATGCCAATATGCCAAGGGCTATATGCTATATAAGGGGCTTGGCTGCAAGCAAAACTATCAAGATGCGGCACGGTCTTTTCTTTCTGCAGCCAACGACCGTGACGCAAAGTCGTGGTATATGCTTGGCCTTTGCAGTCGTAATGGGTATGGTTTGGTTAAGGATACCGCTGCGGCAACGTTCTGTTTGAAGCGTGCTGCTCGTATGCACTGCAAGGAGGCAAAGGAAGAACTGGCCCGATCGCACGAGGAAACCTATATGCACGAGGAATATTTGGATGACGAGCGGTATTCGTTCATCCCTGACACTATGCCCGATGTCAGGCCGTCTGTCGCCGACAGCATCTTGACGGACGGCAGTTATAGCGGCTTCATCGTCACCTACGACTGGAGCGGCAAGTACATCCTTGACGAACAGCCGTTGTCTATGACGGTGAGCCGCGCCGACGGCGAACTGTCGGGAACGCTGACAGTGGGCAAGGACGAGGTGTCATATCGCGGCACGCTTTCTGGCGGAAGGCTTGTGTTCAGCGATGGCAATGTCACCCTTCCCGAACGATATGTGCGCGGCGGCAAGATGGATTACGAACTTGACAGCATGGCGCTCGATGCCACAGACGGCAAGATACGCGGCAGGCTGAATCTCTATTCCGCCAAGCTGAAAGAGCCGGGGCGGCCGATGTATATGGAACTTAGGCGTGTCGGCTATAATGGCATCTGAATGGAGGGCGTCCGCGCGGGTGTTTGTAATTATGAATATCCGCAAGTTGCCAAGTAGTTATATGGAGTTTACGGGAGTTCGGCTCCCCCAAGCGGTCGTCCGGAGCAGGCGAAAATTAAAAGTTAAATGTTAAAATTTAAAAGGAAGTGGCAGTTAGAAAGTCTGAGGCATTTTTTTGCTACGCTCTGGCAACACGTGTCTGTGGTCCCGTCTCCTGCCTCTTGTCTCCTTTGCAAAGCATTCGTCCGTTAACTCCATGAACGAGCTCAGCGAGTGATAACTCAGGCTAACTCATGTAGACTCCTCGCATTTGGCAGAATGTGGAATAAATGTTATTTAATATTAAAAATTGCGTAGGTTGTGCTGAAAGTGAATCCGGGGACTATGTAGTTTGAATAAAAAGTTGTACCTTTGCACCCCAAAAAGGGTCGGAGTACCCATGCCTAAGAACGACGAAAATAGAAACAAATATATATATAATTAAAAAATAAACAACAATGCCTACAATTCAACAATTGGTAAGAAAAGGCAGGAAGGTGCTTGTGGACAAGAGCAAGTCGCCCGCTTTGGACTCATGCCCTCAGCGTCGTGGCGTGTGCGTTCGCGTTTACACAACAACACCCAAGAAGCCTAATTCGGCAATGCGTAAGGTTGCCCGTGTTCGTTTGACAAACCAGAAAGAAGTTAACTCCTACATTCCCGGCGAGGGCCACAACCTGCAGGAGCACTCAATCGTGCTTGTTCGTGGTGGCCGTGTGAAGGACCTGCCAGGTGTGCGTTATCACATCGTGCGTGGCACGCTCGATACCGCAGGCGTGGCAAACCGCACACAGCGTCGTTCTAAGTATGGTGCCAAGCGTCCCAAAGCCAAGAAATAAGTGACCGACGGGTTGCTGACAATCAGGACAAAGACAACACTTTTATCAGATTAGTTTTGCTGGAGAATTGTTATAAAGGTTGAGTAAACGCCCGGGAGCGGGCGTTGAAGAACGAAGACGACAGCCCCATGCAGAATAATTTCATTAAAAACAAAAATGAGAAAAGCAAAACCAAAGAAGCGTGTGATCCTGCCGGATCCCGTGTACAACGACCAGAAGGTCTCTAAGTTCGTGAACCACTTGATGTATGACGGCAAGAAGAGCACGTCGTACAGCATTTTCTATCATGCCCTTGACGTTGTGAAGGCAAAGATGGCCAACGAGGAGAAGTCGGCTCTTGAGATATGGAAGAGCGCCCTCGACAACATCACGCCGCAGGTGGAGGTGAAGAGCCGCCGTATTGGTGGCGCCACGTTCCAGGTGCCTACGGAAATTCGCCCCGACCGCAAGGAGAGCATCTCTATGAAGAACTTGATAGCCTTCGCCCGCAAGCGCAGTGGCAAGTCGATGGCCGACAAGCTCGCTGCCGAGATCATGGACGCATACAACAGCCAGGGCGGTGCGTTCAAGCGCAAGGAGGATATGCACCGTATGGCTGAGGCTAACCGTGCTTTTGCTCACTTCAGATTCTGAACTCAATAGTTTAAAGGTAAAAAGACAATGGCAAACCGCGATTTACATTTGACGCGCAATATCGGCATCATGGCGCACATCGATGCCGGCAAGACCACCACATCGGAGCGCATATTGTTCTACACCGGCAAGACCCACAAGATTGGCGAGGTGCATGACGGTGCCGCCACGATGGACTGGATGGCCCAGGAGCAGGAGCGTGGAATCACTATCACTTCGGCTGCCACGACGTGTAACTGGACGTGGGGCGGAAAGAGCTATAAGATAAACCTCATCGACACTCCGGGACACGTTGACTTCACGGCTGAGGTGGAGCGCTCGCTCCGCGTGCTCGACGGCGCAGTGGCTACGTATTCCGCCGCCGACGGCGTGCAGCCGCAGTCAGAGACTGTATGGCGCCAGGCAGACAAGTACAATGTGCCGCGCATCGGATATGTGAACAAGATGGACCGCTCCGGCGCAGACTTCTTTGAGACTGTGCAGCAGATGAAGGATATCCTCGGCGCAAACCCTGTGGTAATGCAGGTGCCCATCGGCGCAGAGGAGAACTTCAAGGGCGTTGTCGACCTGGTGAAGATGAAGGCCGTGCTGTGGCACGACGAGACCATGGGTGCAGAGTACTCTATCGAGGAGATACCTGCCGACCTGAAGGATGAGTGCGACGAGTGGCGCAACAAATTGCTTGAGGCTGCCGCTGAGTACGACGAGGCCATCATGGAGAAGTATTTCGACGATCCCAACAGCATCACCGAGGCCGAGATCATCGCCGCAATCCGCAAGGGTACGGTGACCATGGCCTGCACCCCGATGATATGTGGCTCCTCATACAAGAACAAGGGCGTGCAGCCCCTGCTCGACTATGTTTGCGCTTTCCTGCCGTCTCCGCTTGACACGGAGAACATCGTAGGCACCAACCCCGAGACAGGCGAGGAGGAAGACCGCAAGCCCTCTGAGGATGAGCCTACGGCTGCATTGGCGTTCAAGATCGCCACAGACCCGTATATGGGCCGTCTGGTGTTCTTCCGCGTGTATTCCGGAAAGGTCAACGCCGGCTCTTATGTGCTCAATACCCGCTCGGGCAAGAAGGAGCGCGTGAGCCGTCTGTTCCAGATGAACTCCAACAAGGAAATCCCCATGGACTCGATCGACGCCGGCGACATTGGCGCAGGCGTAGGCTTCAAGGATATACGCACTGGCGACACTCTGTGCGACGAGGGGCATCCTATCGTGCTTGAGTCGATAACATTCCCTGACACTGTGATCTCGATTGCCGTTGAGCCTAAGAGCCAGGCCGACATCGCCAAGCTCGACAACGGACTTGCCAAACTCGCAGAGGAAGACCCGACATTCACTGTGCGCACCGACGAGCAGAGCGGCCAGACCATCATATCAGGTATGGGCGAGCTTCACCTCGACATCATCATCGACCGTCTGAAGCGTGAGTTCAAGGTAGAGTGCAACCAGGGCAAGCCTCAGGTTAACTACAAGGAGGCCATCACCAAGACTGTAAACCTGCGCGAGGTTTACAAGAAGCAGAGCGGTGGCCGCGGTAAGTTTGCCGATATCATCGTGAACATCGGTCCGGTGGACGAGGACTACAAGGAGGGCGGACTGCAGTTTGTCAACGAGGTCAAGGGCGGCAATGTGCCCAAGGAGTTTATCCCCTCTGTTCAGAAGGGCTTCGAGAACGCCATGAAGAACGGTGTGCTTGGAGGCTATCCTATGGACAGCATGAAGGTGACGCTGCTTGACGGTTCGTTCCACCCGGTAGACTCCGACCAGCTCTCGTTCGAGCTCGCTGCTCTGAATGCCTACAAGAACGGATGTGTGAAAGCCGGCCCTGTGCTCATGGAGCCTATCATGAAGTTGGAGGTAATCACTCCCGAGGAGAACATGGGTGACGTGATTGGCGACCTCAACAAGCGTCGCGGCCAGGTGGAAGGCATGGACGAGGCTCGCAGCGGCGCACGCGTGATCAAGGCCATGGTTCCGCTGTCAGAGATGTTCGGCTATGTGACTGCCCTGCGCACAATCACTTCCGGCCGTGCCACCAGCTCGATGGAGTACGACCACCACGCGCCTCTTTCAAGCTCGATAGCCAAGGCTGTGCTTGAGGAAGTGAAGGGACGTGCAGACCTCGTTTAAACAAGGCGTAAAAAGGACTAAGGGGAGTGCGGGCGCTGTTTAGCGTATGACTCTTAAGCAGTGTCGCGCACTCTTCTCTTACAACAAATAACAATATTTTATCAATATTCAAGATGAGTCAGAAAATCAGAATCAAGCTGAAGTCTTACGACCACAAACTCGTGGACAAGTCGGCTGAGAAAATCGTCAAGGCTGTAAAGGCCACAGGTGCCATCGTGAGTGGCCCAATTCCATTGCCAACCCGCAAGCGTATCTACACCGTGAACCGTAGTACGTTCGTAAACAAGAAAGCGCGTGAGCAGTTCCAGCTCTCAGACTACAAGCGCCTTATCGACATCTACAGCTCTACGGCAAAGACAGTGGACGCGCTCATGAAGTTGGAGCTGCCCAGCGGAGTGGAAGTGGAGATAAAAGTATAGTCTTATATAATTATAAATATCAATTGAAATGCCAGGATTAATAGGAAGAAAAATCGGAATGACATCCGTTTTCAGTGCCGACGGCAAGAATGTGCCGTGCACTGTTATCGAAGCTGGTCCTTGTGTTGTCACTCAGGTGAAGACTGTCGAGAAAGACGGCTATGCCGCCCTTCAGTTGGGCTTTGCCGAGGCAAAGGAGAAGAACACCACCAAGCCAATGATGGGTGTGTTCAAGAAAGCCGGGACGACACCAAAGCGCCACTTGGCCGAGTTCAAGTTTGACGAGGAGCACAACCTCGGTGATACCATTACTGTCGACATCTTCAGCGACGCAGCTTTTGTTGATGTTGTTGGTACGTCAAAAGGTAAGGGATTCCAGGGTGTGATCAAGCGCCACGGTTTCGGAGGCGTAGGCCAGAGCACACACGGTCAGGATGACCGCGCCCGCAAGCCGGGTTCAATCGGTGCCTGCTCTTATCCGGCTAAGGTGTTCAAGGGATTGCGCATGGCCGGCCACATGGGCAACGACAGAGTTACCACTCAGAATCTCAGAGTTTTGAAAGTGATACCGGAGCATAACCTTATCCTTGTAAAAGGTAGTGTTGCTGGTTATAATGGTTCAACCGTTTTAATAATGAAATAATGGAAATCAGCGTATTAAATATAAATGGCCAGGATACCGGCAGGAAGGTTACGTTAAGCGAGGGCATTTTCGGGATTGAGCCAAATGACCATGTTATCTATCTTGACGTGAAGCAGTATTTGGCCAACCAGCGTCAGGGAACTGCCAAGACCAAGGAAAGGAGCGAGGTTTCCGGTTCTACACGCAAGCTCGGTCGTCAGAAGGGCGGTGGCGGCGCACGCCGTGGCGACATCAATTCGCCAGTGCTCGTTGGCGGAGGCCGTGTGTTCGGTCCCAAGCCCCGCGATTACAGCTTCAAGCTGAACAAGAAAGTGAAGGCTCTGGCACGCAAGAGCGCACTGTCTTACAAGGCTCAAGAGAATGCTATCGTCATTGTCGAAGATTTCAATATGGAGGCTCCAAAGACAAAAGAGTTCATAAATATTGCTAAAAATCTGAAAGTTGACGGTAAAAAAGCTCTTTATCTTTTGCCGGATGTAAATAAAAACGTATATTTGTCAGCTCGTAACTTGCAGCGTACCGAAGTTATGCTTGCGTCTTCGCTCAATACATACAAAGTTTTGAATGCGGATGTCCTTGTCATTACAGAAAACTCGCTGAAGGAGATAGACGGTATCTTAAACAAATAAAGGAGACAGCGCAATATGGCATTTATAATAAAACCTTTGGTCACTGAGAAGATGACCAAGATTACGGACAAGTCTTCTGTGGACAGGACTTACACTCCGAAAGCAGGTAAGAACAGGGGACAGCAGGTTACGAAGAAGGCCACGCCGAGATATGGCTTCATCGTAAAGCCTGAGGCCAACAAGATTGAGATCAAGAAGGAGGTTGAGGCATTGTACAATGTCACCGTGATAGGTGTGAACACAATGCGCTATGCCGGCAAGCGCTCGGCGCGCTACACGAAGTCTGGTCTTGTGAAAGGGCAGCGCAATGCCTTCAAGAAGGCAATCGTCACCTTGAAAGATGGTGACACTATCGATTTTTATAGCAACATACAATAACAAATGGCAGTACGTAAGTTTAAACCGGTAACTCCGGGTCAAAGACACAAGATTATTGGCACGTTCGAGGAAATTACTGCATCCGTGCCAGAGAAGTCTCTCGTTTACGGTAAGCGTTCTACCGGTGGACGAAACAACACCGGTAAGATGACTGTCCGCTATCGGGGCGGCGGCCACAAGAGGAAGTTCCGTTTCATCGACTTCAAGCGAGAGAAGGATGGTGTTCCAGCAGTTGTGAAGACAATAGAGTACGATCCGAACCGTTCGGCTCGCATCGCTCTGTTGTTCTACGCTGATGGTGAGAAACGTTACATTATTGCTCCTAATGGACTGCAGGTTGGCACGACCGTGATGTCAGGAGCGGACGCAGCGCCAGAGATTGGTAACTGCCTGCCGCTTGCCAACATCCCTGTAGGTACGGTGATTCACAACATTGAGTTGCGTCCCGGCCAGGGGGCTTTGCTCGTTCGTTCGGCTGGCAATTTCGCTCAGTTGACTTCTCGTGAGGGTAGCTATTGCGTAATCAAGCTCCCTTCTGGCGAGACTCGTCAGATTCTCAGCGCTTGCAAGGCTACAGTGGGTAGCGTAGGCAATTCAGACCATGCCCTTGAGCAGTCGGGTAAGGCTGGTCGCTCAAGGTGGCTTGGCCGTCGTCCGCACAACCGTGGTGTTGTCATGAACCCGCACGATCACCCGATGGGAGGTGGTGAAGGACGTCAGTCTGGAGGTCATCCTCGCTCGCGCAAGGGCTTGTATGCTAAGGGTCTTAAGACACGTTCGCCCAAGAAGCTTTCTAACAAGTACATAATCGAGAGAGCCAATAAGAAGTAACCAAGTTAACTAAGTGTAAATTATGAGTCGTTCATTAAAAAAAGGCCCTTACATCAATGTCGCGCTGGAGAAGAAGATCCTTGCCATGAATGAGAGCGGCAAGAAGAGCGTTGTCAAGACGTGGGCCAGGGCTTCAATGATATCGCCTGACTTTGTGGGGCATACAGTTGCAGTTCATAACGGAAATAAATTCATTCCTGTTTATATTACCGAGAATATGGTGGGCCACAAGCTGGGTGAGTTCTCTCTCACGCGCCGTTTCGGAGGCCATTCCGGTAACAAGAAGTAACGGGAGACAGAAACAATAAGACAGAATAAATAATGGGAGCAAGAAAACATATTAAGGCTGAAGAAAGGAAAGCAGCCCTTAAGACACAGTATTTCGCCAAGCTGAAGGGCGTTCCCTCTTCTCCGCGCAAGATGCGCTATGTCGTGGATATGGTGCGTGGCATGGAGGTGAACCGTGCGCTCGCCGTGCTGAGGTTCTCGAAGAAGGCCGCTGCGTATGACGTGGAGAAACTCCTCCGCTCTGCCATCGCCAACTGGGAGGCCAAGAATGACCGCAAGGCAGAGGCTGGCGAGCTGTTCATCACCCGCATCTTCGTGGATGAGGGTGTCACATTGAAACGCATGAGGCCGGCACCTCAGGGTCGCGGATACAGAATCCGCAAGCGTTCAAACCATGTGACCCTGTTTGTAGACTCTAAAACTAATGATAAATAAATAGTAGAATGGGACAGAAAGTTAATCCGATAAGCAACCGACTTGGTATTGTTCGTGGTTGGGATTCAAATTGGTTCGGAGGCAAGGATTTCGGAGACAACCTCGTAGAGGATATGCGCATACGCAAGTACCTTAACGAGCGTCTTGCCAACGCAAGTGTCTCTCGGATTGTCATCGAGCGCACTTTGAAGCTGGTCACCATCACTATTTGCACTGCCCGTCCGGGCATTGTCATAGGCAAGGGAGGACAGGATGTTGACAAACTGAAGGAAGAGCTGAAGAAGCTTTACGACAAGGAAATCCAGATCAACATCTACGAGGTGAAGAAGCCTGAGCTTGACGCAACGATTGTTGGCAACAACATCGCTCGCCAGCTGGAAGGCAAGATCGCATACCGCCGTGCCATCAAGATGGCCATTGCCAATGCAATGCGTGCCGGTGCAGAGGGCATCAAGATTCAAATTACAGGACGTCTGAACGGTGCCGAGATGGCGCGAAAGGAGATGTACAAGGAGGGGCGCACCCCGTTGCACACTTTCCGTGCAGACATAGATTTCTGCCAGGCTGAGGCCCTGACGAAGGTAGGCCTTCTGGGTATCAAGGTTTGGATTTGCCGTGGCGAGCTTTACGGCAAGCAGGACGTTTCGCCCAACTTCGCGCAGGAGAGGGGAAACGGACGCACAAACGGTAGCAATGGTGGCAGGAAGTTCCGTAATAAGAAGAATAAGTAAACAGTTTTAAAGTAGAAGCTATCATGTTACAACCTAAGAGAGTTAAATATAGAAGGCCTCAAGATGGGCGCGGCAACAAAGGCAACGCCCACAGGGGCACACAGCTGGCCTTCGGTACATTCGGCATAAAGACGCTTGAGGCCAAGTGGCTTGACAGCCGCCAGATAGAGGCTGCGCGTGTGGCAGTGAACCGCTATATGCAGCGTGAAGGTCAGGTGTGGATTCGCATATTCCCGGACAAGCCTATTACCCGCAAGCCTGCTGATGTGCGTATGGGTAAGGGTAAAGGAGATCCCGCAGGATGGGTTGCGCCTGTGACTCCCGGTCGTATCCTCTTCGAAGTGGAAGGCGTTTCGTTTGATGTCGCAAAGGAGGCTCTCCGCCTCGCGGCACAGAAACTGCCTGTTAAGACAAAGTTTGTTGTTAGACGTGATTACGATAAAAACGCTTGATTATGAAGATTAAAGAAGTAAGGGAACTGGAGACAAAGGACCTTGCCGAGAGGCTGCAGACGGAGATTGCCAAGTACAATCAGCTCAAGCTCAACCATTCGATCAGTCCTCTTGAGAATCCCTCAGAGATAAGGTTGACACGTCGGAACATCGCACGTATGAAGACAGTACTCCGCCTAAGGGAACTTAATAAAGAATAAGGCCAGATGGAAAGAAATTTAAGAAAGACAAGACAGGGTGTTGTGGTCAGCAACAAGATGCAGAAGACAATCGTCGTTGCTTCTAAGTTCAAGGAGATGCACCCTATTTATGGTAAGTTTGTCCAGAAGACAAAGAAATACCATGCCCATGATGAGAAGAATGAGGCCAATATAGGTGATACTGTGCTCATCATGGAGACTCGTCCTTTGAGCAAGACGAAGAGATGGAGATTAGTTCAAATTGTAGAAAAAGCTAAGTAATTATGATACAGGCAGAAACAAGACTTACGGTATGTGATAACAGCGGGGCTCGCGAGGCTCTCTGCATCAGGGTGCTCGGAGGTACAGGCCGCCGTTATGCCAGTGTCGGTGATGTAATTGTCGTTGCTGTCAAGAACGTCATTCCGTCAAGTGATTTGAAGAAGGGTGCAGTGTCAAAGGCTTTGGTTGTCCGTACAAAGAAGGAGATTCGTCGTGCAGACGGGTCTTATATCCGCTTTGATGACAATGCCTGTGTGTTGCTCAACAATGCCGGCGAAATCCGCGGCAGCCGTATCTTCGGCCCGGTGGCTCGTGAGTTGCGTGCCGTGAACATGAAAGTCGTTTCTTTGGCACCTGAGGTTCTTTAAATATTAAAACGAGACAAACGAAATGAAGAATAAGTTCAAGATAAAGAAAAACGACATGGTGCTCGTGCTTGCCGGCAACGATAAGGACACGAGAGGTGCCAATGGCAAGTATCCGGCTCCCCACAAGGTGCTCAAGGTGCTTGTGGACGAGCAGCGTGCCATCGTAGAGGGTATAAACATGGTCTCCAAGAGCACAAAGCCTTCGGCAAAGCATCCGCAGGGTGGCATCATCAAGCAGGAGGCTCCCGTGCACATCTCAAACCTCAGCTTGGTTGATCCCAAGAGCGGTGAGCCTACGCGTGTGGCCATCAAGAGGACTGAGGACGGCAAGAAAGTTCGTATCGCTAAAAAGTCTGGGGAGGAGATAAAGTAATGAATACAGCACAACTTAAGAATACTTATCTGGAGCAGATCGCTCCTGCCTTGAAGAAGCAGTTCAACTACACTTCATCAATGCAGGTTCCGGTCTTGAAGAAGATTGTCATCAATCAGGGATTGGGAATCGCCACGCAGGACAAGAAAATCATCGATGTAGCCATCAATGAGATTTCTGCCATTACCGGCCAGAAGGCAGTGGCAACCTATTCAAAGAAGGATATCGCCAACTTCAAGCTCCGCAAAAAGATGCCTATCGGCGTTATGGTTACCCTTCGCCGCGAGCGTATGTATGAGTTCCTTGAGAAGCTAGTGCGTGTGGCCTTGCCCCGTATCCGTGACTTCAAGGGAATAGAGAGCAAGTTTGATGGGCAGGGCAACTACACCCTGGGCATTGACGAGCAGATCATTTTCCCGGAAATTAACATAGACGCGGTGGATCGCATCCAGGGTATGAACATAACCTTCGTTACATCGGCAAAGACTGACGAGGAGGGATATGCACTGCTCAAGGCATTCGGTCTTCCTTTCAAGAACGCTAAAAACGACAAATAGATATGGCAAAAGAATCAATGAAGGCTCGTGAGGTGAAGCGCGCCAGGCTCGTTGCACGATATGCAGAGAAGCGCGCCGCCCTCAAGAAAATCATAGCCACGACCAGCGATCCCGCAGAGGCATACGAGGCTGCGCGCAAGCTGCAGAGCATACCGAAGAATGCCAACCCGATCCGTCTGCACAACCGTTGCAAGATTACGGGTCGTCCCAGGGGGTATATGCGCCAGTTCGGCCTTTCTCGCATACAGTTCCGCGAGATGGCCTCCAAGGGCTTGATACCTGGGGTAAAGAAGGCAAGTTGGTAACGGATGGACAATTACCTTTAGTTTTTAATATTGTCGGGGTAGGCCCGATTAATTAAACAAATTTATGACAGATCCAATAGCAGATTATCTGACGAGGTTGAGAAACGCAATCATGGCTCATCACCGTGTTGTTGAAGTACCGGCTTCAAACTTGAAGAAGGAAATCACTAAGATCCTCTTCGAGAAGGGGTACATCTTGAACTACAAGTTCATCGAGGATGGCCCCCAGGGCACAATCAAAGTGGCGTTGAAGTATGATCCCGCCACAAAGGCCAATGCCATAAAGTGCCTTAAGAGAGTGTCTACACCGGGACTCCGCAAGTACACCGGTTACAAGGACATGCCGAGAGTAATTAACGGATTGGGTATCGCGATTTTATCCACATCCAAGGGTGTAATGACAGACAAAGAGGCTGCCACTCTCAAGATTGGCGGCGAAGTGCTTTGCTATGTTTATTGATTGGGGGATTGATTATGTCAAGAATAGGAAAATTACCAATTAGCATCCCTGCCGGTGTGACCGTCACTCTCGATAACGGTGTGGTGTGTGTAAAAGGACCTAAGGGCGAGCTTTCCCAGAAGGTTGACCGCTCTATAATCGTGAAAATTGCCGATGGGCACATAACCTTTGAGGTTGATGAGAACAGCCCTGTGAACTACAAGCAGAAGCAGGCTTTCCACGGCCTTTACCGTGCTTTGGTCAACAATATGGTTGTTGGCGTTAGCGAGGGCTACAAGAAGGTACTTGAGCTTGTCGGCGTTGGCTACCGTGTGTCCAACCAGGGCAATCTCCTTGAGTTCTCTCTCGGATATACCCACCCGATTTTTATAATGCTACCAAAGGAAGTGAAGGTTGAGACCAAGTCAGAAAGGAACCAGAATCCTGTCGTGATCCTTGAGTCTTGCGACAAAGCCTTGTTGGGCCTCATTTGCGCCAAAATTCGTTCTTTCCGTATGCCTGAGCCTTACAAAGGAAAAGGTATCCTGTTCCAGGGTGAAGTTATCCGCAGGAAGTCTGGCAAGACAGCTGCAGCTAAGTAACTTTAATTTTGTACGATTATGACAACAAGTAAGATAGAAAGACGGATTAAGATCAAATACAGAATTCGCAAGAAGGTGTTCGGCACGCCCGAGCGTCCTCGTATGAGCGTGTTCCGCAGCAACAAGCAGATTTATGTTCAGGTGATTAACGACGAGGAGGGCAAGACCATCGTTTCTGCGTCTTCACTGGGACTTGAGGCAATGCCCAAGGTTCAGCAGGCGGAGAAGGTCGGCGAGATGATAGCGAAGAAAGCTCTTGAGGCTGGCGTTACGTCTGTCGTTTTCGACCGCAATGGTTATCTCTATCATGGCCGCGTAAAGCAGCTTGCCGATGCAGCGCGTAATGGCGGACTTAAATTTTAAACGATTATGGCAATGAGCAAAGTTAGAGTTAATAGTGACGTTGAGTTAAAAGACAGATTAGTTGCTATAAACCGTGTTACCAAGGTTACCAAGGGAGGCCGCACATTTACGTTTGCAGCTATCGTCGTTGTCGGTGACGGCAATGGGGTAATAGGTTGCGGTCTTGGCAAGGCCGGTGAGGTTACGGCGGCCATAGCCAAGGGCGTGGAGTCAGCCAAGAAGAACCTTGTCAAGGTGCCGGTGCTCAAGGGCACTGTGCCCCATGATATCGAGGCTCGCTTTGGCGGGGCGCAAGTTTTCCTGCGTCCGGCGGCTCCCGGTACTGGTTTGGTGGCCGGTGGCGCCATGCGTGCCGTTCTTGAGAGTGTGGGAGTGAAGGATGTGCTTGCCAAGTCCAAGGGGTCTTCAAACCCCCACAACCTTGTCAAGGCCACTATTTTTGCCCTTACACAGATGCGCGACGCATATACCATTGCGGCTACCCGCGGCATCAGCATGGAGAAAGTTTTTAGAGGATAAGGAGGTTACTACTTATGGCAACAATAAAGATCAAACAGGTAAAAAGTAGGATTGGTGCTCCTGCAGACCAGAAGGCAACGCTCCTCGCATTGGGCTTGCACAAGATTTCGCAGGTTGTGGAGAAAGAAGACACTCCTTCCATCCGTGGCATGGTTCGCAAGGTGCATCATTTGGTGACCATTATAGACTAAATTTTTTTTAAATAGATTCGATATGAAACTACATAATTTAAAACCGGCTGCAGGTTCTACGCATTCGCGTCGTAGGGTAGGCCGTGGCCCCGGTTCAGGCTTGGGCGGAACGTCTACTCGC
Source organism: uncultured Prevotella sp. (assembly GCA_944320355.1). Lineage (GTDB taxonomy): Bacteria > Bacteroidota > Bacteroidia > Bacteroidales > Bacteroidaceae > Prevotella. The sequence continues at coordinate 3,919 of CALUHC010000025.1, read as the reverse complement.
GGACACAAGGGTGCCAAGGCTCGTTCTGGTTACAAGCGTAAGATTGGTTTCGAGGGCGGCCAGATGCCGTTGCAGCGTCGTGTTCCTAAGTTCGGTTTCAAGAACATCAACCACAAGGAGTATCTCGCCGTGAACCTGTCTACACTCCAGACTCTGGCCGAGGAGAAGGCGCTCACGAAGATTGGTTTGGCCGAGCTGGTGGCAGCCGGCATTACCAATGGCAAGAAGCTTGTGAAGATTCTTGGCAAGGGTGAGTTGAAATCAAAAATTGACGTAGAGGCAAACGCATTCTCAAAGACTGCAGAAGAGGCAATCAAGGCAGTAGGTGGTAACGCAACTATAATCTAAGAAAATGAAGAAGTTAATTGAGACACTACAGAACATTTGGAAGATAGAGGATTTGCGTCAGCGTATTCTCATCACTCTTCTCTTTACGGCTATTTACCGTTTCGGCTCGTTCGTTGTGCTTCCCGGTATCAACCCGGCCATGTTGGATAAACTACAGTCGCAAACCCAGGGGGGCTTGATGTCGCTTCTGGATATGTTCTCTGGTGGTGCATTTTCCAATGCTTCCATATTCGCATTGGGAATAATGCCTTACATCTCAGCTTCTATCGTTATGCAGCTTCTTGCTGTCGCTGTGCCTTATTTCCAGAAGATGCAGCGTGAGGGAGAGAGCGGACGCAAAAAGATCAGTATGTATACTCGGTGGCTTACGGTGGCAATATTGCTGTTCCAAGCCCCGAGTTACCTCATCAATCTTAAGATGCAGGCGGGAAGTGCTTTGGCTACAGGCATTTCCTGGTCTGTATTCCTCATCCCTGCAACCATCATCCTCGCTGCGGGAAGTATGTTCATCCTTTGGCTGGGTGAGCGCATTACGGACAAGGGCATAGGCAACGGAGTCTCCCTCATAATCATGATCGGCATCATCGCGCGCCTTCCCCAGGCTTTCATACAGGAGGTGGGTTCGCGTTTCACTGCCATTACCGGCGGTGGCCTTGTGATGTTCCTCATCGAGATCCTGATTCTCTATGCAGTTGTCTGCGCGTCTATTATATTGGTTCAGGGCACACGCAAGATCCCTGTGCAATATGCCAAGCGTATAGTAGGCAACAAGCAGTATGGAGGTGCCCGTCAGTACATCCCGCTCAAGCTGTTCGCAGCCAATGTGATGCCTATCATCTTTGCCCAGGCACTGATGTTCATCCCGTTGGCTATCGTGCAGTATTCCACGCCAGAGAACTCAAGCTGGTTTGTGCGTTCGCTGATGGACCATCGGAGTGTGTTGTATAATGTTGTGTTTGCGTTGCTCATAATCGCTTTCACATATTTCTACACAGCCATAACCTTGAACCCGACCCAGATGGCAGAGGACATGAAGCGCAACAACGGCTTCATCCCGGGGGTTAAGCCGGGCAAGGACACTGCTGAGTATATCGACACAGTGATGTCGCGTATCACTTTCCCAGGCTCCTTGTTCATCGCTTTCATCGCTATCATGCCGGCTTTGGCCGGGCTCCTCAATGTGCAGGATGCCTTCTCTCAGTTCTTTGGTGGTACTTCGCTTTTGATTCTTATCGGAGTTGTGCTTGACACTCTCCAGCAGATAGAAAGCCACCTGCTCATGCGCCACTATGACGGCTTGCTCAATTCTGGCCGTATCCATGGGCGTGCAGGTGTTTCTGCCTATTGAATTACGCTTCGGGGATGAATATATTTCTGAAGACTGAAGATGAAATAGAGCTTATGCGCCAAGCGAACCTGCTCGTGAGCAGGACGCTTGGCGAATTGGCGAAGCATATAAGGCCCGGTGTCAGCACTAAGCAGCTTGACGACATTGCCGAGGAGTTCATCCGCGACAATGGAGGCGAGCCTACTTTCAAGGGCTTCCCTAATCCCTATGGGGCGCCGTTTCCTTCGAGCATCTGCACCTCGGTCAACGAGGTCGTCGTTCACGGTATTCCCGAGCCGTCCGTTGTGTTGCGTGACGGTGATGTCGTTTCCGTTGATTGCGGTGTGTTGCTTGATGGTTTCAATGGTGATTCCTGCTACACTTTTTGTGTTGGCGATGTGGCGTCAGAGGTGCGCCAGTTGCTCAAGGTCACTAAGGAGGCTCTTTATAGGGGCATTGACTGCGCGGTGGCAGGGAGGCATATTGGTGACATCGGCGAGGCAATACAGGACTATTGCCAAGGCTTTGGCTACGGCGTTGTCCGTGAGCTTACCGGTCATGGCATCGGCCGCGCGATGCACGAAGACCCGAAGGTTCCCAATTACGGTCGCCGCGGGCGGGGCGTTATGCTGAAGTCAGGTATGTGCATAGCCATAGAGCCGATGATCACGATGGGCGACAGGGCGATAGGCCTGTTGCCAGACCGTTGGTCAATCCGCACATGTGACGGCAAGCCAGCAGCCCATTTCGAGCATACCATAGCCATCCGCAAGGGCAAGGCAGATATTTTATCATCATTCGAGGAAATAGAAAGTTTGGAAGGCAATTTATATTAATCAAATGGCAAAGCAATCCGCTATAGAACAAGACGGGACAATCATTGAGTCGCTCTCAAATGCGATGTTCCGCGTAGAACTTGAGAACGGTGTGCAGATAATCGCGCACATTTCCGGAAAGATGAGGATGCACTACATCAAGATTCTTCCTGGCGACAAGGTTAAGGTAGAGATGAGCCCGTACGACTTGACAAAGGGCCGAATTGTATTTAGATACAAATAAACATATCGCAAATATGAAGACAAGAGCATCATTGAAGAAGCGTACCCCCGATTGTAAGATAGTGCGTCGCAAGGGTCGCCTGTTCGTTATCAACAAGAAAAACCCTAAGTACAAGACACGTCAGGGTTAATTTTTAATCAAACATTTACATTTTATTCATTAACAAATGGCAATAAGAATTGTTGGAGTAGATTTGCCCCAGGAGAAGCGTGGCGAAATCGCATTGACTTATATCTATGGTATAGGTCGAAGTAGTTCAGCAAAGATATTGGATAAGGCAGGCGTTAGCCGCGACCTGAAGGTCAGCGAGTGGACTGACGACCAGGCAGCCAAGATCCGTGAAATCATCGGCGCTGAGTACAAAGTTGAAGGTGATCTCCGTTCCGAGATCCAGTTGAACATCAAGCGCCTTATGGACATTGGTTGCTATAGGGGAATCCGTCACCGTCTCGGTCTTCCGGTGCGTGGCCAGAGCACTAAGAACAACGCTCGTACCCGCAAGGGTAAGAAGAAGACTGTTGCAAACAAGAAGAAGGCCACTAAGTAATTGAAGTTTTAGAATTAGGATTTTGTAATTATGGCAAAGAAAACAGTCGCTTCAAAGAAGAGAAATGTAAGGGTTGACGCTATGGGCCAGCTTCATGTTCATAGCTCGTTTAACAATATTATTGTGTCTTTGGCTAACAGCGAGGGTCAGGTCATCTCATGGTCGTCGGCCGGCAAGATGGGCTTCCGCGGTTCAAAGAAGAACACTCCGTATGCTGCCCAGATGGCTGCCGAGGATTGCGCCAAGGTGGCTTACGACTTGGGCTTGCGCAAGGTGAAGGCATACGTCAAGGGACCGGGCAACGGCCGTGAGTCGGCCATTCGCGCCGTGCATGGTGCAGGCATCGAGGTCATCGAGATTGTTGATGTCACTCCGCTGCCCCACAACGGTTGCCGTCCTCCCAAGAGAAGAAGAGTCTAGTCAATGGGCAAATAATAACACTAATTCAAGTATATAGAATATTATGGCAAGATATATTGGACCGAAATCAAAGATTGCGCGTCGTTTTGGTGAGCCCATCTTCGGCGCAGACAAAGTTTTGTCTAGGAGAAACTTCCCTCCTGGACAGCATGGCAACAACCGTCGCAGGAAGACTTCCGAGTACGGTGTCATGCTGGCAGAGAAGCAGAAAGCCAAGT
>CALUHC010000024.1 GCA_944320355.1 uncultured Prevotella sp. | reverse complement strand
TAACTTTGTCCTTGGTAATCATCGCTTATATATTTTGTAACTGTTTGATTTACAACTATAAAGGTACAAAATATTTGCGAGATTACCAACTTTTTGGATGGTTTTCTTATCCCGAACTCGCGTAATCTTGGATTCTTTAATCCAAAATTTTAGGAGTATGGATATTCACGAATTAAAATTTTCATAATGGTAATGTAGATAATAAACGGAAAAACAAAATACAATCTAATGCAATTTAGCATAAAAGAACAGAGATTGCGTCTGGATTTCATTGCATTTCACGAATGTTCGGTGTTCGCATGGTGTTCGCAAATGGCATGAAAAAAGCAGTTACGTAATGCGTAACTGCTTGATTTTCAGTGTGGGCCATCCAGGGCTTGAACCTGGGACCTCCAGATTATGAGTCTGTTGCTCTAACCAACTGAGCTAAAAGCCCGTGAAAACAGTTGTTTCTTGTTTTCGGATGCAAAGGTACACTTAATAAATCAAATAACCAAATGTTTTTTGCAAAAAGAATAAAAATATCTCATGTTGTTATTATCTGTATGGTCTTTTTTAGCTAACTTTGCCCAACATTTGTGCTGTTTGGCGTATTTTTCATGCCGGGCGGCAGGGTATGGAGGCCTGTAAGTGCGTGTCTGTGCGCCGCAGGCTATGAACGACAGAAACTGTACATTTATTTATATATGGAAAAAGAAAGTATCAAGGACAACCAGGCCCTCGGCGGACTCACCTCGGCGCAGGTGGAGCAGAGCCGCCGGGAGCACGGGGAGAATGTGCTCACGCCGCCCAAGCGGACACCTATGTGGCGGCTTTATCTTGAAAAATACAACGACCCTATCATTAAGGTGTTGCTTGTGGCGGCGGCTGTGTCGCTGGTATTGGCCATCATCGAGAATGAGTTTGTAGAGGTTATAGGTATCTTCGTGGCCATATTCCTTGCGACTACCATTGGTTTTTATTTCGAGCGCGACGCCGCAAAGAAGTTCAATGTGCTCACGGCCATAGGCGAGGAGTCGCCCGTCAAGGTGATGCGCGACGGCAAGGTGCAGGAGATTCCGCGCCGCGATGTGGTGGTTGGCGACGTGGTGCTGCTCGGCGTGGGCGACGAGGTGCCGGCCGACGGCACGCTGTTCGAGGCCACCGACCTGCAGATAGACGAGTCGGCGCTCACGGGCGAGCCTATCATATCCAAGTTTACTGATGTGCGCCAGGACGGCGCCACGTATCCGTCGAACATGGCCCTGCGCTCCACTATGGTGATGAACGGTAGCGGGCGCATGGTGGTGACTGCCGTAGGCGATGCCACGGAGATAGGCAAGGTGGCCCGCAAGTCGACCGAAATGACTTCGGTCAAGACCCCGCTCAATATGCAGCTCGATCGCCTGGCCAAGTTGATAAGCAAGGTGGGCACGGGCGTTGCCGTGGCCGCTTTCGTGATATTCCTCGGCCACGACCTCATGACCAATGACCTCTGGCACACGGACAACTATCTCAAGATGGCCGAGACGGTGCTCAAATACTTCATGGTGTCTGTGACGCTGATAGTCATGGCCGTGCCCGAGGGCCTGCCCATGGCCGTCACTCTGGCCCTGGCCTTGAATATGCGCAGGATGCTGAAGAGCAACAACCTTGTGCGCAAGCTGCACGCCTGCGAGACCATGGGTGCCGTGACGGTGATATGCACCGACAAGACCGGCACGCTGACACAGAACAAGATGCAGGTGCAGGAAATGTGGGCGGCGGCCGGAGACGGCGATGCCCTGCTGCGCGATGGCATAGCCGTGAACTCCACTGCCGAGCTTGACGGCGACAAGCCCATAGGCAACCCCACCGAGGGCGCGCTGCTGCTGTGGATGCAGCGCGGGGGGAGCGACTACCGCTCGCTGCGCTCCGCCAACAGCATTGTGTGGCAGTTGCCTTTCTCAACCGAGCGCAAATATATGGCCACCATAGCCGAGGTGCAGGGTCGCCGCTACCTTTTCATGAAGGGTGCGCCAGAGATAGTGGCCACATATTGCGATATGGCCGAGGCCGACCGCGCCGCCCTCCGCGAGCGCTTGCTGGGCTACCAGAACAAGGCCATGCGCACGCTGGCCTTCGCCTGCAAGGAGGTTGATGCCTCGGTGGACAAGGTTGAGCTTACGCCCGCCGACGCGCACCTGACGCTGCAGGGCGTGGCCGCCATCAGCGACCCGCTGCGCCCCGAGGTGCCCGATGCCGTGCGCCAGTGCCGCAAGGCCGGAATCGATGTCAAGATAGTGACGGGCGACACCTCGGCCACAGCCATAGAGATAGCCAGGCAGATAGGTGCGTGGGACGACGCCACGCCCGCCGAGGCGCAGATAACCGGCCCCGATTTCGAGGCCCTGAGCGACGAGGAGGCCTACGAGCGCGCCCACGTGCTCCGGGTGATGAGCCGCGCCAGGCCCACCGACAAGCAGCGGCTTGTCAACCTGCTGCAGAAGCGCGGCGAGGTGGTGGCCGTGACGGGCGACGGCACCAACGACGCGCCCGCGCTCAACCATGCCCACGTGGGCCTCTCGCTCGGGTCGGGCACCAGCGTGGCCAAGAACGCCAGCGACATGACCCTCATCGACGACTCCTTCGGCAGCATAGTGCGCGCCGTGGAGTGGGGCCGCTCGCTCTACAAGAACATACAGCGGTTCATCTTCTTCCAGCTTGTGGTCAACGTGGCCGCGCTGCTGCTTGTGCTCGGCGGCTCGATAGCCGGCGTGCCCGAGGTGAACGGAGTTGTGGAGACCCCGCTCACCATCACCCAGATACTCTGGGTGAACCTCATCATGGACACTTTCGCCGCCATGGCCCTTGCCTCGCTGCCGCCGTCGCATGAGGTGATGAGAGAGAAACCGCGCAATCAGGCTGACTTCATCATCAACCGTCCGATGGCCTGGAGCATCTGTTCCGTGGGCGTGCTGTTCTTCGCCGCTCTGCTCGGAATGCTCATCTGGTTCAACACCGGCGGCATGGCCGACGTGTGGCATCTCACGGTGTTCTTCACTGTGTTCGTCATGCTGCAGTGGTGGAACCTGTTCAACGCCAAGGCCTTAGGGTCTAACCATTCCGCTTTCCATGGATTCTTTGCCGACAAGGGGCTAATGCTTGTGCTGTTCATCATCCTCGCCGGGCAGATTGTCATTGTCACCTTGGGTGGCAAGATGTTCCGTGTGGAGCCTCTTTCGGTCGAGACATGGCTGTGGATAATAGTCTGCACGTCGCCGGTGATGATTGTTGGCGAGCTGATACGTGCCGTTTCGCGACTTAAAAACAGGTGATGGACATAATACAGCTATCAGCATCCACGCCACTGCCGCCGCCTTCGGTGGCCACGATAGGTTTCTTTGACGGCGTTCACCGCGGTCATCGTTATCTCATCCGTCACGTATGCGAGGTGGCGGCGATGGCAGGGCTGTCTTCGGCTGTTGTCACCTTTGCGCGCCATCCGCGCCTTGTGCTGCGGACGGACTACCGCCCCGAACTGCTCAGCACGCCCGAAGAGAAGCTGGCCCTGTTGTCGCAGACCGGCATCAGCGAGTGCGTGGTGCTGCCGTTCGACGCGCAGATGGCCTCGCTCTCTGCCCGCGACTTTATGGAGCGGGTGCTGCTTGGCCGTTTGAACGTGCGGCGGCTCGTCATAGGCTATGACAACCGCTTCGGCCACGACCGCACAGAGGGCTTCAGCGACTATGCCGCCTACGGCCGCGAGCTGGGCATCGACGTGGAGCAGTGGCAACCGCTCCGGGTGGGCGGGGTGCACGTCAGCTCGTCTGTGGTGCGCTCGCTGTTGCGTGAGGGCGAGGTGGAAATGGCCGCCCGTTGCCTTGGCTACGCCTACGCCATAGGTGGAACGGTGGTCTGCGGCCGTCACGTTGGGGCGCAGATGGGCTTCCCCACGGCCAACCTGCTGCCCGATGAGCCCCACAAGCTCGTGCCGGCACGTGGCGTTTATGCCACCGAGTTGCGCGTGGAAGGCGATCCGCAGCCCCACCCCGCCATGACCAACATAGGCAACCGCCCCACGTTCGACGACGGGGCGGTGAGCATAGAGACCCATATCATAGGTTTCGGCGGCGACCTCTACGGTCGCCGCGTCAGCCTCTCGTTCGTGGCCCGGCTGCGCGAAGAGCGCAAGTTCCGCTCGGCCGCCGAGCTGGCCAACCAGTTGCGCCACGACCTCCGCGCTGCCTCGGCGGCACTGGCCGCGCGCCACAGTTCACAGTCCTCACATAACTCCCTGCCCTCCCACAACTCCAATTCACCCAAAAAACAAAATCAAGAAGAAAAATGAAGAATGCCATCATATACCTTATTGTGTTCCTGGCCATACAGTGCGGCGTCACATTGGGCGTGCGCGAGATATGGCGCATAGCCACCGGCTCTCCCGATCTCACCACCATGCTGCTCGTTGTCTCCATGGCCGCGTTCAGTGCGGTCACCATAGCTGTGTTCCTGCTAGCCCGCTGGTGCGAGGTGGCCCGCAGCTACGTGCGCTCCCGCCCGTGGGGCGTGCTGACGTGGTGCGTGGTCGCCGCCGTCGGCGCCATAGTTCCCTCGGTGTGGCTCCAGGAGCAGATGCCCGAGCTGCCCAACCTCGTGCTCGACGAGTTCTCCATGATTCTCGGCGACCGCTGGGGCTACGTGGCCGTAGGCCTGCTTGCCCCCGTGGCCGAGGAGATGGTGTTTCGCGGAGCCATACTGCGCTCGCTGCTCCGCACCATGCGCAACCGTTGGGTGGCAATAGCCGTGTCGGCCCTGCTTTTCGCCCTCGCCCACGGCAACCCCGCGCAGATGCCACACGCCCTGCTCGTGGGCTTGCTGCTCGGCTGGATGTACTGCCGCACCGACAGTATAGTGCCGGGCGTGGCCTACCACTGGGCCAACAACACCATCGCCTACGTGCTCTACAACATCATGCCCGCCCCCGACGCGCCGCTCATAGTCCTCTTCGGCGGCAGCCAGCGCGCTGTCATCATGGCTGTGGTCTTCTCGCTCTGCATCCTTCTGCCGGCCATCCTGCAGCTCAACCTGCGCATGAAGAAGGCCGACCGCGGCGTGATGCGTCGCTGATAAAAACGCACGACTATCTACAGATGCGGCGTGATGGCATACATGGCCATCACGCCGCATCTGACATATAACAGCACAGAATAAATCAAGCACAATAAAGACTATACGATAAAGTATAAGCAAAGCATTTGCTTTAATGACAATCAAGCCGCATTTTTAAGTCATGCCGATAAGAATCTGTGCATTCAATTTCCGAATCCAACAACTCCAAAGCAGGCCTTGCCCCATAGACCCGCAATATCCGATTGCCAAGACAGACCTTATAAAGAGCCTTTCCGCAATTGCATATAGTAACTTCACCTTGATATTTAAACCCATTTACAACAAACCGTATTGAAGATGCTTCAACGACAATGCCGCTTACGCCCCATGAGCAAACAATCTCTTTATTGCTCAATAACAGCTCTATAAAACTTTTCATCTCACTATCCATAACAATACTTTATTTGGTAATTTTCAAATACAAAATTCGCAACTATATACTTTATTGTACAAAGGATTTTGTATAATGACAGGTTGTGTCAATAATAACAAGAGGGTGTGTTTTGAATGACACACCCTCTTTGTTGAATTAAATACATTCAGTATGGAGTTATCCCAACTGCATACAGTTCTCTACATTACATACTTATATTATCTTGGTTGTAAAGATGCCGATACATATCCATTAAAGCTTAACTTTCCGTTCCAGGCTGTTATGGAGTCTAAAGGTTCATCAGAATTTAGTTCACAAATTTTGATTTCTCCTATTAATTGTTGATACATTCTTATCTGTACATCACACTCAACCATAGTTGGTGTATCAGGAAGCCAACACCGAGAAATTATTACTGTATTTGGATTTGCAGTATCAAAATATATTGGAGTAGAAACCATTTGGACATTACTATTTCTACTCATACATAAATATCCAAATCCTTGCCCTGTTGATAATATTTTGCCATCCAAACCACCATACCTTAAATTTAAGTTTGAATATCCATCCGTATTAAATACGATTTTGTTATTTAAAGATGAAGTATTATAATGTGTTACTTGTAACATACGATTTAGTTTTAATACTTCTTCGTAAGTAGGGATTGCGTTTGAACTATTTATCATAACTATGTGTGTATTAGTTAAAAATGTAATAGATATTTTAGAGAGAGAATAAACATTGTATGAAACATTGTGTTGTATATATGTTTGAAAAATTATACAGAATAAAATGTGGAGATGTCTTTTTTCGCCACATCTCCACATTTTTCATTCAAGTCATTTCTTTTTGTTTCCAAAAATTGAGTTCAGAACAAACCTGCCTACTTTTCTTTCCAAACCTTGTTTGGTTGTAGGTATTCCTGTTTTTCTGCTGATTTTCTGTTTAGCCGCAGTTATTCCAACCGCTCTTTTCCAAGAAAAACTTAATCCTCGTATTTTCATATACATTGTAATATCATGTAACACACAAAAGCTACCGCCGCCCAAAACAACACATAAAGTATGTTTCGGCACAAATAGAGTATTATGCCTAAACATCCCCAGTTTCCAAGTCCCATAGATTAATCAGTTTATACTTAAAATTAAAATGGCATAGAAAATAATGACAGCAAGCAATATAGCAACCCTAAATTTAATGTGTAGCTTTCGCTTCTTTTCCCATTTTTGTTGCAATTCAACAAAACGAGGTATCATGACATTTGTCGGGTCTATTGATTTCAGCAAGGACAATCCTGTCTCAAACTTTGCCAATGCAGCTGAAAATTTATGTGCTGTTCCAGTTAAGTCAAAAGAACTTATTTTTGTGTCAATTAAACTACTGAAGTTTGCTAATGTTTGCGTAAGTTCATCTGCATCGTTACAAAATGTGATATTGTTTATCAGTTCAGACTCACCTTTCATCACGTCTACCACATCCTTAAATGTTTTTTCAAATATTCCAGAAGAATGATTTACTTCTGTTTTTTCCAGCGCTATTTTCCAATTGATAATTTTCTGCTGATAATGAGGTGCCAGTGTATCAGCTTTTTGTTTATCAAGCGCATTCAATTTCATAATCGTGTTCTCAAGATTAGAAATTTTATTCAATATTTCATTCTTATAGTCTATTATACTGAGTTTGCGATATCCGTCTTTCCTGCTACGCTGCTTTTTTCTTATCATATCATTGATGATTGAAAAATTTGTATCTATGCAGTTTGCTAAGAAAGATAGTTCATCAATAGTAGCTCTAATTTCTTTATCTTGTATCATGAGCCTTTTTTCTCGTTCTTGTTGGGCTCGTTTTCCTAAATTTTCAGCCATGTTATTTAATTTTCAAGTTAAACATTAAGTTGATAAGTGTCCGAGATACGTTTCCAAACACATTTATTCTCTTGGATAGATTTTTCCTTGTCAAGGCGGAACACACCTACAAAACGGTAGAAGCAGAAGCCCAGGTCATCCTTGTAACGTAAGAAAGTGATACGAGTTTCTTGAGGAGTTGAAAGCCAATGTGCCAAATGTTCCGCACGCTTGTCCTCTGCCTTTGGATATTCATAGATGTACATTCCATCTTCCGAAAGTTGGTTGCACCAAAGACGGTGTTCTGTGTTCGGCCACCAAACTATTTCATTCTTCCTATTCGGTACAGCCGCACCCGATGCACGCAGGAAACCACGGTGTTTTGGTTTTGTTCCAAATACTGCCGCCACATCTTCCGTAGTACGCAGGCATTCATTGTCCTCTACCTTAAGATAGCCTTTGTTGCGGTGATATTCCACGGTGAGGGTGTTTGCCTCATCCCACGGCTTGAAATTATCACCGAGTTCTGAAATGCGCTGCCTTATGAGGTTCACGACATCCGTAACTTGGCGTTGGATTTCTGTTATCTCACAATCACAATCTATGACAATAGGTTTGGAGTGGGTGACATTTAGAATTTCCTCATTACGGATTTTGTCTATTTCTCGTAAGACACCGTTCTTGTCCTTATGATAAGGCTCGTTTATTTCAATGAAAATGTTTAGTTGGGGGAGGTACAAGTCTGCAAGCGCATACTTGTCTTGTGTTCTTCTGATGTATTGTTGAACGACAAACTTAACACGGTCGTCATCCAACTGATGCCATATTCTGCTTATGACATAGGACTCCGTCTTTTTCTTGCTTATCTTGGCAAACAGACGTTCCATGTATTCTAACTTGAAATCCATATCTTGAGCATTTAGAGTTTATACCATTTTTCCTGCAAACGGAGCAAACGAAAAAGGACACAGCCTCGTCTTTTCGCTCATCTGCTTTAGTAGGTTCTGGTAAAACCTTTAGCCCAAATAAGGAAAAGCAGTCTGCGCCCTTTGCAGGGTACAAACTCACCTTTCGACTTATTATTCGGGGCTATTTTCAATTTACCAGATTTACTAAAGCCAAATAACTTGTCTACAAGTCGCTTGCAATATGTCTTTTATTCTTTGTTATGTCTGTTTCTGACCTCCTTTTTGAAAGTTGAACACATATTTTCGAGTTCTCGTTTACAAAAATAGAGAAAAAGACCGAACACACCAAAGAAATTCAAGACAATTCGCAGACTGCCGTACAAATTTAAGAACAATATTCTACTTACATTAAGTCATAAGCATAAAAAATCCAACCATGCGTGTGCATGATTGATCTTTGGTTGGTTTGAATTTAAGTTATTCTATAATCCTCCACTCGGGTTTCATCAGAAGTTCACCATAGTATAGACGTTCCGTGAAACTTCCCAAGAACTCATTGAAGCGGTCAGCGTCGGATTGCTTTCGTGTGTTGTAACGGAATACGAACTCCTTGCAATAATTCTGTAAGTGCTTCGGACTTACCAAGAAATAGATGCCGATGATACCACGTTTGAGTTGGCTCCAAAATCCCTCTATTGAGTTAGTATGGAAACCATCCGCATTTACATATTCCTTAAGGTTATGTTCTACCACTTCATGAATGTAACGCTCTTTTACCTTGTTGTACCCTTTCCATTTATCCGTGATAACAGTAGACCCTTTGCGCACCAATTCATCTATAATTCCGAGAAGCACTTTTGAACTTGCGTTCTTGATGACACGGGCGTACACCTTTCCGTCTGACAGCAATCCCATGACTGGAGTTTTCTGTTTCGTGCTTCGGCCTTGTCCGCCTCTGTTCCGTTTGGTTTTTCCACCTACATAGGTTTCATCAACTTGCGTCATATCATTAAAATCAGCGTCATCATCCCTTACGTTATGGCGGATGCGGTGGAGCATGAACCACGCGGTCTTTTGTGTCACGCCGATGTCTTTCGCCAACTGACAACTGCTTATTCCACGTTTGTGTGAGAGGAACAGATATATCGCATAAAACCATTTCTTAAGTGGGAGGTTTGAGCCTTCAAACATAGTTCCTTGACGCACGGTAAAACGCTTTCTACAATCACGACACTTGTATAGTCCTTTGAACTCTCCGTTTTGTGTAAGTTTGTAGTGGTTTTCGGAAATAGAGCCGCAGTGTGGGCAAATCGGCTTTCCATTCCAACGCACATTCTCCAGATATACCCTGCAATCCTCTTCGGTATGCAGCGCATCCATCATCTGAAGTAATGTGTGGAATGTTGCCATTGTGAGTTCTCGATTTTTTATATTTTCAATGGAATTAAAGTGCTCCGCACTTGTTATATTCCATTCTCAATGGAATTATACTCGGAACTTCACGAAATTTGCATTTCAAATGTTAAAATTTCATTAGAGTGTGCATTTTTTTCACGGAATGTAGAAATTGGATATTTGGTCGTTCTGTATAATTTCAATATCTCGATTTATTTATCTCTACTTTTTCAAGATTTACACACAAATTACATTACACACATGGGAAAAATTGCTACTGAACAAAAAGTTTATAATGTAGGAGGCAAAGGAACTCCTATAACAAACAAATGTTGTACAAAATCAAGAGCGGAAACACTTGGATGTAAAATCAAATCAGGATATTCATACAAGGACAACCAACTCATAGAACAAGAAAGTTATGAAAAAGACATAACATTATACAAAGGTGTGATGTTATCAGTTAGTTTTGGTACTCCTCCTACAATTCTATATCCATTTCAATATATGACATGGCCTTCATCAAGAGGCTATGCAAGTTTGACATGGCCAATAATAGGTAATGTATCATTAGATTATTATTATGGAGTAATTGTAAACTCGGAAGATGATAGCATCTATGTAAATGTCGGTGGAACAGGAGAAACGGCATTAGAAACTGGAAATCTTTGTGAAATTGGCTACTATGCAGGAGGAAATAATAGCTGGACTCGACAATCAAAAAGCCTTATAACATTTACATCAGAAATCTTTTAAAGTTATTGCTTAAATACATATTCTATAAATCCAATAGAATATGCAACCTCTCACAGAAACCGTAGAACTTCATCCCATAGGCTTGTGTCTCGCAGATAAAGTAGGAAATTCAGAACTCCGAGAAATACTTAAAGAATATTTTGGAACATCCGAAATTTCCTATACAGCAGACTTCAATTCCGAGATATGGGGTGAAGTTATGTCTTATCTCACAGATAAATGTGATATTGTCAAAGATGCAGAACTTTCACAAGGAACTGTGGTTATTTACAAGACCACGGAAGTAAATGAATATATAGTAAGGTGGGAATGGGATGAAGGGAAAAAGAACTTGGTGTTTTGGAGAAGCACATATTATGCTAAATATTCACAAAACCATCATAATTAAACATTACAGTTATTCAATAAAACAATAAAATTATGTATTTTTGCGGCAAAAAAGTCATGTTAAATACATTTAAGAACTATCTTCTGACAAATAATATAGCCATTCAAAATGAAGATAAAACCACTATATCTTTCAAAAAAGATGATTTATATTATTTGTTTATAATTTATAAAGATGACCCATTTTATTTCCGTATTATACTACCAAATATCTTACAAGTTACAGATGACAATAAAGATAAAATAAAGCAATTAGTAAATGATATAAACTTAAAGTTCAAAGTTGCTAAAGCATTTATTGTTGATGACAAAAATGTTTGGATTTCTGTAGAACAATTTGCATATACAATAGATAAAATTGATGATTTGTTTAACAGAATTTTCATATTATATACAAGTATTTTGGAAGAAATTAAAGGGAAAATCAAAGATTTGTAATATGGAAACAAAATCTCCTCATTTTTGGTGGATTATCTCAATAATGGCAATTACAATAATTGCATTGTTATCTTTTATACTAGCAGAAAAAATTTGTAATGCAAATAAAATCATGGAGTTTATATCATATTCGTCTGCAATATTATCAATAACTCTTTCAATATTTGCTATACAATATACATATACTTCTAATGTTCAAATACAACAACAATTTGAAAAAATAAACAATGTTGCAGAAAGCGTTAAAGATACCGCTGATAAATTAAATATGACAAGTAAACAATTGGATGATAATTTAGAAACAATATTAGAAAGACTTAAAAATATAGACCAATCACAAAAAGAAATGTATTCTCAATTAAGCAACATGAATACAGCTATACCAAAGCATAATGACGCACCTCAAAATTATTTACCGGGAATTTAAACATTCTTTGTACAATAAAGTATATAGTTGCGACAAAATTATTAAATAAAATACAAACAACACCTCCTTTTTGTTTTTTTAATATATTGGATATTACAATATTAGCTCATTCCGAAAATTAATTCATATATTTGTACAATAAAAAATCTGTCATGGAACTAAGGCTAAAAGAAATTCTATCGCAGAGGGGCATAACACTGAAAGAATTTTCCGTTTCTTCCGGCATAAGTCAATCAAACCTAAGCAACTACATAAATGGGAATATATCCCCAACGCTCGAAACACTAAAGAAAATAGCATTCCATTTAAACATTGATATCACAGAACTGTTCAGAGAGGAAGACGAAATTGAACTTTATGTAAAGTATCACGGCCAACTATACCCTATCCGCAGAAGTGACATAATTGGCTTTATCACAAAAAATAAGCAAAAATGAAACTATATAAATTGGAACTTTTATTGAAAGGTACTGGAATCTTTGTTCATGAATTCATCGACAACAACAAAGCATCAGAGAAATACGTTAGGACCACGTTTGAACAAGCCGATGGATTCAGATGGAACATATATAAATAGAAGAGCTGGTTTGGATATAAAGACGGAAGAAAAGCTCGCCGAATACCTTGTTTCCATTAAACCCTACTTTAAGAAAAAAGCAATGGAAGAATGGAAAGAAAAGGAGACGAAACGCGGCTTGATAAGCGGAGCTGTTACATCACAGTTCTTCCGTGTTTTGTTGTCATTCAAAGAGGAGTTTGAACGCTTTCCCGCCAATCCTAATCCTGCACGTAGGATACAGGACATAAAGGATGCGGGATATACCGTGGCCTCTGTGCCACGCCCAAATGGCCAGTTGGGAAATAACAGGATATTGCTGCCTTTGCCCCTTGTAACCGAAATAGGATATGAGACATTTACACCGCAATTCAAGGCGAGAGTCATCAGGCTGCTGAAAGAAATAAATGCATTCGAGGCAAAACGCACATCAAAGAAAGCCTTGATTCCTGACCACAAGTTTTCTGAAATAAGATGGGACAATGCCACTAAGGCGGAAAACAGCATGGACATGACCGACGAGGAAATAATCAGGAAGTTCCAGCTGCTTGACAACCAGAGGAATCAGCAGAAAAGAGAAATATGCAGGCGGTGTTTCCAAGAAGGCAAGAGAGGTTCTATATATGGAATCAACTTCTATCAAGGGAACAAGCAAATGGGATAGCAACATACCAACGATAGGCAAGGAAGCCGAGGCTGGGTGTGAGGGATGTCCGTGGTATGACATAGACTTGTGGAGAAAAAAGTTGAACGACCTGATCAGCACAAAGCAATGAAGATAAAAACTTTCGGCAGTGTTTGCTCAGGCATTGAGGCAGCCAGCTTCGTATTGAAGCCACTCGGTGTCCGGTCACTATGGCTGTCTGAGATAGAAGACTTCCCTTGTCGCTTCTTGGCGGCTCACCATCTTACCACACCAAATGTCGGCGACATGAACGACATACCGGCAATGATAGACAAAGGAGAGATAGACGTGCCCGACCTTCTGTGCGGCGGCACGCCATGCCAGGCGTTCTCGCTGGCCGGATGGCGAGAGGGCATCAACGACTATAGAGGGCAACTGACGCTGAAATTTTTCGATATTCTGAACAGAATGGACAAAATCAGAATGGCCAACGGACAAGGTCGGGCTGTCTGTTTTTGGGAAAACGTAGAGGGAGTGCTCACCGATGCCGACAACGCGTTTGGGTGCTTCCTTGCCGGACTTGCCGGACTACCAGACGCAATAGCGTCACCACTCGGCAAGAGGTTCAGACGGAAAAAAATAAACGGACAGATACAGAAAGTGGAAACTGCTGCGAAATGGCCAGATGCCGGCATCCTATATGGAAAGGAACGCAATGTGGCATGGAGAATTTTAGACGCGAAATACTTTGGACTACCACAGCAACGCAGGCGGATATATGTCGTGGCCGGTGGAAAAGACTTCCACCCTGAAAACGTATTGTTTGAGATTGGAGGCACCATCGCAGACCCTTTCAAGAAAAACGGCGACGAGTCATGCCTACAACAGAAACTGTTCGACGGCAAGGCCGACTCAATAGAGGGGGAGAACCAAGCCGATACGTCACTCACACGGATCATAAATGGCTGTGAAATAGAAGTGTTCAGGACATACACCGACTGCCTCTATGCTGCCTATTGAACCAAATGGAACGGCAATGCAGCAGCCTTGAACGGTTCTCTCTTCGTGGCTCAAAACGGCAGGCTGAGACGGCTCACACCTTTGGAAACAGAACGGATAATGGGATTTCCTGACAACTACACGCTGCTGCCAAACTGCAAGGATACCCAACGATATAGGGCCACTGACAATTCATGGGCAGTCAACGTGATACGATGGATAGTCAAACGACTTTGTGCCAATGATTCATTACCCTGCATTCAGATGCCAGCAACACCGACTGTGCAGACTAATGACTACAGCCTTTACGTTCTTAACGGCTTCACTTCTATAGGCAATGATAGGTACATCAACGCCACTGCAATGCCTTACGACCTGCACACAGCCAATATTCTTGACTACATTGACACCAAAGCAGAAAGCAAATTCTACATTTCCCCCGCTGGATGTGCTGGAATATTACGCAGAAAGGAAGAGTATCATTCGTCTATAAACCCGAGGCTGGAAGCTGTGTTGCGCAACTGTTCGCAACCGCAGGCAACAAGGCAAAGAGCAGCCCGCCCTGCCAGGACAGCCACAACTGCCGCTTCTGCATCATGATGAACAATGAATTTCTTCAATCCGCGCGAGGCAGATCAAAAATCAAAGCCTGTCATATCGCTTTATAAAACGGAGATGTATCAAAAAGGAGTTAACGGGAGTTTGGAGCCTTGTCCGAAGTCAACGGAAGTTAACGGACGAATGTTTTGCTGCGGATTGCTAAGCTATTTTTCGCTGCGCTTTGGCAGCACGTGTCCGTTAACTTCCGATGACCGATAGGTCGTCTAACTCCGGATAACTCCCGTTAACTCCTTTTTGATACCCCCTCGTTTTGTATTCCCGCTGATTGTCTGTTAGTAACAGAGGCTGCATAGGTAATTCCTCAATGGAGCAAAAATCACAGTTCGGCAGAGTACGGCATACTGTATAAGATGCCAACACGCCCGCTGCCTACGGATGCCTGTCGGCTTGTGGTTGCGCCACCGTTCATCGCAAGGCTATCTTTAACGTCGTTCCTTCGATTCGGAGCACATATATCCCGTAAGGCAGGCCTGTTATACGGTCAGTATGGCCAGAATATACCTGTCGGCCGTCAATGCAGAACAGTCTTACGTCTGTTGCTTTGCTTAAGAGCAGGTCGCGACCTGCAATTTTAATGCTCACCTTTCCTGTTTGCGCGTCTTTCACAGTTGTGGGCGTGTTGTCTTGGTTCACGAAAGGATATCCTCCGGTAGTAGTCCATATTGCCTTGCCGTTTTCTATGATTGGCAGCAGGTTTAGCTCGTTAAGAAAGGCGGTTGTCTTCATATCTGCTTGCGAGAAGGCCGTAGAGCCGTCGTAGGTTCCATATCCATTCAACTTGATGTTTTCCGTTTTAACATCCATATCCGACGGACTGAAATTCGCCTTGCAGCACTTCTCGTCATCGTTGTCTATCGAACCGACTATGCCCCCGAGGTGCAAGTCTCCTTTCCACACGCGACCTCCAATCACATTTGTGGAACTATAGCAATTGGTTATGCTGCCTTTCCCATCATACGATGCAATGAAATATCCTGCGATGCCTCCGATGTAAGAGTAAAAATCCCGCACATTGAAACCACCACGGTATTCGAGCACAAACTCTTCGGCGTTGTTTCGGCAGCCCATCATGTCACATCTAACGGTCTGTCCGATTATACCGCCGATATAGGTTATCGATGCAATGTTTACTGACCCTGTGATTCCCGCTGTGACAACACCCGCGCCATGAGCGCAAAACTCAAGGCGGCAGTCTTCGCCATCGCCCACAACGCCACCTATGCTAAGGTGAGCCTTGGTGTAATACTCGGGCGATGTTCCCGCAAGGTTGCCGAACTGGCAGTTTATGTCACCGTCATGGACGCACGAAGAGAAACTACACTCTGTGGCTTCGCCTATCATTCCGCCAACAGCAACTTCGTAATCAAACGTATGAGTGTCACCGTAAAGGTAACTGACATCAATGTCGGCAGTGCAGTTTGAGAATCGGCATGCCTCAGCCTGTGCGGCCACGCCGCCAACGCGCAGCCCCGTGTTGGTGACCGTAACGCTGCTTCCAGTTATATTTATATTCTTCACTTCGGCATTACGGATATAGCCCAGCAGGCCTCCCAATCCGCCTTGCTCGCTCATTACCACGGCCATTCCGGTTATATATTTTCCCGCTCCGTCAATGCTTCCGCGGAATGGATGTGCATCGTTGTGCCCTATGGGAATCCACTCTCTGCCCTGTAAATCAATGTCTGCCTCCAAGACAAGGGTCTTGTCTTCAAAGTCATCATATCCGTTGTTTACCAGATATGCAAGTCCGGCCAGCTCTTCTGCAGTGGAGATGACCAATCGCTCAGTTTTAGCGTCGTACCAACCAATGGAATAGTTGCCGCGCTCCTGCCAGCTTTCCGCCATACTGTTGGCGGAAAGGAGCAGTAGAATTGTGCTAAGTAATACGTTTCTCATGTCAGAATTTCTTCATTGCAACAACCCAATTTATTTGTGTTTTTTCCAAGCCACCATACCATCCACCTTTATGAAGTGGTACGCCGGCCTCATTTTCAGATATGCAAACAGCCCACGCCGATGTTAAAGTATATTGGCTTGATGACCAATATATCTCATCATAATAACCGTCATATTCGCTTATGTCATAATTATCTGACATTGTTTTGTTGACTATGCCAATAACATCGTTAAGAGTTATTAGTTCTCCTCGTGCAGGAATATACCATTCGCTGCCAAAACTTTTGCACCATTCGGCCATGTCTGATTCCACCAAGGCGTTTTCCGAACCTTCATAAAGATTCCAGCAGTCATGCCTAATATCAGCAGCGTCAAACCAAGGAAAAGCATTCTTTGAAATGGAAACGACTTTGCCATGACGACCACCGTCTTCTGTATAAAACACAATACCCTTTCTATTTTGTTCACTTGGATAGAAATCGCCTATATTATATATATGCAATGGAACGAACGATTCTGTTTCCCCATATATGTAGAAATCCTTGCCCATTTCCACGTAAGCACAATAATAATATGTGGTGCCTTCGGCAAGGTTGCCTATCACGATGTTGAACTCGCCGCGCGACGATCCGGCCTCTATCCTTGTGCCTTCCTTGATGAGGTTCTGCGATGTCCCGTACAGGAAGCCCACCTCGACGCCTTGCCCGGTGTCCTCTACCGTGCCCACGAGTTGTGCCGAATTGGCGGTGATGTCCTCCGCCGTTCCCGTTGATACGGTTATTTTGTCCATAACAGGACGAACCATAAATTTGACACATCTTCTTGCATGATCTGTATCATCAGAACTGTTATGGCTATTTACGAAACGTGCCTGATATGGGCAGGCGTAAAGCACATAAGCATCTGTTGTGTGCTTTTCATGGAGTGTTCCACTCCAATATTTACCCTGATATTCTGTCTCACACGGAAAAT
Source organism: uncultured Prevotella sp. (assembly GCA_944320355.1). Taxonomy (GTDB): domain Bacteria; phylum Bacteroidota; class Bacteroidia; order Bacteroidales; family Bacteroidaceae; genus Prevotella. The sequence goes on along the minus strand of CALUHC010000024.1, from coordinate 56,098 downwards.
AAATTTCATTTCCGTTTTCGGCCATTGCTTTAAGGTAATGTGTGCCATACGCATATCCAGAGGCCGCGCTCACCTTGCTTTCAAGCTCATACACCTCTTCCCATGTGGGCATTCTCCACGGCGCTCCCCACTTGGCGCGGGCTATGTCGTACTCCGTTCCGCTGATGTTCTCGGGCGGCAGCGGGCAGGGATAGTCGTCGAGGTCGTTCGATGTCTTCTCTCCCATGGGGTCGCCCCAGCCGCACTCTATGCCGGGGTCGAACTCGGATGTGGCCCCCACGTTGCGGTCGGCCCACAATACGCTCAGGCCGAGGTCAACTGGGCGGCCGGCTTCGGGCTGCTCCGGCTCGGAGGTTTCGCCGAAGGTCACGTTCTCAATCTTGCCCACGGGTATCTCCGTTGTCTCCCCGCTGGTCATCTTCACTTTCATTACGGTCTGCGCGGAGGCAGTGAACGCCGTTGCCGCCGCGAGCAGAATCAATGCAGACAGGTGTTTCATCTTATTGTAATCTTTATCGTTGCCATTCCTTTTGCCTTTATCACGTAAACGCCATGTGCCGCCCGACCGAGCTGTATGTCGGCATAGCCGCTGCCCGGGGTGACGGTTGCGGGCACAGCGCGGCCGCCTGCGTCGAACACCATCACGTCGCTTTCGCCGGCCACGCCATATATGCGCGCACCGCCGCCTGGCAGGCGGACGAAGCGCACCTCGTTGGTTTTGACATCTGCTATGGCCGACGGGCGGTCGGCGAAGCGGAACTCCTCCACGTCGCCGAGCGCGTATTCGGCCTGCCCGTCGGCCGATGTCACCACCATCTGTCCGCCGCTGAAGGTCATCACGGGCTTCTCGGCAAGCACATACGACACCTCGCCGCCGCCCCTGAGGCGCAGCACCAGCATCTCCTCGGCCGCCACTTCGAGCGTCTGCGCGGCCGCCATCAGCGCGGCCGCAAGTAAAAATCCTTTGTTCATAAATGTAAGTTTATTGGTTGTTTCGATTTATCATCTTCTTCGTTCCGCACTTAGAAGCTGTTTTGATTTTATAAAACAGCTTCTTAATCCCCGTGTACAAACAGCCCGAAGCCATTGATGACAAACCGCAAGGGTAACGCCGCGGCGCGCCTGAGGCGAAAGAAAAGGGAAGACACAACTACACTCTCTTTGCCCTCACGGAAGCCAAACAACCCCGGTCGTGTACACAAAGAGAGTTTTTTATGAAAGATGCGCCGGCGCTACAGAATGGGTATATGCCGCATGAGGCGCTGTGCATTGAGGTTATGCAAATATACGCATAATATTCCTGACGCGGGGAAAGGTTGCAGGTTATTAACAAAATATAACAATGCGGCGGTTCCGATGGCGTGCCGAAATGCACATTTGATGGCTGTTTGTGGGTGTTGCAAAATGGATTTTACGGGAGTTGGGGGCTGTGCCCAAATGGAGTTGGCAAGTGGGGGTGGCCTCGGTCGGCCGTCGCTGCCTGGTGTCGTAGGCCAATGCCGTCAGTTTTTTCTGTCCTCCGGATTTGCCATCATCCCATTTGTATAACTTTTTTTCCTTTTCGGTTAATCGATAAGCGGTAGATTCAGCGTACCTTTGCACTTGCGGCAAAGAAACTGCAAAAGCCGCATGATGACAAGCCTCCTTGTAGCTTGCGTGGTTACGGCCTGAATAGTGACAGTCCTTGCGGTTATGTCTGGGCCGTGAATCCGTAAAGGCACAAGTGGGATATCAGCGAGCATCCGCAGACGCGCCACGCGCTCCGCGGCAGAGGGATGCCCGTGCTGCTGTTAACATTTTTATGTTAAAGGCGCCGGCATCGGCCTCTCCGGCTAACCCATTGGCTGCCAGCTGGTTGCAGGACGTGGCGTTTTGGCTTCCGGAACGTGCCGTTTCAGGCGGCGAAACGGCACGTTTCGCCGCGCAAAACGTGCCGCATTGGAAGTCAGAACGGCGCATACGCGAAGCCAAGGCCGGTAGAGCCGTTTTTAGTTGCATATTTGCATCTATGGCCGAGCGGCGGCATCCGCTAAGGAACCGGGCCTGCTCCCCAAGAGGGCAATAGGGATATAGTCACATTGCCGCGCAGGAGGATGAGGGTCTGTATCGGAGCCGGCAAGGCCGGACAACATCATTTTGAACTAATGGAGAATGAGAAATAAAGACATAATGACTGTCGACACGGTGGAGGAGTACGCCGCCCTGTTCGGCTGCCCGCCTATATGCCACCCGCTATTGAGCGTCTGCCGCCTGTCTGATGTGAGAGACTACAGTCCTATCGGCAAGCCGGTGCGGCTGAACCTGTACACCATCACGATAAAGGACAGCACCACCTGCAACGCCAGCTACGGATGGCGCAGCTATGACTTTGCGCGCGGCTGCATGAACTTCTTCGCGCCTGGGCAGGTGCACTGCTGGGAGGAGAAGGCCGAGAATGCCGGCAGGTGGGGATGGATGGTGGCCTTCCATCCCGACTTCATACGCAAATATCCGTTGGGAACAAAGATAGGCAGGCTGAAATTCTTCTCATACAGCGTGAGGGAAGCCCTGCACATATCCGACATGGAGAGGGGCGTGGTGGAGAGCATCATGGTGAACATGGAGAGCGAGTACAGGCAAAACACCGATGCGCATACGCAAGACATCATCGTGTCGCAGCTTGAGGTTCTGCTGAATTACTCGGAACGCTTCTACACGAGGCAGTTCCATACGCGCAGCAGCGTGGAGCCCGACATCCTGGCCCGGGTGCAGGCACAGATCAAAAAGCATATAGACGGGCATGGCAAAGAGTTCATCTCCGTCAATGCCATTGCCGGAGAACTGAATATGTCGCCGCACTATCTCAGCGACCTCTTGCTTAGCCAGACCGGCATGAACGCGCAACAGCACATCCATGCTTTCCTGATAGAGCGCGCAAAATCTTTGTTGTTGACCACGCAACTGACTGTAAGCGAGATAGCATACAGGTTGGGATTCGAATATCCACAGCACTTCAACCGCCTTTTCAAGGGCAAGACGGGCATCGCGCCGTCGGAATACAGGAATATGAACTGACCACTTATGGAGCGAAAAGAGAGCAAAGGAATGTCGCGCCGCACCTTCCTTGAGCGGCTGGGCATCATCGGCGCGGCCGCCGGATTGTCTGCCTGCGGGCGTGGGCAGGCCGGGCATGAAGCCGTGAGCGGGGGAATGACTTGCCGCACCGACCCCAAAACAGGACAGCAAGTTTCCCTGCTGGGCTACGGGTGTATGCGCTGGCCGGCAGCCGCATCACCGCAGAAGGACGGCTGTCCGATAGACCAAGAGATGGTGAACGGGTTGATAGACTATGCCATAGAACACGGGGTGAACTATTTCGACACCGCTCCCATTTACGGGCAAGGCTGGTCTGAGACCGTCACGGGGAAAGCCTTGAGGCGCCATCCCAGAGAGAAGTTCCTCATCGCCACCAAGATGTCCGCTTCATCCGACCTTTCTCGCGATAACCTGACGGCCATGTATCGCCGTTCGTTTCAGCGCTTGCAGGTCGATTACATAGACTATTACCTCCTGCACGGCATAGGGGGCGGCGGCATGGACTTGTTCAACAGGCGTTTCGTTGACAACGGAATGCTCGGCTTCCTGCTCGAAGAACGCGAGCGGGGGCGGATTCGGCATCTCGGCTGGTCGTTCCATGGCGACATTGAAGTGTTCAACCGTGTGCTGGAGATGCACGGGCAAGTGTGTTGGGACTTCGTGCAAATCCAGCTCAACTACGTGGACTGGCGCCATGCTTCCGCCTATAATGCCGACTGGCAAAAGGCCATGGGAGACGACACCAACGCCGAATACCTGTACGGAGAATTGGCAAAGCGCGACATTCCCGTGGTAGTCATGGAGCCTTTGTTGGGCGGAAGGCTGGCCAACGTCACGCAAGACGTGCTGGCTCAGATGAAGCAGAAGCGTCCGGACGACAGCGCCGCGGCATGGGCGTTCCGCTTCGCCGGGTCATTCCCGAAGGTGCTGACCGTCCTTAGCGGCATGACCTACAAGGAGCATCTGCTGGACAACCTGCGCACATTCTCGCCGCTCGTTCCTCTGTCAAGCGAAGAAAGTGGCTTCCTTGAGGATGTGGCGGAACGTATGAAGGACAGCCATAACATCCCATGCACCGACTGCAAGTATTGTATGCCCTGCCCGTATGGGATAGGCATTCCGGGCATATTTCTTCACTATAATAAGTGCGTCAACCACGGCAATGTCACCCAAAGCCATCTGGACCCCCATTACGCGAAAGCACGAAGAGCCTTTCTCATAGGTTATGACAGGAGTGTGCCCAGGCTGCGGCAGGCCAATCACTGCATAGGTTGTGGGCAATGCGCTCACAAATGCCCACAGGGGATTGCCATTCCGTCACAAATGAGGCTCATTGATGACTATGTGGAGAAACTGAAACAAGGAAATCTTGGCCCACAGCCGGATAATGGCGCGAACGGCAAACGCGCTTGAGCACATGATGGAAGTGTGGCTGTCAGAGGCTGTTACCTGTAATCCAGCCTCACTTCCCAATCAGCCTCATTGTTTCGTCCACGCTCCCGGCCACCATTATCTGGCCGCGCCAGCCGTCGCGGAGCGCCCCGCGGCTGTCCAGGTTGTCGAGCATCGTGATGAGACTGTCCCAGAACCCGCCGACGTTGCACAGTATGACGGGCTTCGAGTGATAGCCTATCGAGGCCGAGGCGGCCACGGTGAACACCTCGTCGAGCGTGCCTATGCCGCCGGGCAGGGCCACAAACACGTCGCTTTGCGCCATCATCAGCGCCTTGCGGTCGCCGAGGTTGTCGCAGGGTATGTGCACATCCATCTGCCGGCTTGTGCGCCCGCGCTCCTCAACCCTTGTGGGCACCACCCCAATCACCGTGGCCCCGGCCTGCCGGGCGGCCTGCGCCACGGCCTCCATCAGCCCGAGGTCCGTGCCGCCGAACACCAGCGAGTGGCCTCCCTCGCCTATCCTGCGCCCTAGCTCGGCCGCCGCCGTGTGGTATTCGGCGTCTATCCGGCTGTTGGCTGAACAAAAAACACATATCTTCATAATGCTGCAAATGTAGCCATTTTCCGCCGCGTTGCAAAATAATTCATGTTTTTTGTATCCTAATTCGTTTATTTTCACTAACTTTGCAGCCGCAAACGCCGCACGCCGACATCGGCAGTTGGGCCGGGCATGGGGCGATAATACGTATTATTTTTATATTTTTTTAGATTGAAGACATTTGAAGAGTTGGGCGTAAGCGAAGAGATTCGCCGCGCCATTGAGGAATTGGGCTTTGTCAGTCCCATGCCCGTTCAGGAAGAAGTAATCCCCTATTTGCTTGGCAACCGCAACGACGTGATAGCCCTGGCGCAGACCGGCACGGGCAAGACGGCGGCGTTCGGCATCCCCATCCTGCAGCGCATAGACCCGCGCTGCCGCGACACGCAGGCCCTGGTGCTCAGCCCCACGCGCGAGCTGTGCCTCCAGATAGCCGACGACCTGAAGGACTTCTCGAAGTACATCGACGGCATCAACATTGTGCCGGTGTATGGAGGAACGTCCATTGAGAACCAAATCCGCGCCCTGCGCCACGGAGCGCAGGTGATAGTGGCCACCCCGGGCCGCCTCATCGACCTGAAGAACAGGGGCGTGGCCAAGCTCGGCGGCATCAGCAACGTGGTGCTCGACGAGGCCGACGAGATGCTCAACATGGGCTTCTCGGAGAGCATCAACGAGATATTCGAGGGCCTGCCGGCCGAGCGCAACACGCTGCTCTTCTCGGCAACCATGAGCCGCGAGATAGAGAAGATAGCCAAGTCATACCTGCACGACTACAAGGAGATAGTGGTTGGCAGCCGCAACGAGGGCGCGGAGAACGTGAACCACGTCTACTATATGGTGAGCGCCAAGGACAAGTATCTGGCCTTGAAACGCATTGTGGACTACTACCCGCGCATCTTCGCCATCATCTTCTGCCGCACAAAGCGCGAGACTCAGGAGGTGGCCGACAAGCTCATACACGACGGATACAACGCCGAGTCGCTGCACGGAGACCTGTCGCAGCAGCAGCGCGACCTGACCATGCAGAAGTTCCGCCAGCACCTCACGCAGCTGCTCGTGGCCACCGACGTGGCCGCACGCGGCCTCGACGTGGACGACCTGACGCACGTCATCAACTTTGGAATGCCCGACGACATAGAGAGCTACACCCACCGATCGGGCCGAACGGGCCGCGCCGGCAAGAAAGGCACGTCGATAGCCATCGTTCACTCGCGCGAGAAGTCCAAGATACGCGCCGTGGAGAAGCAGATAGGCAAGCAGTTTGTGGAGGGCAAGCTGCCCACTCCGCAGGAGATATGCACCAAGCAGCTCTACAAGGTGATGGACGAGATTGTGAAGGTCGACGTGAACGAGGAGGAGATAGCCCCGTTCATGGAGGAGATAAACCGCCACTTTGAGTTCATGGACAAGGAGGACATCATCAAGAAGATGGTCAGCCGCGAGTTCGGCCGCTTCCTTGCCTACTATGCCGACGCGCCCGACATCGAGCAGCCCAGCGGCAGGCAGGCCGACAGGGAGGGGCGCAAGGACCGCAAGAAGGGTGAGCGCGGAGGCCGCCGCAAGGCTGAGCAGGGCTATCGCCGCCTGTTCATCAACCTCGGCAAGGACGACGGTTTCTACCCCGGCGAGGTGATGCAGTTCATCAACCGCAACGTGGACGGACGGCAGGAGGTGGGCCACATCGACCTGATGGGCAAGTTCTCCTACATAGAGGTGCCCGAGAAGGATGCCAACCGCGTGATGCGCGCCCTCAACGGAACGCGCTACCGTGGCCGCGAGGTGCGCTGCAACGATGCCGACGAGCCCAAGCCCGCCACCACGCGCGGCAAGCGTGGGGGCAGCGAGAAGGGCCGCACGAGCGCCTTCGAGAAGTTTGAGAAGAAGTCGAAGAAGCGCAAGGAGAAGGAGCGCGGAGGCCGCGGCGGCGACCAGTTTGCCGACAACGGCGACACGGGCGACTGGCGCCAGTTCTTCCGCAACGACGGCATCAAGCTGAAAGGCGAGGAGCCCGACTTCTCTGAAGAGGGCTGGGCACGCCGCAAACCGAAGAAAAAATAAAAAGGCTGCACCTTATAAGGGTAAAAAAGTAAAAGGGTAAAAAGGTAAAAAAGGCTGCGCGATGAAGTGTGACAGACGGTGTCACGTTCTATGCGCAGCCTTTTTTACCTTTTTACCCTTTTGCCTTTTTACTTTTAAGAGCCCTTCGCGCAGCCCTAATTCTCAATTCTCAACCCTCAATTCTCAATTCACAACGGCCTGCCCTTCGGGCGTTATTCCCTCGGCTGAGACCACTATCTGCTTGCATGAGGAGTTGTTGTAGAGCTCTATGGTGGCCCTGCCCTTGATGTCGGCCTTCACGCTTGGGTTCCAGTACAGGGTACGGCGGTAGTCGGGTTCGGGGCTCATCAGGCTGTAGTCGGGCATCTGGAACGTCTCCACGTGGCTGTATCCGTCGAAGTGTGTGACGCGCAGGCCCTTCTGCTTGGCCGGGAACGTGTGGTGCGAATAGAGGAATATGGTCACGGGGCTGTACGGTTCGAGGGCCGGTATGGTGACGTAGTTGCGCCAGACGCTCTCGTCTTCAGATATGAACACGCTCTTGTACTCGTCGAGCCAGCGCGGCATCTCCTCCACGCTTGAGTAGGCTATGTGCGTGATGTCGCTCTTCTTGACTCCCCTTGTGCTCGTTCCCATGTAGAAGGTGTTGTTCAGAATCCAGATGATGGGGCGGTTCTTGTAGGCCATTCCGTCGCGTGTCAGGAATCCGCGGTGCTCTGTTGCCTTCTCGGTGTCGTCGATTCCTGTCTCTGCTTCTGTGTTGTCGGCCTCCGCGTTGCCCAATACAGGCATCTGGGTGTTCACGTCGGCTATGCTGCCGTCGTCGGTCTCGCCCTCCGCGTTGTCGGCGTCAACCTCGTTGCCGGCAAAGAATGGGTTCTTCCTTACGAGCCACTCGAAGATGGTGGGTGTCTCTCCGCCCGCGTCGTATATCTCGTCGCTGGCTTTGTCGCAGTCGTAGCGCAGGTACGACTTGAACGCTCCGCGCTGCTCGTTCTCCCATCCTGCGCGTGCGTTCTCGAACAGTCGCTTGCCCTGCACGTTCACTTCCTTTATCATGTGCACCCGCTCTTCCATCGACAACTTGGCCGCCTCGGCGTCGAAGTCGGCCACGGCCGTTGCCACGAGGTTCGGCTCGTTGATGGGCAGGCGCGCCATTTGCAGTGGCGACAGCGGGCGCGCTGCCGGCGATATGTTGCGGTCTATGCCCACGCGATACCTGCGGGCCTCGCCCTCGGCGTTGCGCGTGTTGAGCAGCAGCGTCCACTCGCCCTCGCATTCGGGCAGGCGGAAGGCGTAGAGTCCGGCCGAGTCTGTGGTGGCGTGGCCTGTCATCGACTCGCCTGCGCTGTTGTAGAGCGTGGCCGAGAGGTTCACCCCGCCGGGCTTGTCCTTGCGTTTCACCTGGTGCAGGCGGCCGAACAGGTATAGCGCGTCCTCTATCGGCTGGCTGCGGGCGAAGGTCTTGCTGCCCGTCATCACCGGCAGCTCGTAGCGGCGCCAGCCCTGCACCATCATCAGCAGGTCGGCGGCGCGGCGGTGCTCATCGTCGTCGGCCTCGAAATAATACCCCGGATTGCTGATGTATCCGCGCAGGTCTGACGACAGCAGCAGCCACGTGGCGGCGTTGCCCGCGCTGCCGTTCACCTCGGTGGCGCGGTCGCGCACGGCCACGGAGAACTCAGCGCCGGGCACCGTCTGCGCCGTGAGCCTCAGCTTGCCGCAGGGCGCCAGCGCGCCCTCGGCCTTTATGTGGATGGAATCGACCGCGCCGTAGGGATATACGAACACCATGCGCTCGGCCACTATGGCCCCGTCTGGTCGTATCAGGGCCAGCTGGTTCACGCCCGGGGCCATGTCGGCCTTGGCGAAGCGGCGGCGGGCGGTGCGCTCCTCGGGCGCGATGATGTCGGAGGCCGCCACGCTGCCGCCGCTGACCAGCACGAGGGCCAGCGGCTCTGCGAAGCCCGCCGTGCGGCTCACGGCCACGTTCACGTAGTCCTCGTCGGTGGCGCCGACGGTCAGCACGCAGCCCTCGGCGTCGGCGGCAGGCAGGGTGAAGGTGCGCTCATGGCCCGCGCTGTCGGCCAGCGTCACCGTGGCGGGCGTGGCCGCAGGCGTGTAGTCGAACACCCCGCGGCCCTCGCGCAGCGTGCCCACGGGCACCGCCGTGCCGTCGGCCAGCCTCAGCGTGCCGCTCACGGCGAGCGGGGCGCCGTCGCTGCCCGTGGCGCTGAAGGCCACGCGGCCGGGCAACCCCACCACCGGGCGGCCGCCCTCGGGGTAGAAGGCGACGTTGACGGCCTCGCGAGCCTGCGAATCAGACTCGCGCGAGTCGGGCAACCGCTTGCGGTAGTCCTGCTCGGCTATCACCGGGCGGGAGTAGTCGCCGTCCTTGCTGGGCGCGTTGAACACGGGGAACACGCGCGAGAACATCCACGCCGCGTCCCAGTTGAGCATGTAGCGGGTGTAGGCGCGCACCTCGTAGAAGCCCGAGGTGAGCAGCTTCGTCAGCTTTATCGAGCCGCTGCCGCGCCCGCCTTCGAGCTTCACCTTGCGCGTCTCGACCACCTCGCCGGTGGGGTCGAGCAGCTCAACGTACAGCACGTGGCTAAGGTCCGTCAGGCTCTGGCGGTCGGGGCGCACCACGTAGGCGCTGAACCACATCGTCTCGCCGCGGAAGTAGGCCGTGTTGTCGAAGTGCAGATAGACTTTCTCCTGAGGGAACAGGCGGTTGAACGCGTCTATGTTGCTGACGAACTGCCGCAGCCGTTGCGCCGCGTCGCCTTTGGCGGCCACCTCCACTGTTGCTTCCGTGGCAGCCGCTTCCGTGGCGGCACCCTGTGCACGGGCTGTTGTGGCGCACGCTACAGCCACGGCCACAGCCGCGCAGAATCGAACAAGACATCTTTGTTTTTTCATCGTTTTTAGTTTAGTTGGTGTCGCAAAATTAGTAAAATATGTCGAAACGGACAAGCAACCGGCGATATTTATTGCCGTGTGCGGTGTGTCGGCTCGCGGTTTTTCCTGTAGTGGGTGGTCGTGTCCGTCATGCGTCCTCGTGGTGCCGGCAGTTCCGCCCCACCCCGTTGCCGGAACGTCCTGAATCGTGTCAAAAATCAAAGCCGGCCGTTTCGCCTTGCGATATGTGCCGTTTCGCACTGCCAAACGGCACATATCGCAAGGCGAAACGGCGCGTTTTGGAGCGCAAAACGGCACGTTTTGCAACTCCTCTGATTGTCAGCCAGTTGCGGAGGCCGTTCGCATTGTCTCGCGAATGCCAGAAAACACGGTTGGCATACGGCTTGTTTTTTAACGCAGGCTTTGGCTCCGGAGTGGATAATTATCATTATCTTTGCATAAGGCAGGCTGCGCTCGGGAAACTGCGAACAAGTTCGCTTTCCGCTCGTTTGCATAGTCTTTGTATGGTATTTGCCGCCCTTGCCCGCTTGGCTTCGGCCATGCGTGGCGTGTGTATGGGCGGCGCGGTGTTGACAAATTAAGCAATTCATGGCAATGAAGAAACTATTTACTGCAGCAATGCTGGCTCTCGCCACTGTGGGCGGGGCCAAGAACATCTACGTGGCCACCGACGGCGACGACGCGAACACGGGTACGATAGACAGTCCGCTGGCCACGCTGGCCGCGGCGCAAGAGCGCGTGGCGGCTGGCGACACGGTCTACTTCCGTGGCGGAACCTACCGCATCACAGAGCAACAGGTCATGGGCGTGGAGGAGAACATATACGCCACGGTGTTCAATCTCACCAAGAGCGGGCGCGAGGGCGCGCGGATAGTGTATGCCGGTATGCCCGGCGAGCGGCCCGTGTTCGACCTCACCGACGTGCGGCCCGAGGGCAAGCGCGTGTCGGTGTTCTACATCCACGCCAACTGGCTGCACCTGAAGAACTTCGACATCGTGGGCACGCAGGTCACCATCACCGGCCACACGCAGTCCGAGGCCATATCCATACGCCGCGGCAACAGCCATAACATCATAGAGAACGTGGCCATACACGACGGCATGGCCATAGGCGTTTACATCACGAAGGGGGCCGACAACCTTGTGCTCAACTGCGACGCGTACCGCAACTACGACTCCGTGAGCGAGGGAGGGCGTGGCGGCAACGTCGACGGATTCGGCTGCCACGTGCGCCGCCAGGACACGGGCAACGTGTTCCGCGGCTGCCGCGCGTGGTGCAACAGCGACGACGGCTTCGACCTCATCAACTGTTTCGCGCCCGTGACCTTCGACAACTGCTGGGCCATGTTCAGCGGATACCGCGACGAGAGCACCACAACGCCCGGCGACGGCAACGGCTTCAAGGCCGGAGGATACGGCAAGCAGGTGCAGGACGAGCCCTTCGACGCGCCACGCCACACCGTCAGCAACTGCATAGCATACTCCAACAAGGCCAACGGCTTCTACGCCAACCACCACCTCGGCGGCAACGACTGGCTGAACAACTCGGCGTGGAAGAACAAGTACAACTACTGCATGGTGAACCAGGAGGCGTGGAACGTGGCCGAGGATGTTGACGGATACGGCCACACCCTGCGCTCCAACGTGTCGTACCGCGGCAACCGCGGCGACTGGACACAGATAGACCGCGACCGCTGCACGATAGAGAACAACTCGTTCCTGCCCGTGGCCATGACCGTGACCGAGGCCGACTTCCTGTCCACCGACTACCGCGAGCTGATGGCTCCGCGCCGTGCCGACGGCTCGCTGCCCGAGGTCAGCTTCATGCGCCTCGCCCCCGACAGCCCGCTCCGCGCCGCCCGCATGGGCTGGGAGTTCGCCCCCGGCGACGCGCCCTCGGGCATCACCGGCATGCCGTCAGCCCCCCACCCCGCCGCCGACAGCCACATCTACACCCTGCAAGGCGTGCGCGTGGACTCGCCATCGCGCGGCATATATATAGTAGGTGGCCGCAAGGTGGTGGTGAAAAACCGCTGAGCGAAACCGTAAACCGGGCGAACGTGAAAAGGGAGAGGCGTGATATCACATCACACCTCTCCCATCGTTGTAATAAAAAAACCTTATTATTATGCCTATTCAGAGGCCAAAACAATGATTTCGCCGGGCTGCGTCTCCACGTCATAGAGCGTGGTCGTGGCCATGGCGGCGGGCTTGCTGCCACCGTCGGCGGGTGTGTAGGTGCCGTCGCCCGCAACGCGCTCCACGGGCATTGACCACGTGGCGAAGAGCGGATTGGCGTTCGCCTGCCCCTCGGGGACGGCTCGCAGCGCGTGGCCCGGCCGCGACAGGGGCGACGCTGAGCGCACCCGCAGGTTGCCGCCGATGGTGCTCCGTATGCGGGCCTCGGCTATGCGGCCGTCCTGCCAGCGCAGTTCCTCTATCACAAAGCCGCCCACCGTGCGCAGGCCGCGCACCCGGCCCGACGGCCAGGCGGCCGGAAGGGCGGGCAAGAGGTGCACCGCGCCGTCGTGGCTCTGCACGAGCATCTCGGCGATTCCGGCCGTGCAGCCGAAGTTTCCGTCTATCTGGAACGGCGGGTGGGCGTCAAACATATTGGGATATGTGCCTCCGCCCTGCCCTTTCTCTACCGTATCGGGCACAAGTGTGAGCTGGTCGCTGATGAGCTTGTAGGCATGGTCGCCGTCGAGCAGGCGCGCCCAGAGGCACACTTTCCACCCCATGGACCAGCCGGTGGAGCGGTCGCCGCGCTGTGTGAGCGACACCTTGACGGCATCGAAGGCCTCGGGCGTGCGCAGCGGCGATATTTCCGTGCCGGGATACAGTGCCCACAGGTGTGACACGTGGCGGTGATGGTCCGTAGGACTGTCCCAATCCTCGGCCCACTCCTGCAGCTGTCCGTGCCTGCCTATGCGCAGAGGGATGAGCCGCGAGCGCATGGCAAGCAGCGTGTCGGCAAAGAGCGGGTCGGTGCCGAGTATGCGGGCGGCGGCCGATGTGTTGGTGAACAGGTCGGCCACAAGCTGGTTGTCCATCGTGATGCCGGCGTAGAGGTTGGCCTTGGGCTTGCGCTTCGGCGCGTTCTCCGGCGACACCGAGGGGCAGACCACGAGGTGGCCGTTGCGCGGGTCGGTGACCATGAAGTCGACAAAGAACTCTGCCGCACCCTTCATGTAGGGATAGACGGAGCGCAGGTAGTTGCGGTCGCCGCTGTAAAGATAGCGCAACCAGAGGTGCTGGCAGAGCCACGCGCCCGACATCGGCCACGCTCCGCTGTAGGGAACGTCCACGGGTCCGGTCATGCGCCACAGGTCAGTGTTGTGGTGTGTCACCCATCCGCGGCAGCCGTATTGCAGCCTCGCCGTGGCGGCTCCCGCCTCGCTGAGGTCGGCTATCATGCCCACGAGCGGCTCGTGCAGCTCGCTCAGGTTGCACGGCTCGGCCGGCCAGTAGTTCATCTCGGTGTTTATGTTGACGGTGTATCGGCATCTCCACGCGGGATTCAGCTTGGCGTTCCACTTGCCCTGCAGGTTGGCGGGCTGGCATCCGGGCTGCGACGAGCTGATGAGCAGGTAGCGGCCGAACTGGAAGTAGAGCGCCACGAGGTAGTTATCGGCCGAGGCCTTGAAGTCGCGTATGCGCTCGTCGGTGGGCTTGGCGGGATATTTGTCGGGGCCGAGGTCGAGGCTCATGCGGTCGAACTGCTCCCTGTAATAAGCTATGTGCGCCGCCTTTGCCTCGCCATACGGTCGGTCGGCGGCCTTCATATACTCGTCGATGCGGCTGCGCGGGTCGGCTGATATGTCTTTGTAGTTGACGAAATTGGTGGCCATGGCCACGTAGATGGTCACCGCGTCGGCCCTGCTCACGGTGAGGCTGTCGCCCGATGCGGTCACCGTCCCGCCTTCGTTGCGCACCATTGCGTCGACCATGAACCTCACCTTGCCCGGCACTATGCGTCCGGCGGCCTGCGTTGTGCCTTCCATGCGCAGCGTTTGGCCCTCGGCAGTGCGCCGCGTGGGGTTGCCCTCAGGGTATGTCAGCGATGCAGAGAAGCTGATGCGGCCACGCTCCGAGGCCGTATATCGTATTATCAGCAGCCCGTCTGTGAACGAGGTGAAGGCCTCTTGCCTGTAGCTTACGCCTCCCGCGCTGTACGTGGTCACCGACAGCGCGCTGTCTATGAGCAGCTCGCGGCGGTAGTCGGCATAGCCCTCGTGGCCGGCGAAGCGCACGCGCAGGCTGCCGGCGGTCTGGTATGCGCCGCCCTTGCCGTACACCCTCGGCCCCATAAGCTGCGTTTCGGCGAGCACTTGCGCCGAGTCGCTGCGGCCGCTGAATATCAGTTGGCGCAGGTTGTCGAGATATTTCGGCGTGTCGGGGTTGTAGTTGCTGTAGGGCGAACCGTTCGATATGGTCTCCTCGTTCATCTGTATCTCCTCGCAAACAGGGTTGCCGTAGACCATGGCGGCCACCCGGCCGTTGCCTATCGGCAGCGCCTCGTTCCACGTTGCGGCAGGCTTCGAGTACCACAGTGCCAGCGCTTTGCTGCTTGCCTGTGCCGTCATTGCTGCGACTGCCAGCGCGACGAGCGCCGCCGCCCTTGCCGTCTTTGTGAGTCCAATCATGTCTGTCAGTCCTGGTTTTAGTCAGTATGTCGTGTTTCCGGCCGTGCCTGCGCGTTGGCGTTGCGGCCCGGCTATATATTGCAAAGGTAGCCTTTTTTTTGCCGGTGGCGCAAGTTTTTGGGGAAGAAATGGGGCGCAAGCATAACTCGCGCCCCCAAATTCTGTGGAAATACGTGATGTCACATCAGGCATCCTGACATATTCGTCAATTGATTTAAAAACTAATTGAAATTGTCTATAGTCCGTTCTGTGCCATTGTTGTCGCCATTTCCTGCCGGCACCCCTGCTTTCTCGCCGAGCGTGTTTCTCCGTGTGCGGACTCCGCCCGATGCGTGCCGGAGGTCGGCGACCGGCATCTTCCCTATTAGAAGCTGTTTCGATTTTATAAAACTTGTCTTTTATACTTGCCGTCTTGAGTGTCTTTTCGGTTATATTCGCCCGTTTGCTTCGTCACATAGCCCGCTATGCTCCTCAGCAACCTGGCAAATATACCTCGAAAACCCATCTCAATTCGGCAGTTTATAAAATCAAAACAGCTCCTTAATTTTTTACGCCGGGGGCATCACTGCAGCCGGAGTAAGGACTATCATTGGCGTCTTGTTTGCTAAAGACGAAAACAAGTTAAGTAATATATTTAGTCAAGTAATTTGTTTTCTCTTGCCTTTGTCCGGCGTGGCCCGGCACAGGCCTCATGGCGGTCTTGCCGCGCCGGCGTGGTTGCCGAACGTGTTGCAAAGATAGCCAAATGCGCCGTAAAGGTGGTGGACAATCGTTCTGCATGGGTGCATTATCGTGTTTAATTGCGCGTGCAGGGGTGAAATAAGTACAAAATGCACCTGCGCGCGGCAGTTCCGGCCGGTCAGCCGGCCGTGCTCAGGCAGTGTGTTGCGCGCGCGTTGCGGTGTCGTTAGAGCCTGCCGCAGTTGCGGCAGCAATCCGTGATGGGCTGCGCGAATCCGGCAGGTGGGCCGTCCTGTCATGCTGGTTCTGCATACCGGACGTGCTTGCAAATATGCAATTAAGGACAGGCTGCGCGGCCTTGGTTTGGCGTATGTGCCGTTTAGCGGCGCGAAACGGCCTGTATCATCGGCTGAAACGGGTCGTTTCGGCTTGCAAAACGGCGCGTTTCGGAAGCCAAAACGGCACGTTTCATAACGCGCTGACTGTCAGATGATTGGACAAGACCGTAGCCATTGCGCCCTTTAACATAAAAATGTTAACGGCAAGTCGTGGCCTGCGGTCGCGGCGGACGGGCGGATGGAACAAGCTGTTGCTTGCCGACACGACGGGCGGCACGATATGCCGACCGCCCCACCCTTTCTTTGCGACCGTGCGCAATGGCCGTGGCGGCTCGCTTAATGAGGATATATGAATGTCCGCATTTTGCCGACCCGACGCGCGCATCTCCCCTCCTTTTGCAAAGGAGTGGCGGGGGTGGTTTGTGGAATAATGTCACAATAAATGCCCAAACGCATTGCATATCAGCTTATTAGACAAGCCACCCCTACCCCTTCTTTGCCTAAGCCAAGCTGCACTCGGACAAACGAGAGCAAGCTCTCTTGCCTCTCGCAGGCATTGTCTTTGCAGAAGGAGGGGGCAAGTGTGACGCCTTTCAAACGAGTTTGGCAACTTGCGGACATTCATTTAAAGATAAAATATGAGATTTGTAACCAAAAATTAACCATGAAAGCATCAGTGGATATCGTTATTTTCAGTACCTTTGCATAAGTAAAGCTGCACTCGGGAAATTGCGAACAAGTTCGCTTTCCGCTCGTTTGCGTTTACTTTGCATAAGTAAAGTTGCACTCGGGAAATTGAGAACACCGTTCGCTTCACGCCCCGGATGACTAAAAATCGCGCTATGGGCGGCAGCTATGCCGCTGTGCTACGGCTTGAAGCCGGCACCCGGCGTTATGAGAGTATATGTAATCAACATTCATTAATCATTTAAAAGGAGTAACATTATGAGAAAAACTTTACGCTATTCATTGCTGAGCCTGCTGATGCTGGTGTGCGGATTCGCATCGGCGCAGACTACGGTGACATTCGACGCAGCCACCGACCTTAGTGCCGAGGGCTCAACCGCAGGCGAGACAAGCATCACCAAAGACGGCATAACACTTGCCATCAGCAACGGCATCATGGGCAACGGACAGAACTACCGCTGCTACAAGGGTGCCACGTTCACTGTCACAAGCACGGTAGGCAACATCACAAACGTGGAGTTGACCAGCACCGCCAACAACACTTCCAACTATGGCCCAGGCAATTTTGTGGTTGCCGATGGCAACTATTCTTACGAAGGCAAGATAGGAACATGGACGGGCAATGCCTCAACCATCGAGTTCACCGCACAGGAAGGACAGGTCAGGATGACACAGGTCGTGGTCACATACAACTCAGACCCCACGGCCATGGCCGCTCCCGTCATCACCGGCAACGATGTGTTTGAGGGCACTACCACCGTCACGATAACAGGCGAGGAGGGCACTACCATCTACTACACCACCGATGGCAGCGACCCCACGACGGCATCCGCCAGCGGCACATCGCCCGTAAGCTTCGACATCGACGCCACGACTACGGTGAAGGCCATAGCCGGGCGCGACGACAAGACCAGCACCGTGGCCACCAAGGAGTTCACCCTCGTTACCTTTGCCAATGAGACTATAGCCAGCCTCAATGAGAAAACCGAGGACGAGGCTTATGTAAACCTGACGCTCACCAACGCCAAGGTGACATACGTGGACGGCAGCAACGTATATCTGCGCGAGGGCGACAAGGCCCTGATGTTCTTCAACACGTCGATAGAGATGCCCGTGAACGCCATAGTAAGCGGCAGCGTAAGGGTTGACTACGACAACTATTACGGCATCCACGAGGTGAAGGAGAACAGTTTTACCACGGCCGACAGCCTGACCATCACCGAGAGTGAAGAGGCTGCCGTGCCCACATCGGTGACCATAGAGGACATTCTGGCTCTCAACCACATCTGCGATTACGTCATTCTCAATGGCGTGACGATAACCAGCGAGCAGTCTGGCAACTACACAAACTTCTATGCCAACTCAGGCGACCAGCGCGTGCAGCTCTACCGCGGCATCGACCTATCAAGCTATGCAGGCGACGGCAAGAAGTACGACGTTATCGGAGTGTTCAACAACATCTACAACGGCAACGCCGAGATACAGCCCATAGAGGTTTCGTTCGCCACCGGCATCAGCGGCGTGGAGGCCGACAAGGAGAACGCCGAGGATGTGATATATAACATAGCAGGCCAGCGTCTGCAGAAGCCGCAGAAGGGTCTGAACATCATCAACGGCAAGAAGGTAATCGTGAAGTGACCCTGTGCTGCCACAAGGCAGTGCCAATAGCTCATCAATAACGAATGTGCGCGCCCGCGTTTTGGGGCGCGCACATTTTTTGTCGCGGCGGGATAAGCCAACGACCGCCACCGCGTCGCCCTGCCTGCATATATTCAACTAAAAACGGGCGGCGCGGACTTGGTTTCACGCACGCGCCGTTTCGCGGTCTGAGACGGCGCGTTTCAGCTTGCAAAACGGCCTGTTTCAGGCTATGAAACGGCACGTTTTATGATGCGAAACGGCGCGTTTTGTAACGCGCTGATTGCCAAAGGCTTAAGCGGGACGACGCCCGCCGCGGCCTTTAACACTTTTATGTTAACGGCAAGGCGTAGCATACTGTCGCAGCGGATGCACGGTTTTGAGCCGCAATCCGGTATATAAATCCGTGTCTTTATATGCCTTTTTCCATGTTTTTCTTGCCCGGCAGAGTTTTAAAAAGACGCTTTTTGTTTTGTTTTTCGTTCCTTTTGCAGTAACTTTGCAAAGGACAATGATGCGACCGACGAAGTGAAAGACAGCTTTCCTGCGCCCGTCGCCATTATGTTTATTGTGGAATATGCGGCGCGGCATATCGCGCGGCAGTGGGTGGTATGCGCCGCCGTCACTGCCAAGGCATATATCAGGAACACTTATCAGAAACACTTACAAAAGGCAGATGGCTAAGAAAGACAACGAGCTGACACCGATGATGAAGCAGTTCTTCGACCTCAAGGCGAAGCATCCCGACGCGGTGCTTCTGTTCCGTTGCGGCGACTTCTACGAGACTTACTGCGAGGATGCCGTCACGGCGTCGCGCATTCTCGGCATAACGCTCACGCGGCGGGGCAACGGGGCAGGGGGGAAGACCACCACGGAGATGGCCGGATTCCCTCACCATGCGCTCGACACGTACCTGCCCAAGCTCGTAAGGGCAGGCAAGCGCGTGGCCATTTGCGACCAGCTGGAGGACCCCAAGCTGACGAAGAAGCTCGTGAAGCGCGGCATCACCGAGCTGGTGACGCCCGGAGTGGCCATGAGCGACAACGTGCTCAACTACAAGGAGAACAACTTCCTGGCCGCCGTGCACTTCGGCAAGGCGGCCTGCGGCGTGGCCTTCCTCGACATATCCACGGGCGAGTTCCTCACGGGCGAGGGCACGGCCGACTATGTTGAGAAGCTGCTGGGCAACTTCTCGCCAAAGGAAGTCCTTTTCGACCGCAGCCGCAAGGACGACTTCGAGCGTTATTTCGGCACTAAGTTCTTCACGTTCCAGCTCGACGACTGGGTGTTCACCGAGCAGACAGGGCGGCAGAAGCTGCTCCGCCACTTCGGCGTTAAGAACCTGAAAGGCTTCGGCGTTGACCACCTGCAGAGCGGCATCGTGGCCGCCGGGGCCGTGCTCCAGTACCTGGAGATGACCCAGCACACGCACATAGGCCACATAACGTCGCTCGTCAGGATAGAGGAAGAGCGCTACGTGCGCCTCGACAAGTTCACCATCCGCAGCCTGGAGCTGCTCCGTCCCATGCAGGACGACGGCGCGTCGCTGCTCGATGTGATAGACCGCACGGTCTCGCCCATGGGCGGCCGTATGCTCAGACGCTGGGTGGTGTTCCCGTTGCGCAGCGAGAAGGCCATCGGCGAGCGGCTCGACGTGGTCGATTACTTCTTCCGCAAGCCCGACTTCAAGCAGTGCCTCGACGAGCAGATGCGCCGCATGGGCGACCTGGAGCGCATCATCTCTAAGGTGGCCACGGGCCGCGTGTCGCCGCGCGAGGTCGTTCAGCTCAAGATTGCGCTGCAAGCCGTGCAGCCGATAAAGACGGCCTGCCTCTACGCGGACAACGAAGCGCTGAAGAGGGTGGGGGAGCAGCTCAACCTGTGCGAGTCGTTGCGCGACCGCATAGAGCGCGAGGTGGAGAACGACCCGCCGCAGCTGGCGTCGAAGGGCGGCGTGATTCGCAGCGGGGTGAGCGCCGAGCTCGACGAGCTGCGCGACATATCGTACAGCGGCAAGGACTATCTGATGAAGATACAGGAGCGCGAAACCGAGCTGACGGGCATCGCGAGCCTGAAGATTGGCTATAACAATGTGTTCGGATATTACCTCGAAGTGCGCAACACATACAAGGACAAGGTGCCCGAAGGGTGGGTGCGCAAGCAGACACTGGCCAACGCCGAGCGGTACATAACGCAGGAACTGAAGGAGTACGAGGAGAAGATTCTCGGCGCGGAAGACAAGATTCTGTCGCTCGAAGCCAAGCTCTTCTCAGACCTTGTCATGTCCATGCAGGAGTTCATACCGCAGATTCAGATCAACGCCAACCTCATAGCGCGGCTCGACTGCCTGCTCTCGTTCGCCAAGGCCGCCGAGGAGAACAACTACATACGGCCGCAGGTGGACTCCACCGACGTGATAGACATACGCCGGGGCCGCCACCCCGTCATAGAGAAACAGCTGCCAATAGGCGAGAGCTACGTGCCAAACGACGTTTACCTTGACGGCGAACGCCAGCAGATAATGATAATAACAGGCCCCAACATGGCCGGAAAGTCGGCCCTGCTGCGCCAGACCGCCCTCATAGTGCTGCTGGCCCAGATAGGCAGCTTCGTGCCTGCAGAGAGCGCGAGAATAGGTCTGGTGGACAAGATCTTCACCCGCGTGGGTGCCAGCGACAACATATCGCTCGGCGAATCGACCTTCATGGTCGAGATGACCGAGGCCGCCAACATACTGAACAACGTGTCGCCGCGCTCGCTCGTGCTCTTCGACGAGCTGGGACGCGGCACGAGCACCTACGACGGAATATCCATAGCGTGGGCCATTGTGGAGTATCTGCACGAGCAACCCAAGGCCCGCGCCCGCACGCTCTTTGCCACCCACTACCACGAACTGAACGAGATGGAGAAGAACTTCAAGCGCATCAAGAACTACAACGTGAGCGTGAAGGAGCAGGACGGCAAGGTGATATTCCTCCGAAAGCTGCAACCGGGCGGCTCGGAGCACTCGTTCGGCATCCACGTGGCCGAGATAGCGGGCATGCCGCGCAGCATTGTGAAGCGCGCGAACGTAATCCTGAAGCAGCTCGAAGCCGACAACGCGTCGGTAGGTTCGGCCGGGAAGCCCACGGCACAGATAGCCCAAAGCCGCGAGGGAATGCAGCTCAGCTTCTTCCAGCTCGACGACCCCGTGCTCTGCCAGATACGCGACGAGATTCTCGGACTCGACATAAACAACCTCACTCCGGTAGAAGCCCTCAACAAACTCAACGAGATAAAGAAGATAGTGGGGAGCAAGTAGGAGGAGAAAATCATTGGCTTTGTGGTAGAACTGGGAGCTGTGGGAGGGCCGGGAGCACTGAACTTGCAGAACTCCCGGCCCTCCCACAGCTCCCAGCTCTACCAAAAGAAACTCCCAGTACTCCCAGAAAGCCCTTCACTCCAGCACTATCTTGCAGTCTTCGAGGCTGCGCACCGTGGCCAGGGCGGTATAGTCTATGCCCTCGGAGCGCAGGTAGTCGCCGCCCCGCTGGAAGGCTTTCTCTATCAGGAAGCCCATGGCCTCTATCCTTGCCCCGGCCTGCCGGCAGAGGTCTGTCACGCCCTTGGCGGCGTTGCCGTTGGCCAGGAAGTCGTCGATGAAGAGCACGCGGTCGGCGGGCGTGAGGAAGTCGGCGCTGATGCACACGGTGTAGTCGCGGTCCTTGGTGAACGAGTGGACCACCGCCGAGAGCATCCTCTCCATCGTCTTCGGCTGCTTTTTCTTTATGAACACCACGGGCAGCTGCATCAGGTAGCCCGTCATTATGGCCGGGGCTATGCCGCTCGCCTCGATGGTCACTATCTTGTTTATCGGCCTGTGGCCGAAAATCCTCACAAACTCCTTGGCCAGTTCCATCATCAGGTTGGGGTCCATCTGGTGGTTTATGAAGCTGTCCACCTTCAGTATCCCGCCGGGATAGCACTTGCCGTCCTGCATTATGCGTTGCTTCAGTAGTTCCATGTCATCTTTGTTTTGCCTGCATTGTCTTGCCGGGGCGCACGTCGGGCAGCCAGAAGGCTATCACGCCCATCAGCGGCAGCCACGTGCTCACCCTGAATATATAGTCTATGCTCGTGGTGTCGGCCAGCCATCCGAAGAACGCCGAGCCTATGCCGCCGAGGCCGAACATCAGTCCGAAGAATATGCCGGCCACCATGCCGACCTTGTCGGGCATCAGGTCGGTGGCGTAAACGACTATCGCCGAGAAGGCCGAGGCTATGACCAGCCCCGACATGACGGCCATGAACACTGTCCAGCCCAGGCCCACGTAGGGCATGGCCAGCGTGAAGGGGAAGGCCCCGAGTATGGAGAACAGTATGACATACTTGCGCCCGTAGCGGTCGCCCATGAAGCCGCCGAGCAGCGTTCCGGCGGCAAATGCCGCCAGATAGGCAAAGAGGCAGTACTGCGACTGCTGCACGCTGAGGCCGAACTTGTCTATGAGGTAGAACGTGAAATAGCTCGTCATGCAGGCGTTGAAGAAGTACTTGGAGAATATCATCAGCACCAATATGCCCATGGCCGTGCGCACCGTGCGTCCCGGCAGTGCCGAAGCGGCCACCGCCATGGCCGTCCTGCGCCTCCTGATGGCGGCCAGCACCCCGGCATACCAGCGGCCAATGCGCGCCAGCAGCAGCGCGGCCATCAGCGCGGCCAGCGCAAACCAGCCCACGGCGTGCTGCCCGAAGGGTATCACTATCAGCGCCGTGAGCAGTGGACCCACGGCGCTGCCGCCGTTGCCTCCCACCTGAAAGATGGACTGCGCCAGGCTCTTCCTGCCGCCCGAGGCCATCTGCGCCACGCGCGACGCCTCGGGGTGGAACACCGACGAGCCGCAGCCTATCAGCGCGACTGACAGCAGTATGAGGCCGAAACCGGGCGCAAAGGCCAGCGACACCAGCCCGGCGAGCGTGAAGCACATGCCCGCCGCGAGCGAATAGGGCTGCGGATGGCGGTCGGCATACTGCCCGACGAAGGGCTGAAGCACCGACGACGTGAGCTGGAACACCAGCGTTATGATGCCTATCTGCGCGAAAGTGAAGCCGAACTTGTCCTTCAGCAGCGGATACAGGGCCGGTATCACCGACTGTATCATGTCGTTCAGCAGGTGGCACGTGCCTATGGCGAACAGTATCGGATATACCGTCCGCGCCGTGACCTGCGGCAGTCTGCCCGCCGCCTTCACCGTTCTGTCTGTCATTCTCTTGCTCTTTTCTTCTTCTTTCCTTGGTTGCCTTGCTTTTGCGGCTGCCACTTGGCGTTGGCATTGCCGCTGTCGGCGTTCACATGGCGCGTATGCCTTGCGGCTCGCCGCGGCCGTGTGGCACGGCTTTTCCATCGGCAAAGTTACGAAAAATAATCCATACAGGGCCGCCGGGCAGGGCAAAATGAACGGGTTGGCCTGCGCGGTTGCCTTGCTTGCATATATGCAACTAAAAAACGGCCGCCATTGTCTTGGTTTCCGGCCTGTGCCGTCTTGCGTTGCGAAACGCGCCGTTTCATGGCGTAAAACACGCCATATCGCAGAGCAAAACGCGCCGTTTCGGCCTGCAAAACGGCACGTTTTGCAACCCGTTGACATACAGTGTGTTATCCCCTTTGTGCCATATCGCCGCGCGTTAACATAAAAAAGTTAACGGGCAGTGGGCGCGCCGCCGTCCAAGTCCTGTGCCTGCCGCGCGAGCTTGTCGAGCCTCTCGGTCCAGTATCGGCGCACATCGCTCCAGCGGTAGTAGGGGCCTTTCACTGCCTTTATGGGCAGTTGCGCCTCGTTTTCGTTGAGCAGTATCTTCACGAGAGGCTCGCGGTCGGCCTCGTCCTTGCGGTAGAAGACCATCTGCACGTTGCCCCCCATAGGGAAGGCGCGGTAGTCCACCCATCCCTTGCGGTCGAGATGGCGCAGGTCGTCGGTGGCGAGGCCGTAGCCGTTGATGCCCATCAGGCACACGAGAGGCAGCAGCACGGTCTCGTGCCCGAAGCGCAGCGACGCGCCGGGGTGGGGCAGGGCGGTGCAGCTGTCGGCCTCGTCGATGATGCGGCGCAGCAGGTTGCGCTGCGTCAGGGGCTGTGTGCCTCCGTTGAGCGTGCAGCATCCGTAGCCCACATACCACCTGGCGTTGGCCGCCACCCAGTTGGCGTATATGTCGCGGTCGTCGAACAGGTCGTAAAGTGTCACCTTGTAGCGCGCTGCGCTGTTCTGTGTCGCCGAGGCGAGTGCAAAGAGCCGGTCGTTGAGCCGGCGCATGGCCACGTGCTCCCGGGCATAGTCCATGTCGCTGAATATGCGGCGCATCACCTTCACTGTGTCCACCATGCTGTCATAGAGCCGCCTCAGCGCGGCCTCGGCGGCGGGCGGATACTTGCGGCGGGCGAGCGCGGTGTCGCTGAAGTTCATGTAGCTCATGTCGTGCTGGCTGGCGTCGTGGCTGATGCTTAGCGCGGGGTTGAGGCGCGCCAGCTCCATCAGCTCGTTCTCCATTGACAGTATGCAGCGTATCACCACGGTGCTTCGGGCGTCCACGTGCGAGCCTTGGCCGAACACTTCGGGGAAGCGTCCGTACATTCTCCGCGCTATCTCGCGGTGCTGTCTTGCCCCCGTGGCCGTCAGCTCGCCCAGCCTTCCGTCGGCTTCGGCCTTCAGCCACGCTATGCGTCGCAGCAGGTCGCGCCCCCGCAGCGTGAGCTTGCCCAGGCTGTCGGCGCGGCGTAGCGCGGCCAGCGGCTCGTCATAGTCGTCGGGACTGATTAGGAATCGCGAGCCGTGGCGGCCGTAGTGGCTTATGTAGAAGGGGCGCAGGCTGTCGGGCGCGGGCGTGAGCTCGCGGCCAGCGGCCGGTCCAGGGTAGGCGAGCAGGTTGCTGGCCGAGAGGCGTATGTTGCGCTTGAACTCGCGCTTGGGCGGCTGCGCCGTCGCCACGGCGGCGGCCATGAGCGCGGCTGTGGCCAGGGTGAGCAGTCTGTTCATTGTCCGTTGTCTTTTTCGTCGTGTCGGTCTTGCGCCTCTATGGCGGCGCGTTTCATCTTCACCTCGTAGAGGTCGGTGCGGCGGTCGCGCAGGTTGCGCACGCTGCCGTATGTGTGCAGCTCGCTGAGCAGGTCGAGGTCAACGTCCGACACGAGTATCATCTCCGTGTTGGGCGTGGCCTCGGCTCGCTTGCCGTCGTTGGGGAAGGCGAAGTCGCAGGGCGTGAACACGGCCGACTGGGCGTACTGTATGTCCATGTTGTGCACGCGGGGCAGGTTGCCCACGCTGCCCGCTATGGCCACGAAGCACTCGTTCTCGATGGCGCGGGCCTGCGCGCAGACCCTCACGCGGGAGTATGCGTTCTGCGTGTCGGTCATGAACGGCACGAAGAGTATCTGCATTCCGTCGGCCGCCATGAGGCGCGCCAGCTCGGGGAACTCCACGTCGTAGCATATCAGCACGCCTATCTTGGCGCAGTCGGTGTCGAAAGTCTGCACGAGGCTACCGCCGCTCAGTCCCCAGCTCTTCACCTCGTCGGGCGTCACGTGTATCTTCTCGAACATATCGTATGAGCCGTCGCGGCGGCAGAGGAAGCCCACGTTGTAGAGCGAGCCGTCGTCCTTCACGTATGGCATGCTGCCGGTTATGATGTTGATGTTGTAGCTTATGGCCAGCTCTATGAAGCGGTCGCGCATCTGGTCGGTGTACTTTGCCAGTGCGCGTATGGACTGCGCCTCGCCCATGTCATTGTATTTTGCCATGAGCGGGGCGTTGAAGTACTCGGGGAAGAGGATGAAGTCGCTCTTGTAGTCGCTCACCGCGTCGACGAAGAACTCCACCTGCTCGAACACGTCGTCTATGGTGTGGTAGGCCCGCATCTGCCATTGCACCAGGCCGATGCGCACCATCGGCTTGCGGTCCACGTAAGAGTCCGTTGGCGGCTGGTAGTAGATGTTGTCCCACTGCAGCAGCGTGGCGCAGTGTTTCGACTCCTCGTCGTTGGGGAGATAGTTGCGGATGACGCGGCGCACGTGGAAGTCGTTGGACAGCTGGAACGTGAGCACGGGGTCGTATATCTCCCGTGAGCGCACCTTGTCTATGTACTCCTTGGGCCGCATGGTGTCGGCGTACTTGTGGTAGTTGGGTATCCGGCCTCCGAACATGATGGCCTTGAGGTTCAGCTTCTCGCACAGCTCCTTGCGGTAGGCGTACATTCGGCGGGCCAGGCGCAGCCCCCGGTAGTCGGGGTGGATGAACACCTCGATGCCGTAGAGTATGTTTCCGTTGGGGTTGTGTGTGTTGAAGGTCTCGTTGCCTGTCACCTTTGCGTAGGTGTGGTCGCCCTTCACGAGGTCGTAGTCCACGATTATGCTCAGGGCGCAGCCCACTATCTTGTCGTCTACCACCGTGACCACCTGCCCTTCGGGGAATATGTCGATGAGCTTCTGTATCTGTTCTCGCGTCCAGAACACGTCGTGGTCGGCGTAGATGCGCTTGAACGACTTTGACAGCTGCGCGTAGTCTTCCATGCGGAGGTTGCGCAGCTCCACTTTGTTGATTTTGTGTGATGGTTCCATCTCTATGCTGAAAACGTTTTGTTATGCGGTTGGCCAATGCCGTTGCAAAGTTAGCAATAATTCCGTTTGCGCGTATTTGTGGCGGCATTATTTTGCCGTTTTGCTTATTTTCGCTATCTTTGTGCTTGCGGTGGGGCCGGGGTCGGCATGGTGTGTATGCGCCGCCCCCGTGCGCTCCCGCCGCAAACGCAACTCGCCGATGACAAGACCTACTGACTGGAACGATGATTGCTGGCTGCTGGTGATGCAGGCCTACCTGCGCAAGCCCGTTGGTGTGAAGCCCGTGTACAGCCGCCTGATGGTGGATCTCGCGCTCGAACTGCACGTGGAGCCGCGGGTGCTCTTCGCCCGTATGTGTGCCGTGGCCACCCTTGCCACGCCCGCCCTGGAGCGTATGTGGGAGCGCTACGGCTCCAGTCCGCGCCGCCTGGCCCGCGCCGCCGCCGTGGTGCGCGGCATGAGGGGCTTCGGCAACGCGGGCGAGTTTTACGCCGGGGTGGCCGTGAGCGAGACTTTCGAGCGCGACTTCCGCCCCGTGGAGGGCGCTGGCGGCGTCACTCCGGTGGCTCTTGTGCTCGTGCTCGACCTTTATTTCCGCCTCACTCCGGCCACGATGGTGGCGCAGACGCCCGAGGTGGCCGCCCTGGCGCGGCTGCTGGGGCTGCCCGTGGCCACGGTGGTGGAGGCCATGGCGGCGTTCCGCCACTGTGACCCCTTCCTGCGGCGGAAGGCGCCCGGCCCCTCGCCTATGCTCGAAGCGTGCCGCGAGGTGTGGCGGCGCTACGGCAACGCCAGCCCCGCAGCCCTTGCCTCATACGCCTCGCAGCTGAGGGAGTACTACCGTTAGCGGCCCGTGCGCCCGGCTCCGGGCAGGCTCTTGCGGTGGGCTTCGGTGGGCGGCGTGGCTTGTGTCCTGGTGGGCTTCCGGGCGTGTCAAAAAGCACGGGTTGCCGTTTCGCATTGCAAAACGACCCGTTTCGCGCGGTGAAACGCGCCGTTTCGGCCGCTGAAACGGCACGTTTTGGAGGCCAAAACGGCGCGTTTCGTAACTCCGCTGATTATCAACGGGTTACGGAGGCTGCGCGGACGGCGCGACGGTGGGCCAAAAATCACGGCCGGGTTGCGTGCTGGTTGTCCCGGCGGGTGTGGCCTGGAGGTGACGGCGCGGCGCAATGTCGTATGTGATTTCAACTGGATTGGCGGTGCCGGACGGCTGCCATGCATGATATACAAGACTATGGACAAACTGCTTACGGTCATAATCCCCGTCTACAATACGGAGGAAACTATGGACCGCTGCGTGGAGAGCGTGGTGAGTCAGGGCTATGGCCGCATGGAGATAATACTCGTCGACGACGGCTCGCCCGACGGCTCGCCGGCCAAGTGCGACCGATGGGCCGGGCGCGACGGGCGCATAAGGGTGATGCACAAGGCCAACGGAGGGCTGAGCGACGCGCGCAACAGGGGGCTGGACGTTGCCACGGGCGACTACGTTACGTTTGTGGACAGCGACGACTTTGTGGAGAAGGGCACCTATCAGGCCCTTATGGCCGTGCTGGACGGGCATCCCGAGTATGACATCCTGGAGTATGGCGTGTGGAAGTTCTACGGCTCTCCGCGCCGCGAGCGGCTGGCTTTCGCCGACCGCGAGTATGCCGACACAGGCCGCTATTGGCTGGACTGCGCCGCCTACGCCCACTCGTATATGTGGAACAAGATATACCGCCGCGCCCTGTTCGACGGCATCCGCCACCCCGTGGGACTGCCCTTCGAGGACATACTCACGCTGCCGCTGCTCCTCGACAGGGCAAAGGTGGTGGCCACGTCGTCGCTCGGGCTGTATTACTACTGCTGGAACGAGCGTGGCATAACGGCCAACGCCCGCGGCAAGGAGTACCGGACGCTGCTCGACGCCCACCTGCGCGTCATCGGCAAGTACCGTGGCAGGCACGGCTTCTGGCGCTATTACCTGCACGTGCTCAACATACAGCTGACGGAGTGCGCCCTCACCGGCGACAGCCCGAGGCTCGAAGGCCGCCGTGTGCCGCTGTCGGAGTGCTGCGGGGCGGCGCAGAGGCTCAAGGCCGCCGCGCTCAACTGCCTGGGCATGAGATGGCTGTGCCGTGCCTACATGGCCTTCGCCCGCGTGAGGGAGGCGGCCGTGCGGCTGCGGCAGAAGGCCTGAAGGTGGCGCAAAGCGCTAATTGTGATGAAGATGAACAGACATATATTTATGCTGATGGCGGCCTGCGCAGCCGTTGTGCTGCCATCGTCGTGCCGCAAGGAGGCGGCAAGCGGAGAGCGGTTCAGGGTGGAGGTGATGAACCGCTACACCCCGGTGAAAGACCAAGGGCGCACCCAGGCCTGCTGGGCCTACGCCATGCTGGCGGCCATAGAGACGGAGCACATCATGCGGGGCGACTCCGTTCACCTCTCGCCCAGCTACGCCGTGAGGCAGCATCTGGCCGAGGGCTTCCGCCGCCGTTATCTCAGCGGGGGCGCGGAGGCAGTGTCGGCGCGCGGCACGGCCATGACCCTCATAAGGACAATCATGGCCCGGGGCATTGTGGCCTACGACGCCTGCCACGGCGGCGAGGACGCCAATGCCGTCGTGCTGGCGCGGAAAGTGGAGCGGCTGGCCACGGCGGCGGCCAACCGCCGCGTGGGCCTGGACCGCTGCGAGAGGCCGTTGCGCCGCCTGCTCGACGAGAGCCTCGGCCCCGAGCCGCGCAATGTGTTCATGCTCGGCGCGTCGTACACGCCGCAGGAGTTTGCCCGCAGTGTGTGCGCTCCGGGCGAATACGTGGCTCTGACCAGCTTCACCCACCATCCGTTCTACACCGATTTCGCCCTTGAGGTGCCCGACAACTACGGGCGCGACTTGTTCCGCAACGTGCCCATCGACACGCTCGTCGGGCGCATGGAGCGGGCCGTGAGGGCAGGCCGCGGCGTGTGCTGGGAGGGCGACGTGAGCGAGCCGGGCTTCGACTTCGCCCGGGGGGTGGCGCGGCTGCCCGATGGCACGCCCGCCGCGCAGGCCGACAGGCAGCGCGCCTTCGAGCGTTTCGACACCACCGACGACCACTGCATGGCCGTGGTGGGGCTGGCGCGCGATGGCCGCGGCCGCCGCTACTTCGTGATGAAGAACTCGTGGGGCACGGACAACCCCTACGGAGGGCTGATGTATGTGGCCGAAGACTACGTGAGGCTGAAGACCATCGCAGTGGTGATGAGCACGCAGTGAGCCGCCCCAAGAGGCCCCTCAGGGGCGCTCCGCAGGCCGGGGCAGGGCGCGCAATGGCGCGCACAGGCATGAAAAGCGGATGAAAATTTGGTGGAACAGACGGAAATGTGTACCTTTGCAGCCCAAAAACGAGCATATAGCAAAGGTATGGAACAAAAGCGCACGCACATAAGATTCATTGTGGCTAAAGGCGGTTGGACCTTCAGCCACGCCGAGCGTGCGCACTGGTTTAGCGGATACCTGCAGTAATTGTGGCTTATTCTTGTGATTAGTGTGGTCCGGATTTGCCTGTGGCAAGGTCGGCGGTCTGTCGTATTGAATAAACCAAAATATCAAGATGCTTACCATATTATCATTTCTCCTCGTGGGAGTGATGGCGGGCTACGCGCTGCGCCACACTGCCATACAGAAGCGGCTGGGGCGCACCATGCCGCTCACCATCTGGCTGATGCTCTTCGTCTTCGGCGTGTCGATAGGCGCCGACCCGCTCATTCTGGGCAACATAGGCGACTTCGGAGGGCAGGCCCTGCTGCTCTGCTGCGCCGGGATGGCGGGCAGCATAGTGTTTGTGGCCGTGGTGTGGCGGCTGTTTTTCTCGAAAGGAGGCAGGCTATGAACGGGAGCTTTGCCGTAGTTGCGATGTTTGCCGTGGGCTGCGCGGTGGGCGTGGCCGCTGTGGCCGCCGGGCTGCGCGTGCCCGATGTGCACGGGGTGTCGGTCTACATACTCTATGCCCTCATGCTCCAGGTGGGCTTGGGCATAGGCAGCCGCGACAACCTGAGGCAGATAGCGCGCAGCCTCACGCCCAAGGTGCTGCTGCTGCCGGTGGCGAGCGTGGCCGGCACACTGGTCTTCTCTGCAGTGGCCGGGTTGCTGCTCAGCCGCTGGAGTGTGGCCGATTGTCTTGCCGTGAGCAGCGGCATGGGCTACTATTCGCTCTCCTCGATACTCATAATGCAGCTCAAGTTGCCAACGATGGGGGCGCGGCTGGCCACCGAACTGGCCACGATAGCCCTGCTGACAAACATCATGCGCGAGCTGCTGGCCCTTGTCGCTGCGCCGCTGTTGCGCCGTTTCTTCGGTTGCATGGCTCCCATTTCGGCCGCAGGGGTGACCTCGGCAGATGTCGCTCTGCCGTCGATAATGCGCGTGTCGGGCCAGTCCATGATGCCGCTTGCCATAATCCACGGCCTGCTCATAGACCTCAGTGTGCCGTTTTTCGTGTCGTTCTTCTGCCGTGTCTGACGGCCATCGGTCATTCAGGAGCTGTTTTGGCTTTGTCAACTGCCGCATTGAGTTGGGGTTCCGAGGCTGGTTTGTCCATTTGCTGAGTGGCATAGCGGGCTATGTGGCAAAGCAAATGGGCAAGCCAGACCGAGACTACACTCAATGCGGCAGGGGCAAAAGACAGCTTCGATAAAGTCAAGACAGCCACTAATTCCGCGCTCCGTCCATATAGGTGTGGTGCTTGTCGGTGGCCACCCCGCGCCCTATGTACTTGAACGACGCGGCGTCGGCACCATTTATCTTCACCCCGTTGTAATATACCGAGGCCTTGTCCTTGGCATATCCGCCGCCGAGCGGCTTGAAGCTCTCTGCCTTGGCGCCGTCTATTACGCAGCCATCAAAGCAGGCGTGGCTGCCGTCGCAGTAGTAGCCCCGGCAGGCCTCGTGGGCGTAAGCGCAGCGGGCAGGGGCGCATCCGCCGCCGTTGCGCCACGCGCCGTGGCAGCATCCGCGCGCCTGGCGGTAATGGTGTCCGCGGCCGTAAGCGGAGTTATCGCGCCCGCCTTGGTATGTCTCGTGACATTGGCTGCAGGCCAGCGCGTATGCGCCGGTGGCAGCCGTGAGCGTCATCAGTGCGGCCATGCAGACCGCTGTCAGCCTTCTTGTCCTCATAATGCTATTTGTTTTTGGGTTCGGTTCCTAGTTTCTGCATCCACTTTCCGCCCGCCATGCAGGCCACGCCGACGATGATGAACGGGATGCTGAGCAGCTGTCCCATGTCGAGGGGCAGCCCGGCCTCGAACGCTTCCTGTATTTCCTTGGTGAACTCGATGAAGAAGCGTGCAGTGAAGATGTACGTGAGGCACAGCCCGAAGAAGAAGCCCGTGCCCACCTTCTGCGGATACTTGCGGTAGAGAGCCCAGCCGATGAAGAACAGCGCGGCGTAGGCTATGGCCTCGTAGAGCTGCCCGGGATGGCGCGGCATGGAGTCGACGCGCTCGAAGATGAACGCCCAGGGCACGTCGGTCACCTTGCCTATTATCTCGGAGTTCATCAGGTTGCCCAGCCTTATCATGCAGGCCGTGGTGGGAGTGGCTATAGCTATGTTGTCGAGCACGCGCCAGATGTTGAGCCGCGTGCGGCGGACGTAGATGACGAGGGCTATGATCAGTCCGAGCGTTCCGCCGTGGCTGGCCAGTCCCTCGTAGCCCGTGAACTTGACCGACCCGTCGTCCATGAAGCGTATTGGCACTATCATCTCGACCACGTGCTGCCAGGACGAGAGGAAATAGTCTGGCTGGTAGAACAGGCAGTGGCCAAGGCGGGAGCCTATCAGGATGCCCACGAAGCAGTAAACGAACAGAGGGTCGAACAGCTCGGGCTTTATCTGCTGCTCCTTGTAGAGCCGCTTCACTATGAGGTAGGCCATGAGCAGGCCCACGAGCCAGCACAGCGAGTACCACCGCATCCCCAGGAATGCGGTGAGGTCAGGGTTCCAGACGATGTATGAAAGCGTGTCCATGTCGTTCGGTTTTGTGGTTGTTGGCTTGCCGCCAAGGCTATACGTTGAAGCGGAAATGCATGATGTCGCCGTCCTGCACCACGTAGTCCTTGCCCTCTATGCCCAGTTTGCCGGCCTCGCGCACTGCGGCTTCGGAGCCGTACTTGATGTAGTCGTCGTACTTGATGACCTCGGCGCGTATGAAACCCTTCTCGAAGTCGGTGTGGATTACGCCCGCGCACTGCGGCGCTTTCCAGCCTTTGTGATATGTCCACGCCTTAACCTCCATCTCGCCGGCGGTGATGAAGGTCTGCAGGTTGAGCAAGGCGTAGGCCTTCTTTATGAGCCGGTTCACGCCGCTTTCCTCCAGTCCGAGCTCCTCAAGGAACATCTTCTTGTCTTCGTATGACTCGAACGAGGCTATGTCTTCCTCCGTCTTGGCTGCTATGACCATGGCCTCGGCTCCCTCTTCGGCGGCTATCCGCTCTATGCGGGCGCTGTAGTCGTTGCCTGTCTTGGCCGCCGCCTCGTCCACGTTGCACACGTAGAGCACGGGCTTGGCCGTGAGCAGGAACAGGTTGCGGGCCGCGTCTTGCTCTTCCTTGCTGTCAAACTGCACGGTGCGGGCGTTCTTTCCCTGCTCCAGTGCCTCCTTGTAGGCTTCGAGCACGGCCACCTCTGTCTTGGCGTCCTTGTTGCCTGCGGCGGCCACTTTCTGCTGCTTGGCGAGCCGTGCCTCCACTGTCTCAAGGTCTTTCAGCTGGAGTTCGGTGTCGATTATCTCCTTGTCGCGCACGGGGTCTATCGTTCCGTCGACATGAGTGATGTTGTCGTCGTCGAAACAGCGCAGCACATGGATTATGGCATCGGTCTCGCGGATGTTGCCGAGGAACTTGTTGCCCAGTCCCTCGCCCTTGCTTGCGCCTTTGACGAGGCCGGCTATGTCTACAATCTCGCACGTGGCGGGCACAATGCGGCCCGGATGCACTATCTCGGCCAGGCGCGTCAGCCGCTCGTCGGGCACGGTTATCACGCCAACGTTGGGCTCTATGGTGCAGAAAGGAAAGTTGGCTGCCTGCGCCTTTGCGCTCGACAGGCAGTTGAAAAGCGTTGACTTGCCCACGTTGGGCAGGCCCACTATACCACATTTCAATGACATTTCTTATTCAGTTTAAATATGTTTCAGTGCGCGAAGTTACAACTTTTATCCGATATATGGCCGCTCCGTGCAGGCTGAAGTGGGCGCAAGGGCTAAAAATGCCCTTGCGAATCGGTTCTTGCAGGCTGCCGGACGGCTCCTGGGCATTAGTCCTGCCAGATGTCTTTTACTATCATGTCGTAGAACTCGTATATGTCGGAGGGATATTTTTCGGGGTCGTATTCCATCTCCTCATCGTCCATGCTTTTCACCACGTCATCATAAGTTCCGCAGACGAACGTGGGCACCGGGTTCTCGTCCATCAGCTTTTTTATCTGCGGCAGCATATCCTTGGCGCGGAGGTCGGTCAGCGCGCACACGGCAAAGGCGGCGGTGAAGCTGTCGCACCCGTGGCAGGCTGGCAGGGCGGTGGCGTAGAAGTCCATCACTCTGCGCCACAGTTCCTTTATTGCAGTCTGCGTCTCGGGGTGGGTGTAGTATATCTGCGTGAGGGCCGACATGGCCAGATGGCGGCCTATGGGGGCTATGCCCGGCTCGCAGATCAGGGCTTCGAGCCGGTCGATGTGCCCATGGGCGAGCTTGGCCAGCGTGCGTATGTAGAAGAATTCGCTGAGGTCATGGAAGTAGAGCGAGAAGTAATCGATATCCTGCCGGAGCGTCTCAAGTAGGATGTCGAGGCTGTGCTCGTCGCCCACCTCGCCGAGATATGTCACGGTGTTGGCCACAGTCGGGTCGCCCATGAAGGTGTTCTCGCGGCACTCGCCGGTCATGCTGTACAGCAGCGTCTGCTCCAAGTATTGCTTCAGCCCGTCGTGCGGCATGGCGAGCACGCGCCTTGCTTCCTTGCGCGCGCTGTGTGTGGAGCGCAGGAAGCGGTCTATGTCCTTTTGCGGCGGTTGCGGCTTGCCGGCCACGATGGTGGTCTTGTGGGTGTATTCCTCGTTTTTCGCATTCTCGCCGTTGCTGGTCTTTGACAGCATTTCTGCCAGTTCCTTGTCGCTTATTTCGTCATCGTAGTCGTCATCCTCGCCATAGTCGTC
Source organism: uncultured Prevotella sp. (assembly GCA_944320355.1). Taxonomy (GTDB): domain Bacteria; phylum Bacteroidota; class Bacteroidia; order Bacteroidales; family Bacteroidaceae; genus Prevotella. The sequence continues at coordinate 21,302 of CALUHC010000024.1, read as the reverse complement.
AAGATAATCGTCGTCCACGAGGTAGTCAACCCCGTCCTCTCCGAGGTGTTCGAGCAGCGTGGGCAGGTACGTTGACAGCTCTTGTCTGTCCCTGGCCATGAGGAAATGCTTGCCGTCGCGCCCCATCTCGTACTCTATCATCGGCACCCGGTCGTCGTCCTCTTCGAGTATGTACTTCGTGACGGCCCAGTCCTTGTGTGGCTTTATGCCGCCTTCGCGGGCGAACTCTATCGCGGAGTATATGATGTTGTGGGCCTCGGCATAGGTCGCATCCTCTGTTCCGTCGGCCATTCCGAATAATTCCATACTCTGCTCAAACTCTCTTTCCGTTATGTTGAAGAAGTAGTAAGTGTCCTTCAGGCCGAGGCAGAATGTGTCAATCAAGTAAACTCCGGCAGTGATGCCGCCCTGCTTGTGTCGCCGGGTGACCACTACCATTGCCATGCCAGACTCTTGCCAGCCTGGCGTTACGTAGCACTTGCCTATCTCAAGGTTGCGGGCGGATTCCTTTATGTGCTTGTCTTCGGAGAACGCTTGGTTTCCTTTCCCTTTGCTTTTTCCTTTTTTTGCCATATATGTTTTGCTTGTTGATGATTGCAAATTTACATATAAACGGGTTGATATGCAAGTTCTTGGGAGTTATTTTGCCCCTAGTCGCCGTGTTTTTGTGGCAGAGACGATGTTCTTGTGCTTGGTTTGGCGAGATTTGTCCGGTGGTGATTGGAGTGCGTTGTGGTGGTAAAAAATGTCGGCTGACAGCTGCCTCGCGCGTGCCTTCCACCGCCTTGCGTTGCGAAACGGGTCGTTTCGCGCTCCAAAACGGCCTGTTTCGGCGTGTAAAACGGCCCGTATTGCAGGCCAAAACGGGCCGTTTTATAACCCCAATGATTATCAATGAGTTACAAAGGCGGCAAGAGTGGCTTCACAATGCTGTGCCGATGGCAGGAGAAATGAATATGACCGGTGCTCACGGGAGGGTGGGAGAGGGGTAGGGGATGGCTGCCATGCCGCCGTCGGTAGTGGCCATACGTTCGGCTCACTCCTCCACAATCCACTTCTCAATCGACTTGAGCTTGCTGCTGAAGCCCACCCCGAGCTTTATCACCTTGCGCGGGTCGGCGGCGAATGGCGCGGCATATCCGCGCTCGTTTATCTGCCTGATGGCCTCTTCGGCGGTGCCGTTGAGCTTGAACTCCATGACGTATATGAAGCCTGGGGTCTTCAGCACGAGGTCCACGCGGCCCGCCGCCGTGCGGTATTCCACCTCGGTGTAGAATCCGAGCAGGCGGAAGACGATGAAGAGCACGTTCTGGTAGTGCACCTCAAGGTCGCGCTGCAGCTCGTAGGGGATGTCGGCGAAGAAGCTGGCGAGGCGCGCCATGAAGGCGTCCGCGTCGCCCCTCTCCACCTCTTTGGTGAAGTTCTTTATCTCGAACATGGACTTGCTCTCGCTCACCGGGGTGTAGAACGGCATGAGATACTTTATGACCCCCACCTCCACCTCCCTGTTGGGGAATCCGAGCGTGTATGTGTCGAACACCTTGTCGTGGCCTTTTATTGTCAGGTATCCGCTCTGGTAGATAACGGGTATTGGGTTTGTTGACGCCGCGTCTATGCTGTTGAGCACGTCGGCGGTGGTCTCCAGCCCGTCCATGTCGTTGAGGTTGTAGTTGTGCAGGCGCAGCAGCTTGACGAGAAACGTAGGCGTTCCGGTCTCGAACCAGTATGAGCCGAATTTCATTTTGTAGAATGTGTTGAGCAGGCTGAAGGGGTTGTACACCCCCGGTGTGCCGCATTCAAAGTGGTATCCGTCGAACATCTCCTTCAGCTTGGCGCGGCATTGCTCTTCGGTTATCTCCTGCGCCCGGGCCAGCAGGCCGATGTCCTCGGCGAAGTTGGCCTCAAGTTCCCGCTCGCTGATGCCGCAGATGTCGTGGAACATGGCCGACATGGATATGTCGTTGAGGTTGTTCAGGTCGCTGAACACGCTGACCTTGCCGAACTTGGTCACGCCTGTCAGCATGGCGAACCTGATGTGCTCATCTTGCGTTTTCAGCACGGAATAAAAGGCTTTGAGCGTGTTTCTGTATGCCTCCTGCAGCGGGTCGTTGCCGATGGCCTGCAGCATGGGCTTGTCGTACTCATCGACGAGTATCACCACCCGGTGGCCGGTGCGCTCGTGGGCGGCGGCCACGATGTGGTAGAACCTCTCTTCCAAGGCCCTGTCCTTGAACTCGTCGCCGTACTGTTTCTCCCATATTTCGAGGTGCTTGTTCAGCTCCTGCGCCAGCGAGTCGGGCTCGGAGTACATCCGCGAGTTGAGGTCGAGGTAGAGGATGGGCCTCGGCGTCCAGTCGTCGGCGAGGCTGTCGATGGCCAGTCCGCTGAAAAGCTCGCGCTTTCCCTCGAAGAATGCCCTGATGGTAGAGAGCAGAAGGCTCTTCCCGAAGCGTCTGGGTCGGCTCAGGAAGTAATACCTTCCGGTAGAGACGAGCCTGTGGATGTGCTCCGTCTTGTCTACGTAGAAGAAGCCGTCGCGGCGCATACTCTCGAAGCTCTGTATGCCTATGGGATATTTTTTCATCGTCGTTTTGTTTTTGTACGATACGTTTCTGCTCGGCGGTAGTGGCGATTCCCGTGAAATTACCTTGGCCTTCACTTTCCCGAACGCCGCCTGCCTTATGCAAAGGCAGTGCCAGTGAGTGGAAAGAAAGCTTGCTTCCATTTTCCCGAACGCCGCCTGCCTTATGCAAAGATAGCGAATGTTTTCGTGTCTTGCAAGTATTTTCGGGCAATGTTGGTTGGTTTGTGTTACGGTTGGTTGTTTCGTTTTGCGATTATGGGTGGCTGTTGTTTGACACCCGTTGCCGATAGTATGGCAAGCATGGTGTGTAGTTCAGTGTCGCTTCGCCTGATTTATGTCGTAACAAATTGATTCTCAATATGTTGTAAAACGGGCCGTTTCAGCTTGCGAAACGGCCCGTTTTGGACGATGAAACGTGCCGTTTTGCGACGCAAAACGGCACGTTTCGCAAACCGACTTGGCGGGGTGGGGGAGTCGGCCCCGGTGCAACCGCGTTTCGGTGTCAGTGGGCTTCGAGCCAGTTTGCGCCCCAGCCGCAGTCGGCCACGAGCGGCACGCGCATCTCGAACGCGCCCTGCATCTCTTCCATCACGATGCGCTCCACCTGCTCTTTCTCCTCGGGCATCACGCTGAAGTTCAGTTCGTCGTGCACCTGGAGTATCATCTTGGAGCGCACTCCCTCGGCCTCGAAGCGGCGGGCGATGCGTATCATGGCCACCTTTATTATGTCGGCGGCCGTGCCCTGTATGGGAGCGTTGATGGCGTTGCGCTCGGCGAAGCCGCGCACGGTGGCGTTTCGCGAGTTGATGTCGGGCAGGTAGCGGCGGCGGCCGAAGAGGGTCTCCACGTATCCGCGCGTGCGTGCCTCCTCCTTGGTGCGCTCCATGTAGTCGTGAACGCGTGGGAACGTCTCGAAATAGCCGTCTATCAGCTTCTTGGCCTCGTCGCGGCCGATGTCGAGCCGCTCGGCCAGGCCGAACACGGTGATGCCGTATATGATGCCGAAGTTGGCCCGCTTGGCCTTGGTGCGCTGGTCGCGCGTCACGTCGGCGATGTCCTCCTTGTATATCTTGGCGGCCGTGGCGGCGTGTATGTCGTGGCCCTCGCGGAAGGCCTCGGTCATGTTCTCGTCGCCGCTGAGGTGGGCCATGACGCGCAGCTCTATCTGGCTGTAGTCGGCGGAGAAGAAGAGGCAGCCCGGCTCGGGCACGAAGGCCTTGCGTATCTCCTTGCCGTCCTCGCCGCGCACGGGTATGTTCTGCAGGTTGGGGTCGCTCGACGAGAGGCGTCCGGTGGCCGTTATTGTCTGGTTGAACGACGTGTGTATGCGCCCCGTCTGCGGGTTTATCAGCTTTGGCAGCGCGTCGACGTAGGTGCCGAGCAGCTTTTTCAGTCCGCGGTGCTCCAGTATGTCGGCCACTATCTCGTGCCGCCCCTTCAGCGCCTGCAGCACCTCCTCGCTCGTGACGTACTGCCCCGACTTGGTCTTCTTGGGCTTATCGACAATCTTGAGCCTGTCGAAGAGCACCTCGCCCACCTGCTTTGGCGACGAGATGTTGAACTCCGTGCCGGCCAGCTCGTATATCCTCCGCTCTATGTCGTGCATCCGCGCCGTGAGTATGGCCGACGTTTCGGCCAGCGCGCCGGTGTCTATCCTCACGCCTTGCAGCTCCATCGCCGCCAGCACGGGCATCAGTGGCATCTCTATTTCGTAGAACAGCCGCTCGGCGCCAATGCGCTTCAGTTCGGGTTCGAGCTTGTTTTTCAGCTTCAGGGTCACGTCGGCGTCTTCGGCGGCATACTCATATACCTCTGCGGGGGGCAGGTCGCGCATGGACTTCTGCTTCTTTCCCTTGGGGCCTATCAGCTCTTCTATGTGGATGGTCTTGTAGTGCAGATAGACCTCGGCCATATAGTCCATGTTGTGATGGAGCTCGGGCTGGATGAGGTAGTGGGCTATCATGGTGTCGAACATCGGCCCGGCGAGCCTCACACCATAGCCTGCCAAAACCTCGAGGTCGTACTTAAGGTTTTGTCCTATCTTCTGTATTTTTGGGTCTTCGTACAGAGGTTTAAATATGTTTACAATCTTTTGGGCTTCTTCACGATTGGCCGCCACAGGCACGTAGAACGCTTTGCCTTCCTCGACCGCGAAGCTCAGTCCTACGAGTTCTGCCCCGATGGCCTGCGTTGAGGTGGTTTCTGTGTCTAAACTCACCGCGTCTTTTGTCAAGAAAAAGTCACAAAGATTTTTCATATCCGCCTCATTCTCAATCATTCTATACTCATGATGCACAGAATTTAGGCTTTCATAATTCGCAAATTCAGGGCTTTCCGCATCGTCGGGCGCAAATTCCGCGAAGAGATCGGGCTGCGAATTGTCTTTCTTTTGCTTATTTTCCGGTTTTTTAAGAATGCGGTTTGTGAAGGTCTTAAACTCCAGTTCGTCGAAGAGTTCGCGCAGCCGGGCCTCGTCGGGCGTCGCAACTTTCAGTTCGTCGAGGTTCAGTTCGATGGGCACATCGGTCTTGATGGTGGCCAGATACTTTGAGAACTCAATCTGCTTGGCGTTCTCCTCCACCTTCTTCTTCAGCGCGCCTTTCAGCCGGTCGGTGCCTGCGAGCAGGCCTTCCACGCTGCCGAACTCTCCGACGAGCTTCGAGGCGGTTTTCTCTCCCACGCCCGGGCAACCCGGAATGTTATCGGACGCGTCGCCCATCAGGCCAAGCAGGTCTATCACCTGCCGTGGCGACTCTATGCCGTACTTGGCTTTCACCTCCTCAGGTCCCATCACCTCGTAGCCCGCGTCGCCGTATCTCGGCCGGTACATGAACACGTTCTCGCCCACCAGCTGGCCGTAGTCCTTGTCGGGGGTGAGCATATAGGTCTGCACTCCGGCCTGTCCGGCCTTGGTGGCCAGCGTTCCTATCACGTCGTCGGCCTCGTATCCGGCCACTTCGAGGATGGGTATGCGGAAGGCGTGCAGTATCTCCTTGATGACGGGCACCGACTTCTTGATGTCCTCGGGGCAGGCTTCGCGCTGCGCTTTGTACTCTGGGAAGGCCTCGTGGCGGAAGGTTGGCCCTGCGGGATCGAACGCCACGCCCACGTGTGTGGGCTTCTCCTTGGTCAGGACCTCGTTGAGCGTGTTGACAAATCCCATTATCGCCGACGTGTTCAGCCCCTTGGAGTTTATCCGCGGGTTCTTTATGAAAGCGTAATAGGAACGATATATGAGCGCGTAAGCGTCCAAAAGAAACAATTTATCCATCGATATGAGTTTTTTCTGCGTAAAATTACTAAAATAATTTCGCATATCCCGATAAATTCACTACTTTTGTTTCAAATTTCGGATAATGGACTATTTATCATTAATAAAGCAGCCAATCGCGCGAGAACTGGGAGAGTTCAACGCGCTCTTTGACGCTTCCATGAGCCACACGGACGGCATGCTCTCGCAGGCTCTCGCCCACATCAGGCAGAAGGCCGGCAAGCGTATGCGCCCGATGCTCATATTGCTGATGGCCCGCAACTACGGCTCGGTGACCGGGGCGACGCAGAACGCCGCCGTGGGTCTGGAGCTTCTGCACACCGCCAGCCTCGTGCATGATGACGTGGTTGACGAGAGCAGCGAGCGCCGCGGGCAGGCATCGCTCAACGCAACGTATAACAACAAGGTGGCGGTGCTCGTTGGCGACTATCAGCTGTCCACCGCCTTGCTCCACGTTTCGCTCACCGGCAACAATGCCATTGTGCAGTATCTGGCCAGGCTTGGCCGCACGCTGGCCGCGGGAGAGATACTGCAGCTGTCCAATATCCGCAACCATGAAATATCGGAAGAGGTCTACTATCAGGTCATCCGCCAGAAGACTGCGGCACTCTTTGAGGCTTGCTGCGCCATAGGAGCGCTGTCGTCGGGGGCGGCTGAGGCCGACATTGAGGCGGCGAAGGGATTCGGCCGCAACCTCGGCATCATCTTCCAGATTCGCGATGACATATTCGATTACTTCCCGACGGCGGACATCGGAAAGCCCACGGGCAACGACATGGCCGAGGGAAAGCTGACGCTGCCGGCCATATATGCGCTCAATTCCACTGGCGACGAGGCCATGAAGGCCATCGCCCTGCGCGTGAAGGACGGCACGGTGACGTCCGATGAAATCGCGCTTTTGGTGGCTTTCACCAAGGAAAACGGCGGCATTGAGTATGCCGAGCGGCGCATGGAGGAGCTGCGCCGGCAGTGCGACGATTTCATAGCGCGCTCGGTGGGCGACACGGAGATAAAGAAAGCCCTTTCGGCTTACGTGGATTTTGTTATAAGGCGCACTAAGTAGTGCGCCTTATTTATTGGAAGTTAAAGGGAGTTTTTATTGGGAGTTAAAAGGAGTTAGCCGGAGTTATCGCTCCGTTTCACTTCGCTTGGGAGTTAACGGACAATAGTTTCGTGATGTCTTTGATTTGGAAGTTAAAGAAGTTAGGGGAAGTTATCGCTCCGTTTCACTTCGCTTGGGAAGTTAAATGACAAATGCTTTGCATACTGTCAATACGGCTTCTCGTACCCGAAGTAATCATACCTCTGCACTCATCACTCTACGTTCTGCCCTAAAGCACATCATACCTCTGCACTCATCACTCTGCGTTCTGCCCTAAAGCACATCATACCTCTGCACTCATCACTCTGCGTTCTGCCCTAAAGCAAGTCATACCTCTGCACTCATCACTCTGCGTTCTGCCCTAAAGCTAATCATATCTCTGCACTTGTCCGCGGCCTCATGGTGGCCAGCATCTGCTCGAAGCGCAGTTGCGACGGTGTGCCTGACATCTTCTCTTTAGGCTCGAAGCGGGTGTCGAAGGCGGCCAGCGCGGCCTCGTCTACGGCGTATCCCTCGCTCTCGTGGTATGTTCCGGCGGCCTTTGACAGTGCGCCGGGGGTGAGTTCGCGGGCTTGCAGCGCGTCGAAATACATATCGTCGGCGGTGCGGATGCCGAACCGCTCGGCCGGAACGAAGCCCAGGCGGGAGTAATAGGCAGGGTCGCCGCAGAGCATCAGGGCGCAATGACCCATGGCAGCGGCCTTGTCGGCTATGCTGTCAATGAGCAATCGTCCTGCGCCTTGCCGCTGGAAGCCGGGCAGAACGCCTATCGGCCCTACCGTGACCACACTCACCAACCGGCCGCTGTCGGTGCGGATGGTGCCCGCCATGCAGGCCACGGCGCCCACAATCCTGCCGCCGATGAGCGCCACCGTGGCCAGCTCTGCGATGAAATCGGGGCTTTTGCGTATGTTATGCAGCAAAAAGTGCTCCGACGCGCCGGGCGAATATACGTTCCAGAAGGCTTCGCGCATCACGCGTTCCACGTCGCTGTGGTCGGCGGTGCGCTCCGCTCTCAGTTCCATTCCGTCCATGTTCCGGCTTCAGTTTCAGAAGAACTTGGTCTCTTCGCCCGTTATCTCGCTGAGCAGCAGGTTGGCCAGGCGGCTCGTGCCTATGCGGAACCACTGGTTGGTGAGCCACTTCTCGCCCAGCACCTCTTTCACTATGGTGTAGTATATGAGCGCGTCTGTCACCGAGCTGATGCCTCCGGCAGGCTTGAATCCCACCTGTATGCCTGTCTCGTCGTAGTATTCCTTGATGGCTTGGCACATCACGTAGGCAGCCTCGGGCGTGGCGGCTGGCTCCAGCTTGCCCGTGGATGTCTTTATGTAGTCGGCCCCGGCGTACATGGCCAGCAGCGAAGCCTTCTTTATGTTCTCTGCCGTCTTGAGGCATCCCGTCTCGAGAATCACCTTCATCTTGTGCTCGCCGCAGACGGCCTTCAGCTCGCCAATCTCGTCGCTCACGCCCTCGTAGTCGCCGCTGAGGAACTTGCCTACTGGCATCACGATGTCTATCTCAGTGGCTCCGTCCTTGAGCGCGAGGGCTGTCTCGGCCACCTTCACCTCCTGGAACGACTGTGCCGAGGGGAAGCAGGCCGCCACGCAGGCTATCTCTACGCCCTCCACTTCGAGCGACTGGCTCACTGTCTGGGCGAAGCAGGGGTAAACGCAGATGGTGGCCACGTGGGGCAGGTCGGGGTATGCGTCGTCGAACGCGTTGACGCGCTCGGTGAAAGCCAGCACGCTTTCGTCCGAGTCGGTGGTCTTGAGCGTGGTCAGCTCGATGCTGCCCATCAGGAACCGCTTCACCTCGGGGGTGTCGTTCTCGTGCACTTTCTCTGCTATCAGCTTCTTCACGGCGGCGCGCACGTCGTCGTCGGCTATCTTGGTGTCGTACTTGCTCAGTGCTTCTTCGTACTTGCTCATGCGGGGCGCATCGTGGTGATGGTGCCCGTGGTCGTTGTGGTTGTCTGTCATGATTGGTCAGTTTATCGTTGTTTTATCTTTGTTTTTGCTCAGTTCGGTCATTATTTCGTCAGCTATATAGGCATCGCTCATTGTCTGCAGCCCGTATTCGGGGCTGTGCAGGCGGGCGCAAGTCTCCGTTCCGTACAATAGTGCCAAAGCCTCTTCGGGCACTGTCCCCATCCTTTTGGCCAGTATTGCCGTTATTCTGGCCATTTTACGCCATAATAGATAGTCTTTCATACGCCTTGTCTGTCGGTTAGGATTATGGATTCGCGGAAGGTCATGTAGCCGTCAATGACCTTTTGGTTGAGTATGGCCACTTGGTTGTTTGGCCTGTGTTGTGACAGCAGTCCGAGCGCGATGTCGAGCGGGGTTAGCCCCTCCAGATAGGCTTCGATGGTGTCTATGACGCGGTCGTTGGCTATTCCGCCTTCTATTATGTCGTAGGCCTCCCACTTGCGCCCGCCATTGCGGCTGTCGGCAATAAACTCAAGCCACTCCCTGTCGTACTCTTCGAACCGCAGATACCTGTAGCCTTCGCTTACAGCCCTGTCTTTGTCAAGGTTATAGACATTGAGCACGGCAGTGGCTTCCGTTTGTCTCTTGGCCACTGTCCTTGCCCATTTTTCGGCCTGTTCCTTGCCGGTTGTCACGTAGAATCCTTTGCCGAAGTCGAGGTTGTCTCTTCCGGCGTTTGCCAATGGGTGCTCAATGGTTGATGTGCTGCCGTGATAGACTGTTATCATCTGCTTGCCGTTTCAGTTCCTTTTTTCGTGATTCAGCAGGGCATCTGCCACGAAGTCGCCCACGTACCCGCTGCTTTGCGTGTGCAGCGTGTCGTAGGTGTCGTAGAGCAGGGCTCTTACCAGCCCTGCCTTTTCGAGCCGCTTATATACCTCCGCGGGGCTTACGCCCAGCCGTTTGGCGGCCATTTCGACTGCCAGTATGGCGAAGGTGATGCGCTTGTCGCTCGGTTTGAATTGCGTCATAGGCTGTTGCCGCCTTTCAGTTTGTCGTTGTTTGCGTGCCTGTCCTTGTCGCGTCGGGTCTTCTTCTCTATGTTGCGGCGCAGCTCGGCGGTGAGGTCGGTGCCCGTCTGGTTGGCCAGGCAGAGCAGCACCCACAGCACGTCGGCCATCTCGTCGCCGAGGTTTGCCTTCTCGCCGGGCTTGAAGCTCTGGTCGCCGTAGGTGCGGGCGATGACCCGCGCCAGCTCGCCCACCTCCTCGGTGAGCACGGCCATGTTGGTGAGCTCGGAGAAGTAGCGCACGCCGTAGGTGCGTATCCAGTCGTCAACCATCTGTTGCGCCTGCCTGATAGTTATGTCGTCCTTGTGCATAGTCGGTATGTGAGATATGCCTTTTAAGGCCGTTTCCGGCCGCTCTGTGGCCTTTTCGCGGTGTGTCTGGCCTATTCCTTGTTCCTTGTGTCCATGCAGATGGTGACGGGGCCGTCGTTGACCAGCTCCACCTTCATGTCGGCACCGAACTCGCCCGTGGCCACATCCTTGCCCAGGGCCGCGCCCATCTGCGAGCAGAAGTACTCGTAGAGCGGTATGGCCACGTCGTGGCCGGCGGCGCGTATCCACGAGGGGCGGTTGCCTTTCTTGTATGATGCCATGAGCGTGAACTGGCTCACCACCATCACTTCGCCGCCGATGGCCGTGATGGGCAGGTTCATCACGCCCTCCGCGTCGTCGAAAACGCGCAGGGCGATGACCTTTTTCACCAGCCAGTCGGCATCATCCTTGGTGTCGTCGTGGCCTATGCCGAGCAGTATCATGAAGCCGCGGCCGATGGCCGACTTCACGTTTCCGCCGATGGTCACCTGCGCGCGGCTCACACGTTGTATTACTATCTTCATCTGTCTTGCTGTATGTCATTGCTGCGGACAGTCTCCGCTGTTCATGCAAATTTACGAATAATCTGCGAGATATGGCGCGACGCGGGCAAAGAATCTGCCGCTAAGGGCGTAAAAAAGGGTGGGGAATGTGGCCGGGCCTGACTGCCGCCGCGGTGTGATGGTTGCTGTTTGCGGATTCTGTTTTGGGCTTTTGGCAGAGAGGATAGGCGTGAGTTACGCTGTTTTTATGATAAAAAAGTTTGACAAAACGTGGTTGCGAAATAGATGGCGAAAGGCATACACAAAGGCCGTTTTGGCGGGTCGGCAGAGCGTTTTTTGCTCCGCCGGAATGCCAAACGTGCCGTTTTGGATTGCGAAACGGCACGTTTGGCATTCCCATTTGGCCTGTTTTGCATCGCGAAACGATCCGTTTTGCAGGCCGAAACGGGTCGTTTTGGCCTGTTTCGGGCTTCGTTTTTCGCTGTTTTATCGGGCTGAACGGGAGGTGTTGTTATATAACTTACTGTGTGTCAGAGTGTTAGTTATAAGCCGTCATTTTGGACTTATTTCGGGCTGGAGCAGCTTTTCGCCGCGCAGGTGGGCAAATTGAACGCGGTTTTCCCTACCTTGCTGAGGTGGAAGTCCCCTCCAACCTCCCCGGTGGGGGAGGCTATAGACTGGCAGTGAGGGTGAGGCTGTGGGACGAGAAGGTTCTTTTCTCGTGATGTAAGTATTTTTTTCTGTTGGCGATGTTGGTGTTTGCTGCTTTGCTCTCAATGCGCTAAGATTCCTGTTACCGGGCGTGGCGGCTCCCTTTCCTAATACGTTGGCATTTCTGTTTCCAGGCGTAGCGGCTCCCTCCCCACGGGGAGGGCTGGGGAGGGGCTATTCTTCCCCGTTATGAAAATGCTCGTACACTATGGCTGCCTTGGCCGCCCCGAGGGTCTTGGCAAGCGTCTCGCGGTCGGCCTCACGTATGTTTTTCACGCTCTTAAGAGCCTTCAGCAGCGCGTCGCGGCTCTTCGGGCCGATGCCTTTTATGTCGTCGAGCTCGGAGTGGAGGGCGTGCTTGGAGCGCTTGTCGCGGTGGAAGGTGATGGCAAAGCGGTGCACCTCGTCCTGTATCTGCGTGAGCAGGCGGAACAGTTCGCTGTCGGTCTTCATGCCTATGACCACGGGCGGGAAGCCGTAGAGCAGCTCGTTGGTGCGGTGGCGGTCGTCCTTGGCCAGTCCGGCGATGGGTATCTGCAGGCCCAGCTCGCCCTCTACGACCTCGCGCACCACCTCCATCTGGCCCCGTCCGCCGTCGGTGATGATGAGGTCGGGCAGGGGTTGCTCCTCGTTCACAAGGCGCGTGTATCGCCGCCGCACCACTTCCTTCATCGAGGCGTAGTCGTCCGGGCCCGTCACGGTCTTTATGTTGTACTTGCGGTAGTCCTTCTTGCTGGGCTTCATCTTCTTGAACACCACGCAGGCGGCCACGGCATCGGTGCCCGATATGTTGGAGTTGTCGAAGCACTCTATCTGGTACGGCATCTTGGGCAGGTGCAGAGCGTCCTGTATTTCCTTCATCAGCCGCACCGCTTTCTGCTCCGGATTGAGTTTTTCGGCCTGCTTCAGGCGGTCAAACCGGTACTGCCGGCAGTTCATCACAGACAGGTCGAGCAGCGTCTTCTTGTCGCCGCGCTGCGGCACGGTGAGCGTTACCCCTTCGAGGTTCAGGTCGGGCAGGAAGGGCAGTATTATCTCCTTGGAGGTGCTCTTGAAGCGTTCGCGCATCTCCACTATGCCGAGCGCGAGCAGCTCCTCGTCGCTCTCGTTGAGCTTCTTGCGGTATTCGAACGTGAACGACTGGTTGATGCTGCCTCCGGTCACGTGGATGTAGTTGATGAAAGCGGTCTTTTCGTCGCTCGTTATGGAGAAAACGTCAACGTTGCTGATGGTGTGGCTCACCACCTCGCTCTTGGCCACGAAGCCCGAAACGAGCATATACCGCCGCTTGATCTCCTCCGCTTCCTCAAAGCGCAGCTGCTCGGCGAGCTGCTCCATCTGCTCGCGCAGGGTGCGCAACAGGCTGCGCGTGTTGCCTTTCAGTATCTCGCGGGCCTGCTCTATGTTGGCGCGGTAGTCCTCCATCGACTGTTTTCCGGCGCATGGGCCGCCGCAATTCTTTATGTGATAGTCCAGGCAGAGGCGGTATTTCTTCTGTTCTATGCCGTCTTTTGTTATCGGAAAGTGGCAGGTGCGCGGGTGGTAGAGCTTCTTTATCAGCTCCAGTATGGCGTACATCGTGCCGAGGTGGGAGTAAGGACCGTAGTAGGTGCCCCACTTCTTGTTTATTGTCCGCGTCTTGAATATGCGCGGAAACATCTCGTTGGTCACGCAGATGCTCGGGTATGTCTTGCCGTCCTTCAGCAGGACGTTGTACTTTGGGTTGTACTTTTTTATCAGGCTGTTCTCCAACAGCAGCGCGTCCTCCTCGGTGTTCACCACCGTGTAGGATATGTTGTGTATCTTGCTGACGAGCACTTTGGTCTTGAAGCGGTCAACCTCCGTGTGGAAGTAGGACGACACACGGCTCTTCAGGTTCTTGGCTTTGCCCACATAGATTATCGTTCCGTGCTCGTCGTAATACTGATAGCTGCCGGGCTTCTCCGGCAGGCGGCTCACAATGCCTTTCAAGTAGGCCAGCCGCTTCTCGTTTTCTTCTTTCGTCATGGTTCGTAACTGCTTTATTTTAAGTGCTTTAATGGCAGAAGGTTTCACGTGAAACTTTTTTTGTCGTGTGCCGTTGCGGCCTGCTGCCTGTTGCCTCTTGTGGCGCCTAGCGGGGTTGCTCCGCTTAGCTTGTATGGCTGTTTGGCGTGCTCGCTTGCGTTGCTGGCTCCGTTCCGCGGTCTCTTCGCTGCCGTGTTCTTTCTGCGGCTGACTGTTGGCACTGTGGCAAGCCGGGCTCTTTCGCTTTTGTCCATATTCGTGCAGGAGGGCGTTTTGCAGGTTGAGAGGGTACTGTTGGCTCTCCTTCTGCGTTGGTTCCTGTGCGCGTTCGTGTCCGTTTTGCTGCGCGTTTATCTGCCGGATTGTGCGTGGCAGGCCTGGAACATGGCGTGTCGCCATTTTAGGGTGTCGGTGCGCGGTTCGTGCTTTTTGTTTGGTGGCGTTCTGTCTTTGTTTTGTTCCGTTGCGTGAATGCCGTGTGCCGTTGTGCTTGTCATGCCGTGTGCAGTGGCGTTTGTCGCCGGGCTCGTGGCGCGGAATGCGCGTACATATAAATAATATCCGCAATCGGGCGGGCCGGTTGCGGATATTCGCTTTTTTGTTTACACCTTTAGTAGCGAGGTTATCTCCGTTTCTTTGTCGAAGATTTCGCGTCCGTTCATTCCCCGGTCTCCTATCTCGATGATGAAGTTCACGTAGATTTCCTTCGGATTGAACTTCTTTACGAGGTTGAATGCGGCGTGCATGGTTCCGCCAGTGGCCAGCAAGTCGTCGTGAAGCAATATCACGTCGTCGGGTGTTATCGCGTCTTTGCTTATTTCGATGGTGTCCGTTCCATATTCCTTGCTATAGCTTTCCTGCACCGTTTCGCCCGGTAGCTTGCCCGGTTTACGGCAGAGCACAACTCCGGCGTTGAGCTTTACGGCGAGAGCGGATGCCAAAACGAAGCCCCGGCTCTCTATTCCTACGATTTTGGTGATGCCGTGGTCTTTGTAGATTTCGTAGAGTTCGTCAACCATTATGTGCAGGCACTCGGGGTTTCTGAACAGGGTCGTAACGTCGCGGAAGTTGATTCCTTTGGTAGGAAAGTCCTGAATGCTCCGCAGGTTGGCCAATAATGTTTTGTTGTTCATAATCAATGAGTTACGTATGTTTACTTTACTTAAATGTTTCACGTGGAACTTTGTGTGGCAGTATGGGAAGGCTGGGAGTTCTGGGAGGGCTGAGAGGACTTGTTCTTCGGCTCTCCTTGAGAACCAGGTCAGCGTCCCATGAGCACCAGCATGACGTTTATGTCGCTCGGCGACACGCCAGGTATGCGGCTTGCCTGCGCCAGGGTGACGGGGTCTATGGCCGCGAGTTTCTGGCGCGCTTCGGTGGATAGCTGTTGCATCTCGGCGTAGTTGAACCTGCCTTTTATTTTTATGTCCTCAAGGCGGTGCATCTTTTCGGCTACCATTCGTTCGCGTTCAATATATCCTTTGTATTTGATGCGAATCTCTGCGGCCTCTGTTGCTTCTTCCTTTCGGTTCAGCGGAGTGTCAAGACGTTCGCGCAGAGCGGGCAGGACATCGGCCAGCAGTTTGAAATTTAGTTGTGGCCGGCTTATCAGGTCGGTCAGTCGCGTGCCTTCGCGGAGTGGGGTAGTGCCAATGTTCGTGAGAAACGGGTTTATTTCGGCAGGCTTTACTACCGTAGTTTTGCAAAATTCCTCGATTCCTTCGATGTCTTGTTTCTTCTCCATCCAGCGGTCGTAGCGGCTGCGGTCGGCCAGTCCTATGGCGTAAGCCCGCTCGGTGAGTCGTGCGTCGGCATCGTCCTGGCGGAGCAGTATGCGGTATTCCGCCCGCGAGGTGAACATACGGTAAGGCTCGTCAACGCCTTTTGTGACCAAGTCATCGATGAGAACGCCGATGTAGCTCTCGTCGCGCCGCATCGTGAAAGGCTCTCCTCCGCCACACTGCAAGGCGGCGTTGGCACCCGCCACGAGGCCCTGTCCGGCGGCTTCCTCATAGCCCGTGGTACCGTTCACCTGCCCGGCGAGGAACAGTCCGGGCACAATCTTCGACTCAAGCGTGTGCTTCAGCTGCGTAGGGTCGAAGAAATCGTATTCTATCGCATAGCCCGGGCGATATACTTTCACGTCGCGCAGTGCCGGAATCTTGCGCAGAGCATCTATCTGCACGTCGGCGGGCAGCGACGATGAGAAGCCGTTCAGGTACATCTCGTTGGTGTTTTCGCCCTCGGGTTCGAGGAAGAGCGGGTGCTGCTGCTTGTCCGGGAAGGTGACGAGCTTGGTCTCGATGGAGGGGCAGTAGCGCGGCCCTATGCTCTTTATCTGGCCGTTGTACAGGGGCGAGTCGGCCAGTCCGCCGCGCAGCGCGTCGTGTACGGCCGGGTTGGTGTAGCACGTCCAGCAGGGCAGCTGGCGCAGTAGGCGGTGTGGTGCGGTGAAGCTGAACTGATGGAAGTCGGCCTCGCCCTCCTGGATTTCCATGTCTTCGAAGTGCACTGAGCGTCGGTCTATGCGCACCGGCGTGCCGGTTTTCATGCGGGCGGAGCGTATGCCGTGGCGCGTTATGCTCTCCGTGAGGTGCGCCACGGCCGGTTCGGCGATGCGCCCGCCGGGCACCATGCGCCGGCCTATGTGCATAAGGCCGTTCAGGAATGTGCCGGCTGTTATGACAACGCAGCGCGAACGCAGTTCGATGCCCCACACCGTGCGCACCCCGGCGGCGTGTCCGCCCTCTACGATCAGCTCTTCGGCCTGGTCTTGCCACAGGTCGAGGCCCGGCGTGTTGTCCAAAACGGTGCGCCACTGCCAGATGAACTTGCCGCGGTCGCACTGCGCCCGTGGGCTCCACACGGCCGGTCCCTTGCTGCGGTTCAGCATTCGGAACTGTATGGCCGTGGCGTCGGTGACAAGCCCTGTGTGGCCTCCGAGCGCGTCGATTTCCCTTACTATCTGCCCCTTGGCTATGCCGCCGATGGCCGGGTTGCAGCTCATCTGCGCGATTTTGTTCATGTCCATGGTGACGAGACAGGTGTGCGCTCCGAGGCGTGCAGAGGCTGTGGCTGCCTCGCACCCGGCGTGTCCGCCGCCGATAACAAGTACATCGTAGTTTAGAGTCATAATTCGTATGCGATTTTTTGTCGGGTAGGGCTGGCCGTTTCCTGCGTTTCCGCATTGGCATCACACTTTGAGCCTGGTGCGTTATCCATTCCGTTGTCCGGCGGGCTGCCGGTCGGCGTACTACATCCCGCCCCTTAGTGCCCGATAAAACACGGCGCAAAATTAAGAATAAAAATCGATTTTTGTTTTAAAACGCTTTGATTTATCACTAATTTATAGTAATTTTGCGCACAAATAGAGGGCTGTTTTTACCTATAGTCAAGTAGTGATGCGCACCGTGTTCGTCACAGGGCGGGTGTGCGTGTTGGCCCTGACGAGGGAGAATAATTTTAATTCAAACAGTTAAATAATTTAATTTCAATCATTTATGTGGTTAATCAATTCTTCTATCGGTAGAAAGGTTGTGATGTCGGTCACCGGTGTCGCGCTTATTCTATTCCTGACATTCCACATGTCAATGAACATCGTGGCCCTCTTTTCTGCGGAAGGCTACAACATGGTATGTGAGTTCCTGGGAGCCAACTGGTATGCCCTCGTGGCCACGCTCGGTCTGGCAGCCTTGGCTGTAATCCACATCGTCTATGCGTTCTTGCTGACGATGCGCAACCGCAGTGCCCGCGGCACGGAGCGTTATGCCGTCACCGCCCGTCCGGCCAAGGTTGAGTGGGCTTCGCAGAATATGCTTGTGTTGGGCATCATCGTGCTGCTCGGCCTGCTGCTCCACCTGTTCAACTTCTGGTACAACATGATGTTCGCCGAGCTTACCGGCATCGCAGTGCAGTTCGATCCGGCCGACGGTTTCTCTTACATCGTGGCAACGTTCTCCAATCCGCTCTATGTGGTGCTCTACATCGTGTGGATCGCTGCCATCTGGTTCCACCTCTCGCACGGTTTCTGGAGCGCAATGCAGACGTTCGGCTGGAGCGGCAAGGTATGGTTCTGCCGCTGGAAGGTCATCGGCATCGTTTATTCCACGCTGCTTATGCTTGGTTTCCTCATCGTGGTGCTGGCCTTTGCGTTCGGCCTCGCCCCGAGCCTGTGTTGTTAATTCATAATTCAAAATACATAATTCATAATTCTTTCAGATTATGGCAAAGCAATTAGATTCAAGGATTCCAGAAGGGCCGGTGGCCGAGAAATGGACAAACTATAAAGCTCACCAGCGTCTGGTGAACCCAAAGAACAAACTGAAGTTGGACGTGATCGTGGTCGGCACCGGCCTTGCCGGGGCCAGCGCGGCTGCCTCTCTCGGCGAGATGGGCTTCAACGTGCTCAACTTCTGCATTCAGGATTCGCCCCGCCGCGCGCACTCCATCGCCGCGCAGGGAGGCATCAACGCCGCCAAGAACTACCAGAACGACGGTGACTCGGTTTACCGCCTGTTCTATGACACGGTGAAGGGTGGCGACTATCGTGCTCGCGAGGCCAACGTTTACCGCCTCGCCGAGGTGTCTAACAGCATCATAGACCAGTGCGTGGCCCAGGGCGTCCCCTTCGCCCGCGAGTACGGCGGTATGCTTGCCAACCGCTCGTTCGGCGGCGCACAGGTGTCGCGCACGTTCTATGCCAAGGGCCAGACCGGCCAGCAGCTCCTTCTCGGAGCCTATTCGGCGCTGAGCTGCCAGGTGCACGCCGGCCGCGTCAAGCTCTATACGCGCTACGAGATGGAGGACGTGGTGATCGTTGACGGCCGCGCCCGCGGCATCATCGCCAAGAACCTCGTCACCGGAAAGCTCGAACGCTTCTCTGCCAACGCCGTGGTCATTGCCACGGGTGGCTATGGCAACACCTATTTCCTGTCCACAAACGCCATGGGTTGCAACTGTTCGGCAGCCATGGCCTGCTACCGCAAGGGCGCATACTTCGCCAACCCGTCTTACGTCCAGATTCACCCCACCTGCATCCCCGTGCACGGCGACAAGCAGTCCAAGCTCACGCTGATGTCTGAGTCGCTGCGCAACGACGGCCGCATCTGGGTGCCCAAGAAGCTTGAAGACGCCAAGGCACTGCAGGCCGGCACCAAGAAGGGCAGCGACATACCCGAGGAAGACCGCGACTACTACCTGGAGCGCCGCTACCCGGCATTCGGAAACCTCGTGCCGCGCGACGTTGCCAGCCGTGCCGCCAAGGAGCGTTGCGACAAGGGCTACGGCGTTAACAACACCGGCCGTGCCGTGTTCCTCGACTTCTCCGAGAGCATCGAGCGCCTCGGCATCGACGTTGTGCTGCAGCGTTACGGCAACCTCTTTGATATGTACGAGGAGATAACCGACGTCAACCCCGGCCAGCTGGCCAACGAGATCAACGGCGTGAAGTACTACAACCCCATGATGATCTACCCCGCCATCCACTATACGATGGGCGGCATCTGGGTTGACTACGAGCTGATGACCACCATCCCCGGCCTCTTCGCCATCGGAGAGTGCAACTTCTCCGACCACGGCGCAAACCGTCTTGGTGCGTCTGCCCGCATGCAGGGACTGGCCGACGGTTACTTCGTGCTGCCCTACACCATCCAGAACTACCTGGCCGACCAGAAGATATGGCCGCGCCTGAGCACCGACCTGCCCGAGTTCGCCGAGGCAGAGAAGGCCGTCAGCGCCGAGATAGACCGCCTCATGAACATCAAGGGCAAGCGTTCCGTAGACTCCATCCACAAGGAGCTGGGCCACGTCATGTGGGAGTACGTGGGCATGGGCCGCACAGCCGAGGGCCTCAAGACCGGACTCGACAAGATAAAGAAGCTGCGCAAGGAGTTCGAGACCAACCTCTTCATCCCCGGATCGAAGGAAGGGCTCAACACCGAGCTCGACAAAGCCATCCACCTGCGCGACTTCATCACCATGGGCGAGCTTATCGCTTATGACGCCCTGTCGCGCAACGAGTCGTGCGGAGGCCACTTCCGCGAGGAGTACCAGACCGAGGAGGGCGAGGCCAAGCGCGACGACGAGAACTACTTCTACGTGGGTTGCTGGGAGTATCAGGGCAGCGACGAGAAGGCGCCCGAGCTTATCAAGGAACCGCTCCACTACGAGGCAATAAAAGTACAAACCAGAAATTATAAGGACTAACAGATATGGCAAACATTTCATTCACACTGAGATTCTGGCGCCAGAACGGCCCCAAGGCCGAAGGTCACTTCGATACGCGCGAGATGAAGGACATCCCCGACGACACCTCGTTCCTCGAAATGCTCGACATTCTCAACGAGCAGCTCATCGAGGAGGGCCAGGAGCCTTTCGTCTTCGACCACGACTGCCGCGAGGGCATCTGCGGCATGTGCTCGCTCTACATCAACGGCCATCCCCACGGCCCCAACACCGGTGCCACCACTTGCCAGCTTTACATGCGCAAGTTCCACGATGGCGACGTCATCACTGTCGAGCCGTGGCGTTCGGCTGCGTTCCCCGTCATCAAGGACTGCATGGTTGACCGTTCGGCCTTCGACAAGATAATACAGGCCGGTGGCTACGTTACCGTGCGCACCGGGCAGCCCCAGGATGCCAATGCCATCCTCATTCCCAAGGAGGATGCCGACGAAGCCATGGACTGCGCCACCTGCATCGGCTGCGGAGCCTGCGTGGCCGCCTGCAAGAACGGCTCGGCGATGCTCTTCGTTTCGTCCAAGGTCAGCCAGCTCGCGCTGCTGCCCCAGGGCCGCCCCGAGGCCGCAAAGCGCGCCAAGGCCATGATCATGAAGATGGAAGAGCTGGGCTTCGGCAACTGCACCAACACCCGCGCCTGCGAGGCCGAGTGCCCCAAGAACGAGTCGATAGCCAACATCGCCCGCCTGAACCGCGAGTTTATCAAGGCCAAGCTGGCCGACTAAGCCATTTCCCATAAGCCATAAGCTGAAGCCCCGGAGCCGACATCGTTCGGCATCCGGGGCTTTTTGGTTAATGGATATCCGCATTCTGCCAAATGCGGGGAGTTATCAGGAGTTAGCCGAAGTTATCACTCGCTGCGCTCGTTCATGGAGTTAGCGCAAAGGAGGCAGGAGACCGGAGGCAGGAGTGCAGCCAAAGCCCTTGACTGTCCAACAGCTCACTTCCTTTTAATTTTAATGAATGTCAGCAAGTTGCCAAATTGGTTTGGAATGGTTTTCACTTGTCCCCTCCTTTTCCAAAGGAGAGGCAGGGGTGGTTTGTCAAATAAGTTGATATACAATGTGTTTAATCATTGGCTGTGACATTGTTCCACAAACCACCCCCGCCCCTCCTTTGGAAAAGGAGGGGACAATACCATTAGAGGTTGGCAACTTGCAGACATTCATTTAATTTTTAACCTTTAACTTTTAATTTTCAAAGGCTATCGTCCGCTAACTCCGGGCGACCGTAAGGAAGCCTAGCTCCCGTTAACTCCATATTACTACTTGGCAATATGCGGACATTCGTTTTTTGGTTTGTTAATGTATGTCGTCTGCCCTTACTTGCATATATGCAACTGAAAACGACCTCTGCCGCCTTGGTTTTCGGTATGTGCCGTTTCGGTTTGCAAAACGGCCGGTTTCGCGCTGCGATATGGCTCGTTTTGCCCGCCAAAACGGCACGTTTCGGAAGGCAAAACGCCTCGTTTCGCAACCCGTTGAATATCAAATGGTTGGCATAGAATACCCTTGCGGCTGTCTTTAACATAAAAATGTTAATGGCAGCGAATGCCTGTTGGCAGGTGTAGAGCGC
>CALUHC010000023.1 GCA_944320355.1 uncultured Prevotella sp. | reverse complement strand
TGTTCAGCGAGGGTTTCGACTGTCCCGACGTGGAGTTCGTGCAGCTGGCCCGTCCCACGCTGTCGCTGTCGAAGTACCTTCAGCAGGTTGGTCGCGGTCTGCGCAAGACGGCGGGCAAGGAGAGCTGCGTGCTGATAGACAACGTGGGTCTTTACCGCCTGTTCGGTTTGCCCACGGCCGAGCGCGACTGGCAGGCCATGTTTGAGGGCCGGCTTGCCGGCAAGGGCTGCTCGTGCTTCTGCCGGTCGGCGCTTGGCTTTACTGTGGTAAACAGTGAGCCTACGGAACGGTTTGCTTACGATAGTGGCTTTGAGGTCGTGGTGGACCATAGGCACTTGTTGGATAGTCTTGTGTCGGGACGCAGGCCATTTGCTCATGGCGGAGCAAACGGTTTGCTGCCGTTCAAGGATCGTATTAGCGGGCTGTATGGGCTTAGGCGCGGTGAAAGGATAGTGGCGATGCCGCAATTCGTTGAGGTCTTTGGCACTAAACTGGGTCGGGCTGCCGTTCGGATTGCCGGTGGTGGCGTTGGCATTGTCAATGAAAGTGGCTCGTTGGAGTTTTCCTTTGATTGCTATGAACGGATAAGGCTGTTGGACAACGACATTGCCATGGCCGTCAATGGGAATGCGCGCAGCGTCTATATTGATCTGAAAAACGGTTGCCGTTATGTTGAGAGGCCTGTTGTGGCAGACTTTGGCGGCATTGGCTTGTTGCGTGTCGGGCGCAGTTATTTCAGCAGGACGCGAAAGCCATATCGCAGCAATGGTCACGTGAGTGATTGTGACATAATACGCTGTGGTTATTATCTGAAGATTTACGACAGGTCGCTGCCCGCTTATTGGCATATTGATGCCGATGAGGCATTCGCAGGTTTGGGAAGCGTCTGCATATTGCGTGATGACGATGGCGAGGCTTATCGGTTTTGTGGCTCGCTGGCAGACGGCAGCATAGTCGTTCTGGACAGCGACGGAAAGTGCTATCATGCGGATGCCGGTATGCCGAAGGCGTATGTTGCAAGCCTTGGTTCCGCAACGGCCGCCGATGATTTTTGCGCGGCAGTGCAGCGGCTTCAGGCCGAGGCTATAGAAAGAGCCGAGTCAAAGCGGAATGAGCATCGGCGGGAGCAAGCCTGCAAACGGCAGGCGCGGCTTGCCGCAGCCAGAGCCGCAGTCCCGTTTTGTTCGGGAATAAAGTGGGGGTTGAGGCTTGGCGACCGTGTCATAGTGCCACCGATATACCGCTCTGTCAGGATGCCTGTCGGTGATTACTGTGTGGTGGAGGCCAGTCCGTGCCAATGGGGTATAATAATGCTCGATGGCCGTATGGCGGTCGAACCAAGGTACAGCGATGTTGAGATAGACAGTGAAGGCAATGCCCGCCTGACCGTTTTTCCCGGAAAGACGACCGTGGTCAAGTTGAAGTGAATATGTGTGGTTCATCCAGAATGGTGTTGGAGTGGGACAAGTCCCATCTGTCTCTGATGCCGGCAAGAGGGTGAAAGCGTTTTGGGAAGCCGGACACAGGCCAGGAAACAAGCATTCGGCGGTCTAATGACTGATTGAGGTTCAACTGGCGTAAATCACTCGTAATGGTCTGTTGAAGCTGAAAAATGTGCTCGACAGTTTGCATAAGGCAATGCAAATCATTACCTTTGCTGCCAAAAGGAAGTGACAGGAAATCCGTATAAGGATTCTTTGTTTCTTTCCATGGAATTATAGAACGTAGATAAGCAGAATAGCAGCATGGTGAAAAGGAATGATGTGGCAGCCTGCATGATGGAAAGCAATAAGGCTGATGGGGGAGTGGTGGCAGATGCCGGTGCCGGTGCGTTGACGGTGATGGAGACAGAGCGGCTTGTCATCCGTATGCTTGCAGATGCCGATATGGAGGCCCTTCATAGCTTTATGGGCAAGCCGGAGGTTATGTACGCGTGGGAACACGGGTTTTCTGAGGCCGAGGTGCGCCAGTGGATTGACCGGCAGAAGGCCCGTTACCGCACCGACGGGTACGGATATTTCGCTCTAATGTTGCGGGATAGTGGTACGATAATCGGGCAGGCAGGGCTTATGAAAAACCTGATAAAGGGAAAAGAGTGTGTGGAAATAGGATATATTCTGGACGATGCGCATTGGCACAAGGGCTATGCCACAGAGGCTGCCCGTAAATGTATGCAGTATGCTTTTGTCGATTTAGGCTTGCGTGAAGTCTATTGCAGCATACGTCCAGCCAACACCTCGTCCATCCGTGTGGCCGAGGCCATAGGCATGACACCATGCGGCAGCCATATCATAATATATAACGGTAAGTCCATGCCGCACCTTCTGTATAAATCGGATAGGGAATGACATTTGGCGTGTAGTGCCGTTTGGGTGTAGAATCCGCCGTCCGGTATGCCTTTGGCAGGCTACCTGACGGCGGATTTTCCGTTCATCGCAAATCGTTTGGAAAGCCGGCCATGGCCCCAAATCAGGTATTCGGTGCCCTAAAGACCGATTGGTGGTTATTAGTGTGCCGCGTTCCGGTGGCTTCAGTACATGAAAATCCCTGTCAGCGAGTTCGTTTCTCAGCCTGTTCGGTTTGGCTTATCCTTTGTGCTTGCCCAATGCTTCAATGTCTCCTTTTGATATGTAAGGCAGGCATTGGCGTATCTTTTCCATTGGCCAATCCCACCACCTTAGCGCTTCGAGACGGCGTATTGTGTCGTCGTCGAAGCGTCGCCTGATGGTTCGGGCAGGCGTTCCCCCCACAATCGTGTATGGTGGCACGTCTTTGGTCACCACGGCGCGTGCGCCTACTATGGCTCCGTTGCCGATGTGTACGCCGGCCATTATCACGGCCTCGAAGCCTATCCACACATCGTTGCCTATGATGATGTCGCCCTTGTTGTCCCATGCCGTGGCCACATCGGCCTTGTTCAGGCCCCATTCCTCGTAGAATAGCGGGAATGTGTAGGTGGAAAGCGGCCGCAGGGAGTGGTTGGCGCAGTTGAAAAGGAACTTCGCCCCGCAGGCCACTGAGCAGAACTTGCCCATCACCAACCGCTCGTGGTTGACCGGGTAATGGTACAACACGTTGTTGCGCTCAAACAGCCTCGGGTCGTCTGCGAAGTCATTGTATATGGTGTAGTCGCCTATCTCTATCGACGGGTCGTTCACCACGGCGTTGAGGTAAACCGTCTGGCGGTCGCCCGTGCGTGGATATATCTTCTTCATCATGGGCGATAGTGCTTGCGTTTCAGGTACATTACCGACAGCAGGCCGAGCGATATCACATAGATATATTCGGCTGTCCAATAGGCGGAAAGCGATGTGCTGTGGTGGCTCACAGTCCAGAGATAGAGCTGATATACGGCAATGGTGACGAGCTGCAATAAGAAAGTGGTGCGCGTGGCCCCCGTTCCAGTCACGGCGTTCAGGTAGACATAGCCGGGCAGGGCGAAGATATAGTTGGCCAGCATGACCGCGAACGGCCACCGCGCCACCTCCGCTATCGCCTCGCTGTCGGTGTATATTGACATGATCGGATGGTAGAGCAGCAGGGCGAGGGCAATCAGCGGCAGACCTACGGTGTAGCCGAGGCGCAGCGTGCGGCGGCATAGCGGCGTCACCTTTTGGCTTTCGCCCGCTCCGATGAGGTTGCTCGCGAGCGAGCCTGTGGTGGTGGCCAGCGAGCTGACGATGACGAAAAACAGTGCGGAGACGCTGCGCAGCACGTTGGTGGCGGCCAGCTCGGTGCTGCCCAGATGTTCTATGGCTATGAAGAAGGCGAGCCACGAGACCACGCCCACAAACGAGTTGAGCATCGTCCACACGGACACGCGGACTACGTGGCGCAGCACCGCAGTGTCGAACTGCCACCGCAGGCCGTAACGGCGGTGGTCTGTTGTGCGCCACACGTGGGCGGTCAGTACGGCCAGCGAGCACATCTCGGCGAGAGACGAGGCCAGGGCAGCTCCGCCGATGCCCATGCCAAACGTGAAGATGAGCAGCCAGTTGGCCGGAATGTTCACCACGACGGCCGTCAGGGCGGCGCGGTTCAGTGCCTTGGTCTGCGTGATGCCCACAAGCAGCGAGCGCAGCGCAAGGAAGGGAAAAGAGAACAGCAGCCCGTAGACACGCCAGTCGAGATAGGCCACGACGGCGCGACAGACCTCGTCAGACGTTATCAGCCTGCCCATTATCCACGGTGAAAACAGCTTGGAGAGCAGGCACAGCAGTGCGGCGAGCGCAGTGAGAAACAGCAGCCCTTGGCAGAAAGCCCTGCCTGTTTCGGCGTGCCGGCCCTCTCCGTTTCGGCGTGCTATGACCACCTGCAGGCCTGTGCTGAATCCGAAGCCGAGCATATACACGGCCAGATACCAGATGCCCGCTATGGCGGCCGCGCCCAATTCCACTTCGCCTACGTGGCCCAGGAATATGGCGTCGGTTATGTTTATGAGTTGTTCTATGAGGATGCTCATCATCACCGGCAGGTTGATGAGCCAGATTTCTTTGCTTTTATAGTCCATTGTTTGGTTCGATATGATATGACACTCCCTGCGGCGCGTTGCGCCACAACGCGTGGTCTGTATTAATAAAATGTATGAGTCTGCATATAGCCGACTTTCTGTCGGCGATACATACGCCGCTTCCGGCGCACTGTCGGTGCGCTTGTTCGGGCGGTTTCAGAAGCTGTTTTGATAAAATAAAAAGCTTCTTAGTATCTTTCTTCGCTTTGCGTAGCTATATGCACAGTTGGCATTTCATATCGTTGGACTTGTTGTTTTGTTTGTTGATGATTAGTGTGAACGGTCATGGGAAGAAACTGTTTGCAGTTGTCTGATGCCGTTACCCCCTTTGCAAAGTTAATATATTTTCTCCGGTTAAGCCTGCAATTTGTTTATTTCTTTTTGCAGATTGTCCAGGAAGCGGGCGGCGTGCGCTCCGTCCATCTGCGTGTGGTGGAACTGGAACGACACCGTGAGCGTGGTCTTGAAGAAGTGCTTGCGATATCTGCCCCATATCATGAACGGGTTGTTGAACACCCCGCTGTACATTCCCACCGCGCCGTCTATGTCGTATTGGGCCAGAGCCGAGGTGCCTATCACCATGCTTTCCGTCAGGTCGTGGTTGCGGCACGTCTCGGCCACCTGCCTTGTCAGCCGCATATAGTCGGCGTTGAACTGTTGCAGGTCGGCGGTGAAAGGGATGTCGCACGAGCTTACCTCGCCCTCGCTGTTGGCCACGATGGTGTTCACGGCGATGGTGTCGTACTGCACCAGCCTGCCGCCCACGGGCAGTGTGTAGAACTCCTTGACGGCGCTCGCCGCACGTCCTATGCACCAGCACATCAGCATATTGAACTTCATGCCACGCCGCCGGGCGGCCTTCCTGAGGCGCGTCACGTCGAGTGTCTTGATGAATGTCACCATGGGCACGGGCGCGTTCATCCACATTTCGAATGCGTATGCCCGCGTGGTCTCCTTCGGGTTCACTTCTGTTTTCATTGCGTCTTCGCTTCTACGTCACCAAGCTCGCGCTTGAAACAGATCATATCCTTCAATATCTTGCCCTCCTCGATGATTGGATGGTCATAGTTTTTGAGGAAGAAATCCTTTATGGTATGCGAATAACCAAAACCACAATTCTCATAAAAAGATACGGTCGCCCTGCTGTCACCTGTGCCGACAAGCATGATACGGTATCTGTTCTTATAGTGATTGCACAGAAACTTTACCATACTTCGCCCATGACCCTTACGCTGTAGACAGGGGGCGACTGCCAGGTTCTTTAACTCTACTACGCCGTCGCCTTCATCCGTCGCAACAGCAACAGCGACTGCTGCTTCCGCATTGTCCACCATCACGAACATCTCTCCTCGGTCCAGATAGCGATCAATCATCGATTCCTGTTCATCGCCGATAAGCAATAGTGGCAAATATCGTTTCTTGTCCGTTGTGACACGGCGAATCTGAAGCCCTGCTTTCCATTCTTCTTTTGTCAAGCTCATAAAGTGCTCTGTGCGCAGGTCGCCAAGCGGCGAAGGCTTGCCTGTTTCGGTGTGATGGAAGCGGAAGCCGCACTTCTCCATCACCCTGCGCGACTGGGCGTTGCCGTCATAGTGGCCGCACCACACCCTGCGGTAACCAAGCACCTCGAAGCAGCGGCGGAGCAGGCAAGCCACGGCCTCGGGCGTGAGTCCGCGCCCCCAGTAGGGCCGGCCTATCCAGTAGCCTATCTCGGCGTCGCCTGCCGCCATCTGCGCACTGTGCAGCCCGTCGGCGGTCATTATGCCCGCGCTGCCCACCGGCTCGCCCGTCTCGCGCAGCACCATGGCGTAAGTCTCGGGGGCGGCGAACACCGTGCGTATTATCTCGCGGCTGTGTTCCACCGACGTGTGCGGCTCCCATCCGGCTATCGGGCCTATGGCCGGGTCGGAGGCATATTTGTACATGGCTTCGGCGTCGCTCTCGCGCCACGGGCGCAACAGTAGCCGCTCCGTGAGCAGTTGGGGAGTAGGGTGGTTCATGTTGTTGTCGTTGGATTTCTGTTTCGGTTATATGACTTGCAAATGTACGTATTATGCGCAAGATTGCATGGCGCGTGTGCGTTAATTTATGCAAACGCCATGTGTGAGGGGCTGACAGCCGTTAGGAAGGCGGGCAGGCTGCGCCGCCGGCAACTGCAATTATTGATATGCGGCCAGCCACCGCCGCCCCACGCTGTAACCTATTGATAGTCAGAGGGGTTGCGAAACGTGCCGTTTTGGCCTCCAAAACGGCACGTTTCAGGCTGTAAAACGGCGTGTTTTGCAACGCGAAACGGCACGTTTTGCGATGGCAGGCGGCAGGCTTTGTTTTTTGATACGTGCCATGGGCGCTAATGCCTTTGGCCTGACGCGGCATTGGCCGGTAAAAAAACAAAAGGTTTTGCGGCACATTTTGTTTCGCATAAATTTCTTATCTTTGCACTGCCCGTCCGGCTTCCGCTCCACAGGCGGTCAAGCCTCGCGAGACGGGACAACATCGCACACGATATGTTTTGTAGAGAAAAGAATGCCGTCTGGTACGGCGAAAGAGCGCGGAGCCGCAGCGGCAGCCAGTCCTGGCGCCTGCCGCTGGCAGTTGTCGCGCTGTCGCTGCTGCCCTGCTTCTGCGCGTTGTGCATGGCACAGGGCAGCGGGTTCACTGTGCGCGGGCGTGTGGTAGACGCGCTGTCGCGCCAGCCTGTGCCTTTCGCATTGGTCACTGTATATGGCAACGCTGGCAAGGGGGCATCAGCCGACAGCCTCGGGCGGTTTGCCATCAATGGTGTGGAGCCTGGCTTGCAACGCCTTGCCGTTTCGTGCATGGGCTACAAGGACGCTGTGTCTGACGAGTATGTGGTGTCGGCCACGCTGCCCCCCGTGGTGGTAGAGATGGAGGAGGACGCATCGGTGCTGGCCGGCGTTACCGTCAGTGCAACGCCGTTGCGCATAGAAAAGGTGAGTCCCGTCAGCCTGCACGTGATAGGCATGGGCGAGATAGAGAAGAGCCCGGGCGGCAATCGCGACATATCGCGCATTGTCCGCTCTTATCCAGGAGTGTCGTTCTCGCCCATCGGCTACCGCAACGACCTCATAGTGCGCGGCGGCTCGCCCTCGGAGAACCGCTTTTACCTTGACGGCATCGAGATTCCCAACATCAACCACTTTGCCACGCAGGGCGCCACGGGCGGGCCGGTGAGCATACTCAACGCCGATTTCATACGCGAGGTGCAGTTCTATACGGGAGCGTTCCCGTCCGACAAGGGAGGGGCGCTAAGCTCGGTGCTGGACATAAGGCTGCGTGACGGCAACCCCGACGGCAACAGCCTGAAGGCAACGCTCGGCGCGTCGGAGGTGTCGCTGAGCGCGTCGGGGCACTTCGGGCAGCGCACCACATACCTGTTCTCTGTCAGGCAGTCGTACTTGCAGCTGCTGTTCAAGATGCTTGGCCTGCCGTTTCTGCCCAACTTCATCGACGGACAGTTCAAGATAAAGACCCGGCTGACCGAACGTGGCGAGCTGACCGTGCTCGGGCTGGCCGGGATAGACAACATGAAGCTGAACACCGACGAGGAGGGTGAGGACGCGGAGTACCTGCTGAGCTACCTGCCGCGCATCAAGCAAAACACCTTTACCATAGGGACGGCCTACAAGCACTATGCCGGGCGCAACGTGAGCACGCTGTCGTTGGGCTACAACTACCTGTACAACAGCAACCTGAAATACCGGAACAACGATGACTCCTCGCCCGACAACCTGACGCTCGACCTCGCTTCGCACGAGCAGAAGGCCACGCTGAGAGCCGAAAACCGCACATACGGCGAACGGTGGACGCTGGCCGGGGGCGCAGAGGCGTATTACGCGCGGTATGACGACCGCACGTTTCAGCGGGTCTATGGCAGTGGCGGAAGGACAGACCGCAGCCAGTCGGCATCTATCGGCATGGCCGGGTGGGGGGCGTTCGCCTCGGCCCGCTACAAGTCGGCCGGCGGGAAGCTTACCGCCACGGCAGGACTGCGCATGGACGGCTGCGGATATTCGGCGCGGATGGCACGTGTGTGGGAGAACATCTCGCCCACGGTGTCGGTATCGTGGCGAGTGTTCCCGGCACTGGCTCTCAACGCCGCGGCTGGACTTTACCACCAGTTGCCGCCCTACACGGCGCTCGGTTACAAGGACAGCGAGGGCCGCTATGCCAACAAGGGCCTGCGCTATATGCGGGTGGACAACGCCAACGCCGGGGCGGAGTGGAATGTGTCGGAGGCCATGGTGGTGGCCGTTGAGGGGTTCTTTAAGCGCTACTCGCGCCTGCCGCTGTCGGTTGCCGACGGCATTCCGCTCTCGTGCAAGGGCAACGACTACGGCGTGGTGGGCAACGAGCTGCTTGTGCCAAACGCCGAGGGCCGCGCATACGGCATTGAGGCATCGCTGCGCTGGCAGAAGCTGGGGCGGTTTGTGTCGGTGGCCTCGCTCACGGTGTATCGCAGCGAGTTCCGCAGCTCGGCTGAAAAGGGGGCTTACGTTCCGTCGGCATGGGACAACAGGTTCATCGCCAACGTGAGCGGCACATACGAGTTGCCGCACGAATGGAGCGTAGGAGCCAAGCTGAGCGCAGTTGGCGGCAGCCCTTACACGCCCTATGACGAGGACAAGTCGTCGCTCGTGGAGGCATGGGATGCGCAGGGCAGGCCGTATCTCGACTACTCGCGCTACAATACAGGAAGGCTTGACGCGTTTTTCCAACTCGACGTGAGGGTGGACAAGGACTTTTACTTCCGCAGCTGGAGGCTCGGCATATACATAGACCTGCAGAACGTAACAAAAAGCGTGCTGAGGCAACCCGACGTGCTGATGAGCACCGGAGTGGTGGAAAATCCCGGCGCGCCGGCATCCGAGCAACGCTATAGGATGAAGCATATAGCCCAGGAAAGTGGCACACTGATGCCCACGGTGGGGCTTACGGTGGAATTCTGAAGGGTGGGAAGAATAACACAATATCCCCGTTCATTCTGGCATTCACGGCGGTCTGCCCATTGGCGGTACGATAAATTGCTGTATTGTCGCCCGATTAAAAATCACAACTCTTTAGACTCCAACCGGTAATTGGAGGCCAAAGAGATTTCGTTATGTTGCCGCGCGGCTTGGCGGCAGCCTTTGTCGAAGGCGCAGCGGGCCGCGTCAAGGCAAAGCGGCAGGCCGGGACGCCGGCAGCAGGACAGAATCATTTGGAAGGCTGTGGATGGTAACAGAACATTCACTTGGCGTTATGATGCCAGATGGTTGACTTGTATTGTAATGTCAACCCGAAGACATTCGCTCCTTTTTTATGGCCGACCCGAATGGCGTTGGGGGCGGGGTGTCTGAATAAGGATATGAAAAAACCCAGCCGCTCTCGCGAACTGGGCTAATGAAAGGAGGAGTGGTACCACCAGGAATCGAACCGGGGACACAAGGATTTTCAGTCCTTTGCTCTACCAACTGAGCTATGGCACCATTGTTGCTTGTTTGCGGGTGCAAAGGTAGGCATTATTTTTGGAACGCCAAAGGATTTGCAAAATAAAATGCGCGTGGTTAACTTCTTTTAAGAATTGAGGCGTTTTTATATGTGTTTTTGCTTGTTTTGTGGTTGGTTTTGATTGTTGGCTGGGTGCTTGTGCTTTTGTTCTTGCTTATGTTTGAAAAGAATATGAACTCGTTTAACCCAAATCGCGTCATTAGACCGCCGTATGCTCATGCTTTGTCTGTGTTCGGCTTCCCAAACGCTTCCTTCCTCTTGCCGGCATCTTGGCGCCCGCTTCGTCTCGACGTAGTCCGCTACGCCTTCGACAAAGGCGGCCGCCAAGATGTACGACAATAGAAAGGAATCGTTTTGGTTTCTAATGACCGATTTGCGTTTAAGCTTTTTACTACCGATTTTTGTGAGGTGTTTTCGGGACTGTTTCTTTGCCGGAAAGAGGAGCATGGCGGTTCATGTGACGAGCGACGGCAGAGAAAGAGGCCGAAAAGAACCTCAAAAATGGGCGACAAATGCTTTTTCGGAAAAAGTTTAAACGAGTTCTATGTATGTCTGCATTTTTCCAAATCAAAGCGCATTGTCCTTTCATTGGCATAAGCCAAGCCGCGGTAGGGCAGTGGGAGCAAGCTCTATTGCCACTCGCAGGCATTGCCTTTGGGAAAAGAGGGGACAAGTGGAAAGCCTTTCAAACGAGTTTGTTAACTTGCGGACATTCAAAATATAAAATCAACCAACATTTCTTTTTTATGACTTCATTGAGATTGAAATTCAGGCCTTCGGTGTCGCGTGGCAGGGAAGGCACAGTGTTTTTGCAAGTTGTCCGCCATAGGGTGGTAAAGTCATTCTCTACCGGTTGCCATATATATCCGGACGAATGGGACGAGGCGTCGGCATCGGTAAGGATTGTGGGCACGCGTGAACGTAAGGCGCAGCTGCAAAAGGTATCATGCAAGGTGAGGTGGATGCTTGGGCGGATTGCGGCCGTGATGGCCGAGAGGGAGGCTGCTGCGGTGGAGTATAGTGCCGATGACATAGTGGCAGAATGCCATTGCCTGCCGCAGTGCCATACTTGGTTCGGCTTCATACGGAGCCTGATAGCTGAGAAAGAGGGCGCGGGGCGGTGGGGTACGGCCAAGACATACCGTGATGCCTTGTCCAGTTTCGCCTGTTTCCGCGGCGGTGAAGACATTGTCATGGATGATTTGGACGAGGGCCATATGGGCAGGTATGAGGAATGGTTGAAGGGGCGCGGACTGAAGCGCAATTCCTCTTCATGCTATCTTCGCACACTGCGAACGCTCTACCGCAAGGCCGTTGGCCGTGGCCTGGTTGCCAATAAGGACATTTTCCGCGGCGTTTTCACCGGATTTGCCAAAACGTCCAAGCGTGCTATCACAGTAGAGTCTGTGCGGGCCGTCCGCAGTCTGCGCCTTGCTGAAGGCTCCCCGCTCGCCTTTGCCCGCGATATGTTCTTGCTAAGCCTCTATCTGCAAGGCATATCATTTGTAGACCTTGCCTACCTGCGCAAGTCGGACATACGTTGCGGAAGGTTGCTCTATGACCGCAAGAAGACGCGCCAGAGCATTGCCGTGGGCTGGGAACCGGCCATGCAGGCCATCGTTGACCGCTATGCCTGCCTGACGTCTGGCAGCCCATACCTGTTGCCTATCATAACCAGGCAGGACGGAACTGAGCGCCGGCAGTATGAGAGGGCGGAGCACAACGTGAACCGCAACCTCAAGAAAGTTGGGGTTATGGCTGGCATTGCCATACCGCTCACCACATACGTGGCTCGCCACACGTGGGCCAGCACAATGCGCGACATGGGGTGTGACCTGTCTGTGGTTAGCGCAGGTTTGGGGCACGAGAACTTGAGAACCACTCAGATATACCTTTCCACTATCGACACAGCGACAGTGGAGAAGGCAAACCGCAAGTTGCTTGACAGGATATTGGGATGAAAGTCTGGTGTGGATGGTAAAAGGACTGTGTCGTGTCGGCATTTCTCGGTGTGCTACACGCGCAGTCTTTCACCCCAGATCGCGTTAGGGCCAGAAACGCTTTTCATTGTATTGCCGTGCGGATTGGCTGCCGCATTTTGTCGAAGGCATGGCGGGCAATGTCGAGGCAAGGCGGCAGACGAGGGGCCGACAATACAATGGAAGCGTTTGGAAAGCAGGGTGCAGGCCAAGGAGCAAGCATTGGGCGGTCTAATGGCCGATTGGGGAAAGAATAAAGAATGCTTCTTGGTGTCCGCATTCTGGCATACTTGCAAATATGCAACTAAAAGGCGCCCTCTGCCGTGCGGATTTTCAGTAGGTGCCATATCGTGCCATGAAACGGTATGTTTTGAGCTGCAATATGGCCTGTTTCGGCCATCAATACGGCCCGTATCAGAAGCCAAGACGGGCCGTTTTGCAACACGTTGAATATCAAGGAGTTTGTCGTGGTGGGCGTTGTCGTCGCGGTTAACATAAATATGTTAACGACAGCACACTGCAATCGGTGGACGCAGACCGTATGAGGCATTTGCTGACATTCATGTCTGCCTTTGTGGTTAGTCTGAACTAATGGGCTTGGTTGCGGGTGAAAAAGACTTCTGCTTGTGGCTGCTTTACAATATGAAGCGGCCATTCGCGGGCAAAGGTACGAAAAAGAACCAATACACAGCGTCTTTTTGTCAATAAAATTTGTGGAATATTCTTTCAATCTTCCTGTTGTTTTGCCGATCGCAAAAGCATTTGGCGTAAACCTGTTGATTTAAAACAGATTGCATAATATGGCCGCTTCATATTGTGAAACAGACACACAAAAGGCCAGTCGAAAGAGTTGTAACAAACTGATTTTAACGGCATTGTGGTATGGAAAATGCTTTTGTGGAGCAGCTTGCGCCCCACGGTTCTTGCCACATAACAACGGCAGAAGTCTTTGCTGAGGTTCCTCCAGGATGCTGCCGTTACACCTGCGATAAGGTATCTCGTAGCTCTCATGCGCCTGCCATGAGAGGAATATGGGTAATGGGGAGTTGACAGTGCATGATTGTCGGGGGGCTGTGCGTTCCTTTTGCACATCCATTTCCGCCTCCCCAAACCATGAATCCACCAAAAGATTGATGTCAGACAGTAAGGCTGCACCCCTTGAGTCGCGCAGCGGCGACAAGCTCAACGCCGTGGATTTCCATTGGTTCGTTGTCCGCTCGCTGCCACACCAGGAGCGCAAGCTGGCCAACTTGCTCAGGCAGTTCCGGGATGAGACGGCGAACATCCTTGAGGTGTATTGCCCTACTCACACCACGGTGAGCACAAGGGTGGGAGGGCGCGATGTGCGTTCGCCGCTGTTTGGCGGCATAGTGTTCGTCCTGGCCACTCAGCAGGCGTTGGTCAACTTCATCGCCAGCCGTTATCCCGATGGGGCGATAATCTACGAGCGCAGGAAAGACGACGGGCGCAAAGCGGCATTCCTCACCGTGCCGGAAGCCCAGATGCGCTTCTTCAAGGACTTCAACGAGAACTATGCCGAGCACGTGGTGGTGCTCGAACGACCATATTCCGACTACGCATTCAACCCCAAGACCGGCGAACCCAACGAGATAGTGCGCGTCATAGACGGGCCGCTGGCCGGCCGCGAGGGCTATCTCACCCGATTCAACCGCGAGCGGCGCCTGGTGTTCAACATCAAGGCCGTAGGGTCCGGGCGCCATTTCGCCGTCGCCATCCCAAATGTGTGGGACTTCCACGTGGTGCGCCTGCACAACGCCGAGGGCGACCGCCAGACAATCGGGACGGAGAAGGCGCGCGCGGCCGACCTGCTCATAGGTCTGCTGCAGGGTTGTGGCTATGTTGAAGACGCGTTGCCAATGTTCTGTCATATCATGGAGACATTGAGCATAAAACCCTCATTGACAGCCCTTTGTGCCGAACTGTATGAGCAGGGACACGTGGCTCTGAGCCAACGCATGACCCGGCTCGCCACGAAAGACGCGGAGCTGGTGCTCAACCTCGCGCGCTACGAGCGCGACAACCCAGGCTATGCAGAGGCAACATGGGGTAGTCTCACCCTACGCCCGTTTCTCACCCCTACATCCGGCATTGAGCTGTGTGACGGCGCGGCCGAAGCCATATTGCCTCATGACGGATTCACCGAGGTGATAAGAAAAGTGGAAATCACAGAGCCCACATATTATCCGAGCCGCGAAAAAGAAGAACAGGCCGTGGCAACATATTACGCCCACATAGGCATCTTGCACAGTCCGGCCGTGACACTCACGTCCGCGGCTGGAACAGCGGGGGATAACCAGTCCGTTGCAGGGACTTCAGAGAGCTTTTGTGGAACAGAAACATCAGATGCAGAACAACATTCCCACCATCCATCAGCATTGCAACCCTCTCCCCACGGGGGAGAGCAGGAGAGGGGCTTTGTCCTCTTTGCCAACTGGGATGCTTTTCTCGGCGAGTACTTCCTTACGGCAGGCAAGGCCAACGAACGCCTTGTAAGCGGAACGGCCAAGGCCATCATTGGCGGCGAAAGCGGCGCCGGGCAGCAGGAAAAACTCATGGACTCCTTCCGCAACTACGCCCCGACATTATATAAAGTCTTGACCGACGAAACCTCGAATGTGAAAGCCGTCCGTGCCCTCAAAATCGGTTCGGACACAATGAACGCAATGGCAATAACTGCGGCAGATGCCAACTTGGACGCGGCGAAATCCGAACTCATCGCAACCGGCATAGCCATCTGCAAGGAAATAAACTCCACCACCCACCTCGCTGTCTGGCGCAGATACCTTCGCACGGTGTGGCTGCATGAGTGAAATTGTATTTCGTTGGCATCCTATCGCGTTGTTATTTTTATGGGAGCAACGTTTGTGTTCCGTCATCGTACAGCCATCCGTTTCATGGATGATGCGTGCCAGATGGCACAGGCATATCTTCTTAATTATTAACTTTTAAATCTTACCTGTTAGTTGGTTTCTTCGGTTAACAACAAGCGGATAGCCAAGAACACGCTGCTGCTGTATGTCAGGATGCTACTTATAATGGCAGTGACTTTGTACACTAGCCGCGTTGTGCTTGACAAGCTTGGCATTACAGATTATGGAATATACAACGTGGTCGGCGGAATTGTGGGAATGCTGGGCTTTCTCACGAGTTCCATGTCCAATGCGGTTCAGCGTTTTTTGTCCTTTGAAATAGGAACGGGAAACACAGAGGGAGTCAACCGGATTTTCAATATTTCATTGGTGGCGCACTATGTCATAGCCGTGTTTGTGCTTGTCGTGATGGAGATTGGTGGCGTCTGGTATTTGAACACCTACATGAACATTCCGGCAGACAGGCTCGATGCGGCCAATTGGGTGCTGCAGTGCTCGATTCTCACCACAATGTTTGCAATCGTGCAGGTTCCATACAACGCAATCATCATTGCCAAGGAGCAGATGGGCATTTACGCCTATATATCCATATTGGAAGTGACGTTGAAGCTGGCTGTGGTCTATTTGCTGGTGATTGGCAATGTGGACAGGCTGAAACTTTACAGTGTTCTAATAATGGTTGTCACGGTGGGGGTTCTCATGGTTTATCGCATATATTGTGTCAGGAAATATAGCGAGGCCAAATTCAAGTTTGTAAAAGACGCCAAGGTATTCAAGGACATTGTGTCATTTGCAGGGTGGAATATGCTTGGAGAGATAGCCTGGGTGTTTACCGGGCAGGGCGTGAACATAGTTTTGAACTTGTTTTTCGGTCCGGCGGTGAATGCCGCACGTGGCCTTGCTGACCAGGTGAATGGAGCGGTCTCACGATTTGTGAGCAACTTCCAGACTGCGGTAAACCCACAGCTCGTAAAGACATACGCAAGCCATGAACTGGACGAAATGAAAAAATTGCTTTATCGTGGCATTAGGTTCTCATATTATCTTCTGCTCATCATTTCTGTACCGATCATTTTGAACATGGATTTCATTCTCCATGTGTGGCTCAAGGACGTGCCTGCTTATGCCACAGGCTTCTGCCAGTTGGTGTTGGTGTGCAGCCTTGTCTCTTCCATATCCAACCTGTTGGCCCAGGTTGCCCGGGCTTATGGAAAGATAAGGAAATATCAGACGTGGGTGTCTGTGTTCTTGTTCTTAAACTTTCCGCTATCTTATCTTGTTCTCAAGCTTGGGGCTTCTCCGTTGTCAACAATGCTTGTGAATATAGGGGTGCATATAGTGTTGCTTTTTGTCAGGCTGCATTTGACAAGGGAAATGATAGGGCTTTCTGTCGCAGATTTTGCCAGGCACGTGCTTTTGCCTATCGCAAGGGTGACGGTTGCCTCGCTGGTTATTCCGTGCGTTTTGTGCCATTGGCTTGCAGGGGGATGGTTGAGCTTCATCGTTGTGAGTACGGTTTCGCTCGTGTGCTCCATTGGGTGCGTGATGTCGATGGGGATAAGCAGAAACGAACGAAGAAGCATTGTGCGCTTGCCAATCAATGCCATAAATAAAATTTTTCATAAATGAAAAGGTCTGTAGCAATAATAACGTGGGTCACTTATCGCAATTTTGGCACATACTTGCAGGCGTTTGCTTTGCAACAGTATTTAAGTCGTGCGGGTTTTTCCTGTGCGATATTGGACGATTCATCTCAAGTCGTTGGTCACAAGTCGTGTTGGAAATACGAGGTCAAGAAGTTCTTATTGCGATTGTTGCAAAAGAACTTCCGCGAATTTGACCGGTCTTTTACAAAGAGCTGTTCGCTGTTTGACAACTTCAAGCGCAACAA
This sequence comes from uncultured Prevotella sp., assembly GCA_944320355.1. Taxonomy (GTDB): domain Bacteria; phylum Bacteroidota; class Bacteroidia; order Bacteroidales; family Bacteroidaceae; genus Prevotella. The sequence continues at coordinate 12,000 of CALUHC010000023.1, read as the reverse complement.
TTTGTCTGTCGATTACATCGGCAGTGACTTGGCCTCGCTTGATGAAAAATACGACATCTATGTTTGCGGAAGCGACCAGATATGGAACCCCTTTTATTTGGACAATCCCTATGCACAGTATTTCTATGCACCATTTACAAAGAAAAAGAAGGTGTCTTACGCACCAAGTATTGGAGTATCGAGGGTTCCGCCAGAATATAAAGCAAGGATGGAGAAGCTGGTATGCGATTTTGAATGTCTTTCTGCGCGTGAGCAACAAGGCGTTGACATACTGCATGAACTTACCGGTAGGAACGTGGCGAGGGTAGTTGACCCGACCTTGCTTCTGGATGCAAGCAAATGGAACAGCCTGCTGCCGGGAAGCCCTTCTTGCAAGGAACAGTACGTTCTCGCATATTTTCTTACTCCAAATACGACCTTCATAAATACAGCGGTAAAATATGCTAGGGAGCGCGGATTGCGATTGAAGATGTTTTTTACAAACAAAAGCTATTGCCGCTATGACTGCGATTTGATTTCCGCCGGGCCTATAGAGTTCTTGCATTATGTAAGGAATGCAGAGTGCCTCTTAACAGACTCGTTCCACGGAAGCATTTTCTCAAGCATATTCCACACACAGTTTTTCACATTCCTGCGCTTTAAGCAAAACGCGGAAAGCCAGAACTCGCGAGTGGAGAATCTGTTAGGGATGATGGGATTGGGCGAAAGGTTGCTCGACGAGGATAGTTGCGGCAAAGTGGGCACGCTCCCTGACATTGATTTCGTGACAGTGGACAGCCGCCTCGCCCCGTTCATAAAACAATCGAAAGAATATCTTGAAGAAGCATTGAGATAAACAGATGAAAGAGATTTGCCCGATAGACAAGTGCACCGGCTGTTCGGCCTGCTTCAATGCCTGCGGCAAGGGCGCGATCGCTATGGCTGAGGACGCCTGCGGATATATCCGTCCGCAGATAGACCAGAGCCTGTGCATTGACTGCGGCCTGTGCGCAAAGGCTTGCCCGGCGGTGGCCAAGGTTGCGCTAAGATATCCGATAGCCTGTTATGCGGCGACGGTGAGTGACGGTGAAGAACTTGCGAGCTGCGCCTCCGGGGGTGTGGCCACTGAGCTGTCACGCTATGTCATCGACAAGGGCGGCGTGGTCTATGGCTGCACGGGCAGCGACATAAGGAACGTGCGTCATGTCCGCATTGACAAAACCGAAGACATAGAACTGCTGAAAGGCTCGAAATATGTGCAGAGCTTCATCGGCACCACATACCAAGAGGCAAGGCGGGATGTGCTGTCCGGCAGGCTGGTGCTGTTTGTCGGCACTCCGTGCCAAGTGGCCGGCCTGACTGGTTTCCTCAGGCACAAAGACTATCCGAACCTCATTACGGCAGACTTGGTATGCCACGGCGTGCCGTCGCAGAAGATGCTCAATGACAACATAGCTCTTTATTGCAAGGACGATGAAGATATTCGTGTGTGGTTCAGGCAGAAAGAGCGCAGCTCCGCCGTATGCGATGCGCCATGGCGCATCGCATACGGCTGGTTTTACCAAACCAGCCGTATGCGCGCTCCGCGCGGAATCAAGTATTATAAAGACCCTTATATGTTTGGTTTTCTTGCCCCGCTCACGTTCAGAAGCTGCTGTTACACCTGCCGTTATGCCCACATCTCGCGGTGCAGCGACTTCACCCTCGGCGACTTCTGGGGGCTCTCCCCAGATGCAGGCTTCGCCATAGGCAAGGGCGTGTCGGAGGTTCTTGTGAACACAAACAAGGCCGTCGCCATCTGGGCGGAAGTGAAGAAGCGTTGCAGGTGCGCTCAGCGTGATGTCGTGGAAGCGCAAAAGGGCAATGGACAGTTGCAGGCACCGAGCCGCAAGCACCGAAACTATGACAGGTTCATATCGCAATATCCCAACTCCGGCCTGAAGCCCGCGATACAATCTGCCTTGCGGATGGATTTGTACAAGATGAGGTTCAACCAGCTGAAAAATCACATCAGGCATTTTATAAACAAAGTAAGAAATGGCTAAGATTGCAATAATAATTCCATATTTTGGCAAATGGCCCGAGTGGATGGACTTTTACCTTTATACCTGCGGGCGGCAGAAGATGGTGGACTTCCTGTATTTCACCGATTGCGGCATCCCCCGCAAGCGATATTCGAACACCAAGTTCTTTGAGACAGACTATCCGTCCTATTGCAAGCGCGTGTCTGAGGCTTTGGGCATTTACTTCAATCCTGAGCACGGGGCATATAATCTTTGTGGGTGCAAGCCGTTCTATGGCATAATTCACGAGAAGGAACTGAGTGGATATGACTTCTGGGGATTTGCAGACATAGACCTGGTTTACGGCGACTTGAGCATAATGTTCAACGACACGAACCTGCGCAAGTACGACTTCATATCTGCCCATTCTGAAAGGGTGGCAGGGCATCTTACCGTGATGAGGAACATCGACAAATATAACAAGGCCTGCCTGAAGATACCCTTGTGGAAGGAAAAGCTGGAGATGGAAGAGTTTCATGGGCTGGACGAGGAGCCCGAATACGGGCGGATTATCAATCCATGCAGCCGATATATCGGCTCGGCCTATTGGTATGTCTTCAGGCCTTTCTTCAAGAAAAACCGCTTCAGGTACTATGACTTCGCAGAACGCCTGCTTCAGCCTCTCCATAAAAGGTCGCTGTTCAAAGAGCGTTACACCACGCCAATTCCCCGCCCCGAAGCACCGTACTATTATGACTTGGGCAGCGGTGGAATCATTGTTCCCGCTGGGCAATGGTATAAAATGCCGGTAGGGGGCGGACAAGCATATTTGCATTTCTTATGCTTTAAGAAGAATATCTACAGGCAGTCGGATGTTTATTGGCGTGACGGCTTTTACAAGATACCCCGCGACTTCGACTTTGAAAACGAGAAATGTCTGATAAAGATATCCACGGAATCAATAGAGATTGCCTGACCCCCATCCACCAAAAACAATGACATGGACTGCTTGACATTTATAGGCAAAGTAGCAAAGAAACTTCATCTCGAGAAATTGGCATATCTGATGGCGAAGCCTTTTGCTCACGCCATAGCAGGAGGCACAGAGAACGATATCTGCAACGCGGAAATCTTTCTCCAAAGCCTCTCGGCAAATCCTGCCAATTCGTGTTTGCGCAGCAAAAAGGAACATGGATGGAGTTACGACCTGCAAGTGATAATCCCGGCGTATAACACGGGAAAATATATCGAGAGATGCATTGACTCAGTTTTGTCTCTGCCCTCGTCGCGCAGCATCATCGTGACCGTTGTCAACGATGGTTCGCAAGACAACACCGGGGAAGTGTTGAGGAAATACGACAAAGAACCGCGGGTGGAGGTCATCACGCAAGAGAACAGAGGATTCTCGGGAGCGCGCAACAGGGCCTTGGACAGCATCAAAGGACGCTATGTGACGTTCTTGGACAGCGATGACGAATTTCTAAGGGGGGTAAATTTGGACGAATTGCTGATGCTTGTCGACGGTACTGATGCAGATGTCCTTGAATGCGGCTACGTGACATTCGATGGCGAGACCGACCTGCGGGTGGTGCGGAAGCGCGATTCGGTCTCAGACTACGCCTGTGAAGCGTTGTATGGCTTCCCTTGGGGCAAAATCTTCAAGGCGCAGCTGTTCTCTGGCATTCGCTTCCCCGAGGGCTATTGGTTTGAAGACACGGTCATGGCCTTCGTCGTTTTCCCCATGTGCAGAAAGGTGGCTACGTCGAGCGCGTTGCTGTACCGCTACAGAATCAACCCGCAGGGCATCACCGCAAAAGCCCGGGGTAGCGCGAAGTGCCTCGACTCATACTGGATAACAGAGCAGCTGCTGGCAGACAGGGTAAATTTGGGCCTGCCCAACGACGAGGCCTTCGCCGAGGTGATGCTCCGTCAGGTTAGGATGAACCACAGCAGGATAAAGAGCATGGGGCGCACAGACGTGAACCGGGCCGTGTTCGTTCTCACGGCAAACCTGTGGGCCAAGTATTTCCACAATGCCAAGACTTCATCACCATTGGCCAAAGCCCTGGCCGAACGCGACTTCATGCAATACCTGCTTTCAATAGAGTTCAACCAATAATTGCTTTTTATGATTCCCAAAATAATTCATTATTGTTGGTTTGGTGGTAAACCCAAACCGGCAAGTGTTTTAAAATATATGGTAACATGGAGAAAGCATTTGCCTGATTATGAGATAAAAGAGTGGAATGAGAGCAACTTTGATGTTAACTACAACAAGTTCACGGAAGAAGCGTATGGTGCGAAGAAATATGCTTTTGTCTCAGATGTAGCGCGCTTGCACGTCTTGGCAGATCATGGCGGGATATATCTTGACACCGACATTGAGGTGGTGAAGCCTTTCGACGACCTGCTCGCCAGGGATTATTTCATAGGTTATGAGCATTTCGGCGTGATTGGCACCGGGGTGATAGGCGCGTCGGCAGGCGTCGGCTTCATACGCGGGTTCTTAGAGTCTTATGACGGCATGGCGTTCGTCAATCCTGATGGAACGCTTAACGACACCCCCAACACCTCGCTGCTCATGAAGTATGTCAGAGCCAACGGGCTCCGCTTGGACATTCAAGACATTGACTATTTCTGCGCCAAGAACTATCAGACCGGCGAGATAGAACAGACCGCCCGGACATATTGCATCCACCACTATTCAGCGTCGTGGAAGCCTTGGTATGCCAAGTTGGAGATGAGACTCTGCAGTGTGCTTGGCCTGAAATATCACGACTATCTGTTCCGGCATTTGTCAAGATAGGTTGGTGAATGTCTGTGTTCCGCCTATCTGGTTTTAAATGATTTTGATATTAGGTATTAAAGAGTATGCTGGTTTATTGGATTGTATTTTTCATACTTGCGTTTCTGGCGTTGGGGAAAATGGATAAGAGGAAGGCCTTCCTCTATTCGTTCATCATCTTGATGGTTCTCGGAGCGACGCGGGGCAGCACTGTTGGCAACGATATGCGCGGAGGTTATTCTGCCGAATTTTATTACATTCATGCCGACCCGTCAACATGGGGAAGCGTGATGTACCAGTTCGAGGTTGGCTTTGCGTGGCTGATGGGCAACTTCAAGGACTATGTGTCGGACAACAAGATGTTGTTCTTCCACTCGCTGTTCTTCGTGACATTCCTCATGAGGTACTATCCCATAAAGTGGTATTCGCGCAATGGTGCCCTCACGCTTCTCTTCATGTTTGGCCTTGGGTATTATTTTGCCATGTACAACACCATGAGGCAGGAGCTGGCCTTCTCCATTATATGCCTGTTTCTGCCCTTGGTGATAGAGCAGAAAAGGTATGCCCTCTTTGCCGTGGCGACCGTCATCACGGCTCTCCTCTTCCATAAGAGCCAGGTGGTATTGCTTCTTTTCATACCCATGGCCATGTTTTACGGCCACCGATGGCTCAATTTCCGCAATCTGTCCATCATACTGATAGTCTCTTACATCGTGGGACTCACGGCCATAAACAAGATTTTTGGGGTGCTCGGGCAATATGCCTACGTCTTTGCCGGCGACAACTCCAACTATGCCGGTTATATGACAAGTGAAAGTGGCATTGGCAATTTCTCCACTCTTACCACTTTGCTCCACACATTGTTTTGCATTTATGTGCTCTACCTCCACAGGCACAAGAACGATGTCTTTCTGCTTTGCTACGTTGTCGGCGTCGTCACGTTAAACCTGCTCACCCCCATTTCGTGGATTTACCAGCGCATAGCATACGCGTTCATGTATTTCTCAATATTTGTTTTCACTTATCTATGGCATGGCATTCCGTCCAGAAATGAGCGCGGCGTGTTCCGCTTTGCGGTTATTGCATACCTTGTGGTGCTGTTCAGCCGGAGGCTTATCACAGACAATGGCGAGGATGTTGTGCCTTACATAAACTATTTCTTTGAATGATGCCCCGTTTTTTCAAAAGGCTTTTATTAAGTATTCAGGAGTGCTCGCTCATCCATTCCAAGCATGGCAGGCCCGGCCTTGTGCGCTTGGCCGGGGCAAGAATAGGTAGGAATGTCCACATAGGGGAGGGTGTCATCTTTGACACAATGTATCCCGAGAACATAACGATTGGTGATTATTCAACAATAACGATGCGGTGCACAATACTCACGCACTACTACAAGCCAAACAGCAAGGGCAAGAGGTTTGTGGCCGGTAGGGTAACTATTGGTAAGCGTGTGTTTATGGGATGTCATAGCGTCATCTGCGCTCCTGTGTCGATTGGTGACGATGCAGTCATTGCATCGGGAGCAGTCGTCACCAAGAATGTGCCCCCAGGGGAAATCTGGGGGGGGGTACCGGCCAAGTTTATAGCCAAAAGGACTTCTTTTGACACATGGGCAATGAACGCGGCAGAAATAAAGAAACTTGAAAATGAGAATATCGTTAATACAGACCTCGCAAAACAGGAAAGATGAACTCGCGCGGTTCGTGAAATCGCTCAACGCGCAGGTGGGTATCGACTTCGGCCGGCTCCAGCTGGTTTTTGTCGATCAAGAAGATAATGCTGAGGTTTACGATGAGCTTGATAAAAGGATAGATTTCACATATATCAAGCATGAGCATTGTTCGCTGTCATGTGCAAGAAACATTGGCCTACGATATGCCACAGGCGATTATGTCGGATTTCCCGACGATGACTGCTGGTATGAGACTGACGTGCTGAAGCGCGTCTTTGCCCATTTTGCAGACGGGCACGCAGGAGTCGTGGCCAGAGGCGAGGACGAAAGCGGGAAACCCACAAACGACTTTCCGCAGAATGCGCAACGCTTGACCCTGTACAATCATTGCGGTGCCATTTCCTACACAATATTCTTGAAGCGCGTGGCGTCCGTCACCTTTGACGAGAACATCGGGGTGGGCTCGCCATACAGGCTGTCGTCTGGCGAAGAAACCGATTACCTGCTGAACGTGATGCGGGCTGCCGGAACCATGGTATATTATGACCCGCACATCATAGTGCATCACCCCGCGAGTGGAAATGGAAATTTCAGGAATGATGAGACCAAGCAATACGAATATGCAAGGGGATGGGGTTATGTGCTTAGAAAGCACAAATACCCGGTGTCGATAGTCTTAAAGAGTTTTGTCCGCCCGTTAGGGGGAAGCCTTTTATCCTTGTTTCAGTTTAACGTTGCCAAGGCAAAGCATTCCTTCCTATTGCTGAGGGGTAGGCTGGAAGGGTATTTTTATAAACTATAACTTTATGTGCAAGATTAGTATTATCGTTCCTGTCTATAATGTAGCAAGTTATTTGGACAGGTGTTTGGAGTCTTTGATCGGTCAGACATTGAAAGATATTGACATAATAATTGTGGATGATGGCTCGACAGATGAAAGCTATTCTATTTGTGAGAGATATGCGGCCAGTGACAGCAGAATTCAACTTGTGCATAAGACGAATGGCGGATTGAGCTCAGCAAGAAACGTGGGGCTGACTTACGTGAAATCGGATTATGTGGCATTTGTTGATTCTGATGATTATGTTGCCCCTCAAATGTTTGAGACATTATATGACAAGCTGAAGTCAGATGGCCTGGACACAGTTTTTTGTGGATATTACAGCCAAAAACCCGACGGACGTTTTGCGATGAAAAACGAGACAAGCGAATATCTGCGCTTTGATACCCATGACACTGTCAAAGGTTTTTTGATGGACATGATAGGCAGTGTGCCTCATTATAGCCATACAGCAAGATTCTTCATGACGGTTTGGCGGGCAATCTATTCCATGAAGATAATCAAGGCAAATGGGGTTGTATTTAAGGACTTCACATCCGAAGATCTGATCTTTCTTTGTGATTACCTGACAAAGGCTCGTAAGGTTGGCTTTATCCCAGAATGCTTTTATTATTATTGCTGGAACGGTAACGGGCTTTCCAATACATATAATAAATCACGTTTCAAGCGGGATGTTGAAGTCTATAAAGAGTTGCATTCATATCTGTATGGGCAAGAACAAAAGAAATATAAGCCATACTTGGATAAGTATTTGCTATTAAGGGCACGCGTAGATATGTCGGCTATTTGCGGCACGGCTATTCCATTGGAAGAAAAAAAGAAAGGCATTACTGAAATAATCGAGACAGAAGAACTCCAATCGGTGCTGAATTCTTATCCTTACAAAGAGCTGCGCTTGCCGAGCAGAGTCATGTTCTTTTTGATGAAAGAACGGAAGATTGCGGCATTGTTGGCGTTTATTGTCATAATGAGGATATTGAAGAAATAAAAAGGACACACAATACAGTCATACTTGCATATGTGCGACTAAAAACAACAGAAGCAGCTTCGGTTTAACACCAGTGCCGTTTCTAACTGCGAAACGCGCCGTTTTGGCTTGCAAAACGCACCGTTTCGGATGCTAAGACGTGCCGTTTTGCAAGCCAAAACGACACGTTTCGCAATGGCTTGATTGTCAGGTGGTTGGACAAGGAGTTTCGTTTCGCATCATTTAACATAAAAATGTTAACGGCAGCACTGTCGGCACGGCCGTTTTTTCGCTGCGCTCCGGCAGTGTTTGTCAGCCTACTTTCGTCGGCTGGCAGGCAGCCTGACTTAGGCGGCCTTCCACTTAATTTCCATTTTGCTACAGCCTCGCTGTGTGCTGACTTTACAAAACAACAAAATGAACATCATCTTTCTTTATCGCGCCTACCCCAACTATGGAGGCGTTGAGGTAGTGACAACAGTATTGGCAAATAAGTTTGTGAGCGACGGCCACGGTGTAACCATAGTCTCTTTCGAGCAACCACACATGGAGCTTGCGGGACAGCTATATGCCGGCATCGATATAGAACGGCTCAATTATCCTATAGTTTCGAGAGCCAACGTGAAGAAGTTGCACGGCATCATAGTGCGGAAACGTGTTGATATTGTGGTTAATCAGTGGGGGCTGCCTTTCCATACGACCATGCTCTGCAACAAGGCGATGAGGGGAACGGCCTGCAGGCTGATCTCTGTGCTGCACGGCTCGCCAAACACATCGAAGGTGATCATCAAGGCGCAAGACGCAGTGAAATGCGCAGCCAACCCCGTCTCGCGCGTTGTGTGCGGTGCACTGCTGCGGGCAAAGGAGAGCGTTGTCAAGGCCAGCATACGTTACGCCTGCAAGCACAGCGAGAGGTATGTATTGCTGTCGGAGGGCTTCATAAGGCCGCTGGCCGACTATGCGCGGCTTAAGAGCACCGTCAATGTGGTAGCGATAGGCAATCCGGTTACTATACCTGTTGATCTTGACGGATTTGATTTTGCCAAGAAGAAAAGACAGCTGCTCTACGTGGGGCGGATGGACTATGAGAACAAACGTGTGAACAGGATTGTTGAGGCATGGCAGGAGTTGTACGGGCAATATCCCGATTGGGAACTTGTGCTGGTGGGAGACGGGCCGCACAAGTCAAAGTTGATGGATTATGTCCACGATAATGACATTGCAAGGGTACGTTTTGAAGGCTTTCAGGTTGACCCGCCAATCAAATACTATCGTGATGCGTCCATATTCATGCTGACATCCGATTTGGAGGGATTTGGTCTTGTCATCATAGAGAGTATGAGCTATGGCGTGGTACCTGTAGTCTATGGCAGCTATGAGGCCGTGTTCGACATTATCCGTGATGGTTTTTCCGGTTTTATAACTCCTTATCCTTACAATAAAGAATATACTGTAAAGAAAATAAAGTATCTCATGGATAATCCATCCCACAGAATAGAAATGGCCAAAGAGGCGATGATTGATGCCGGTAAGTTTACTGTCGATTCTATAGCTCGGCAATGGTATGAAATGTTTGAGGAGGTAATAGGGTGATTAGCAGAACAGACAAGCACGCCTATTGCATCATGGCCCATTCCAACTGGGAACAATTGCAAATACTTGTTGATGCCATAGACGATGAGCGGAATGATATTTTCCTGCACATAGACGCGAAAGCGTTAAATGACTTTAACAAATGGGGGGGGTAAACGCAAGGTATTCTAACATTTATCTTGTAAAGAGTATTGATGTGAGGTGGAGCGATATATTGTTGGCTGATGCAGAGGTATGCCTTTTTAAAAGGGTTTTAGACGCTGGGGATTATGGTAGAATACATCTGCTTTCAGGGGCTGATTTGCCATTGCGCTCACAAGACGAGATACATAGCTTTTTCCGAAATTGCAAAGAAGAGTTCATTGATGTAAGGCAGCCGGACAGGTTTAAAAAGAGGTTGAGGTATTACCATTTCTTTGTACGCTCACGGCGTAATCGGCCTGTTGTAGATTTTATGCGCCGGTTGTTGCTTATTCCACAGTTGCCGTTTGTTAACAGGCTTAGGCATTCGCCTTTGGATTACTCGTATGGAAGTGAGTGGTGCAGCTTGACTTCCAAGGCCGTTAAAGAAATTGTGGTGGGGTATAGTTTGCATAGAGATATGTTCAGGCACACCACTTGTTGTGATGAACATTATAAGCAAATGATTCTAAAAACAAAAGGGTATGCTTTCGCCGAGGAAGGCTGCCTGCGGTTTGTCATGTTTGATGAAGGCTGCCCATCGCCCAAAACATTGAAAATTGGCGACTTGCAACTCATTCAAGATTCCGGGTGCCTGTTTGCGCGGAAGTTTGATATCAATGAAGATCGTGAGGTCGTTGAGCGGGTTTTGGCTATTGGATAACTCGACAACTAAATGTTTCTTATAAAATGAATTCTATTTTAGTTCGTAAGATTGTCGAAACAGATAAACTTGCTATTGACGACATCTTTAAGGCAGGCGGGCGTATATATACTTTTCTGAATCCTGTTTCATATCTCTTAGCCTTAGAGAACAAAGAGCTGTTTGGCAGGTTTGACGGTATTTTTGCCGACGGGTCATTGCTGGTGTCGGCAATAAAGATTGTATATGGTAAGGTTGTTGCGCGATATAGTTTTGACATGACATCACTCGCACCATGGTTGTTTGGGTTTGCGGAGGCTAATGGAAAGTCTATTTATATAGTAGCCTCGCAGAGAGCACAAGTGGAGAAAGCCGTTGCCGTGTTCAAAGGTCGTTACCCCGGGCTTGTTATCGCGGGATATAGGGATGGCTATTTTGGTTCTGACGAGGAACAGGCTGAAGAGGCAGGGTATATCGCACAGCTTGCTCCAGATTTTCTGATAGTTGGTATGGGAGCGCTTGCGCAAGAACGCTTTTTGCTTAAAGTCAAATCTGCCGGTTATCGTGGAATTGGTTTTACGTGTGGAGGCTTTATTCACCAAACGTCAAAAGACGAGATTGATTATTACCCCGCTTGGGTAGATAAAGCCAATCTTCGTTTTCTGTATAGGATGTGCAAGGAGAAGCACACGAGAAAACGGTATGCCAAGGCTGCGTTGTTGTTTCCTGCACGGTTTATTGCCGAAAGGTTTTGGGGTAAGAACTGAAAATCATTTTATGTATGACTGTTTATTAGGCTTATGGCTTTCAGACGCTTTGCTTTCTTATAACAAAGGACTGTAATTAGTGCATAGTCAATCTTACGGTAAGTTTTGTTTCTTTAATTAGGTCTTATCTTTCAGTTCGCATGGTGTTATTTCAGATTTTTAGAGTAGATGGAATAACACAGAAATAATGGTTGAAAATGCTATCTCACTAAATTAAAGTGATGGATTCCTTTCTCCGCCCCTACCAACTTTTCATTGTCCGCCGCGTCCGTGAGGCGTGGCGTGTTCATGGCTCTGTGCTCGTGCAGATGCCCACGGGCACGGGCAAGACGCGGGTGCTCGCTTCACTCGTGGATGAAGGAACAGGTTTTGAAGATGAAAAGCAGTGCGTGTGGATAGTGGCCCACCGTCGCGAGCTTGTGGAGCAGATAGAGGAAACCGTAGCGCGCTGCGGCATGGCGAAGTATGACGGCCGTGTGATGGTGATGTCCATCCAGTGGCTGTCAAGGCATTGGGGCGACGTGGAAGGTGAGCCGGGGCTGATAGTGATAGACGAGGCGCACCATGCTCTGG